>NZ_QKOB01000003.1:0-300000 GCF_003226535.1 Meiothermus sp. Pnk-1 | reverse complement strand
GGCCCTGGGGTTGGCCTTGACCCAACTCCGGGTGCGGGGGCCAGAAGGGCTGGAGGACGTCCTGCTGATCGAACTCAAAGCGGTCGAGCCTTACCTCACCGATGCGGTAGCCAGAGCCGAGGACGCCATGGCTTTGCTGGCCTTAGGGCTTCTCCGCTACCGCGAGGAGCGCTTTCCGGAGGCCCTGCAA
This sequence comes from Meiothermus sp. Pnk-1, assembly GCF_003226535.1. NCBI lineage: Bacteria > Thermotogati > Deinococcota > Deinococci > Thermales > Thermaceae > Meiothermus > Meiothermus sp. Pnk-1. The sequence goes on along the minus strand of NZ_QKOB01000003.1, from coordinate 299,810 downwards.
CACCTCGAGCGCGCGGCCCGCGAGGGCCGGGGGGAGTCTGCCGGATTGGCCTACCACTACCTGGCCCTAACCAAGCGGGCCCTCGGCTACCCCATGCTGGAAGTGTTGGGGGATCACAAACGGGCCCACGCCCTCAGGGCCTACCCGCTTCCGGTGCTCTACCAGATGGCGCAGGAGGCGCTGGCCGCGGGCGAACCGGTGCTGGCCCGGGAATTCTTGGGCCGGGTGCGCGACGCTGGGCTGGAAGCGGTGCAGGATCAGCTCGAGGGCGTGTTGGCCCTGGTGGAGGAGCTCGAGGGCCCCTGGGAGGCTTTTCGCCTGCTGACCTCCGCCCTGGCCCATACCCCGCATCCTGCGCTGGAGCAGCTGGCCCTCGCTTACCGGCTCTCCCGCAGCTTCCGCCAGAGCGAGGAAGCCGAGAAGGTACGGGGGGAATACCTGGCGGCACTGTATGCCCGGGGGCGGCTTGAGGAAGCCCGCCAGCTGCTTGAGGACGAACTCCGCCACCGCCCTGGTGCTCTAGAGGTGATGTTCGATCTGGCCGAACACTTCGAGCGTAGCGGGGCCTACAAGAAAGCCGCAGAGGTCTGGCGCAAAGCCCTCGAGGTGGCCTACTATGCGGAAAAAGACCTCGAGCTTGCGCGGGAGATCCTACGTAACCTGCTGTTTTTAAACCCCACCGACCCTGAGCTGGCGCTATACCTAGAGGAGCTCAAGGCTACTTCGGCGGCCCTCGCTCAGCTAGACGGCAGCACGGACACCCTCGAGGGCCTTACCCCGCAAGGATTGCTGCACGAGGGGCTGCCCAAGTTTCACGGCGAGTACCTCATCGTGGTAGGGGGGCACACCCAGCTCAGGAGCCGGATGGTGCCCTTCCTGGAGGCCCAGGGGTTGCGCTTGGACTGGTTTGACGCCGACGCCAACAGTTCGGGGCGAGAGGCGATCCGCCGCATCCAAAACCGGGTGGAGCGGGCCCACGGGTTGATGATCATTTCCAGCTACGTCGGCCACGATGTCTCCGAGCCGGTAAGGCTCGAGGCTGAACATCGGGGGGTGCCGGTCTACATCACCCCCGGGCGGGCTCGGGGCATCACCGGTTTCCTCCGTGCGGTAGCGGATTTTGCCCCGCAGATCTTTAAACGGGCGCTCAAGAGCAGTTCGGGGGACTGATACCTCATGCGATAAACGCGATTTGCGTCGTACGTCGTACGCTGTACGTCTTACGCTAAACGCGAGGTGCTCCCTCCCCTAGCAGGGGAGGGCTGGGGTGAGGTTGGCATACGTCCTACGTCGTACGCCATACGCGACTTAGGTCATACGTCGTACGTCGTACGCAAAACGCTAAACGCGGCTTACGTCGTACGTCTTACGCTAAACGCGGGGATAGATTCCCTATCGGGACGGCGTGCCGCCGTACACCCGGGGGTAGATTCCCTACGGGACGGAGCAAGCTCCGTGCACCCGGGGGACGATCCCCTGTCGGGACCGGCAGGGCCGGTACACCCAGAGGTAGATTCCCTATCGGGACGGCGTACCGCCGTACACCCAAGGGACGATTCCCTATCGGGACGAGCAAAGCTCGTACACCTAGGGGACCAATCCCCTTCGTACGACGTATGACGTTCGACGTACGACGTCTGAGTCAGCACAAATCAAGTTACCAAACCTAGATACACCGGGTTCGCCCTCGAGCCGCAGCACCCGCGGCCCCTTTGCCAACCTTACCACGCATAGTCGTACGCAAGACGCGGTGGATTAGCCGCCCCTAGGTTGCAACGGGAGCAAAAACCGGTAAAGTGGAGGCATACAACATTTTGCTTTTTGAGGAGGCCGAGATGAAGGTCAACCGTCGTCAGGTGTTGAAGGCCGGTCTGGCAGCGTCTACCGTGTTCAGCCCTTACATGATCGGGCTGGCCCAGTCGCGCCCGGTTAAGCTGGCTGCGATCCTTCCGCTTACCGGAGCCTTCGCTTTCGCGGGGAACGCGGGGCTCGATGCCTTCCGCGACCAGACTGACCGCATCAACGACAGCGGGGGAATCGGGGGGCGGAAGCTCGAGCTGATCGTGGAGGACGACGGCTACGACGTGGCGCGAGGGACTGCGGCATTCAACCGTATCGTGCAGCGGGAGCGGCCGGACGAACTGCTGTTCGTCTATGGAGATTCTACCGGGCTGTCCAAGGCCTTGGCCCCGGAGATCACCCGGCTGCAACTGCCCTATACCGCTACCTCTTTCGCCAACGAACTGGCTGACCCCAAAACCTACCCCACCATCTTCGTCTTCGGCCCCACCTACAACGACATGGCCGGGGCTTTGCTGCAACAAGTGCAGCGCGTTCGTGGCCGGGGAGCCAAGATTTTTTTGGTCTACTCCAACTCCGAGTTCGGGCGGGACAACATCCAGTTCATCAAGGACCAAGCTGCCAAGCGAGGCTACCAGATCGTGGGTGAGGAAGTAACCCCCCTGGCCATCTCGGACGCCACCCCCATCGTTACCAAGCTGCGCCAGGCCCAGCCGGATTTCGTCATCCTCCAGGGGTACGTACTGACCGTAGAGCCCCTGTTGGTGCGGGCTGCCCGCGAACAAGGGGTGCGCGCCACCTTCATGGGTACCTACTACTCTGCCGAATTGGCCCTGATGCAGCGGGCTGGGGCGGCTGCCGATGGCTTCATTGTGACCTACCACAACGCCTACTACTACGACACGCTGATCCCTGCCGTGGAGCAAATTCGCGCGCTGCGCCGCTCCAAAGGCCGTGACCTCAGCTACCGCCCCACCTACTACATGGGTTCTTGGGCGGCCATGGACGTCATTGCCGAGGCTATGCGCCGGGCTGCCCAGGCCGGTAAGCTCACCCGTCCAGGCATGATCGAGACGCTAGAGAACATGAGCGACTACAACGCGTTTGGCCAGTTCCGTAACCTGAACTGGGTCAACCATCGCCTGCCGTTTACCAAGCTCTACCGCGCCAACGTCAAAGATGCCCGCTTTGACGCCATCACCGATTGGGTGGACGGTTCAAAGGTTTAGTCGGCGGGACGGCGCACCCAGGACATGGACTTAGCCCTCAATTTGCAAACCCTCGTCAACGGCCTGGCCAACGGGGCACTGTACGCGGTGATCGCTGCCGGGTTTGTGTTGGTGTATCGTGCCACCAGCGTCACCAATTTCGCCATCAGCGAGTTTTTGCTTATCGGGGCTTACCTGACTTACACCCTCTCGCTCGTCCTGCCGGTGCTGCTGGCGATGCTGTTGGCTTTGCCGCTGGCGTTTGTATTTGGCGTGTTGGTCGAGCGGGGGTTTGTGCGGCCTCTGCTGGGGCGCAACGTGGTCGCGGTGGTCATGGCCACCATCGGCCTGGCGGCAACCCTGGACGGAACCGCACTCATCGTCTGGGGGCCAGATCAAAAGGCCATGGGGGCGGCGGACATTTCGCAACTGCCCAAGGAGCTACCTAACCTGGCCTTTGAGGTGGGTGGGGTGTTTCTTTCGTCCAAGGCGGTGTGGAGCTTGATCCTGGCCCTGCCCTTGGCGATCTCTCTCGTCGCCATGCTCAAGTACACCCGTTACGGGGTTCTCTTGCGGGCGGTCTCGGAGAGCGAAACCGCTGCGCTGGCCCTGGGCATCAACGCCCCTCGGGTGGTGGCTGTCGCCTGGGGTATCTCGGCGATGATGGCGGCCATCGGCGGAGCCTTCCTAGCCGGGGCGGCAGGGGGTGGTGGGCCGGGTCATCATCTGATCCTCTTGGGGTTGGTGGTGTTTCCGGTGGCGATTCTGGGCGGTTTTGACTCGGTAGCGGGGGCGGTGATGGCAGGGCTTATAATCGGGGTGATCGAAGCTTTTTCCCAGCTGTACCTCGAGGCCCTCCTGCCCGGCATCAGCCAAGCCATTCCCTTTTTGATCGTGCTGTTGGTGCTGCTGCTACGGCCTTACGGCCTCTTCGGGCAGCGGCGCATCGAGCGGGTGTGAGGCTTTAGCGATGGCCGAACTTCACGTCGAGAACCTCAAGGTCGTCTACCGCGGGGTGATCCTGGCCTTACAAGGGGTGTCGCTGCGGGCGGGTTCGGGGGAGGCCGTAGCTTTGCTCGGCCCCAACGGGGCCGGGAAGAGTACCTTGGTGCGCGCGGTGGCTGGACTGCTGCCGCAGTACGACGGGCGGGTGCTGGATGGCAAGATTGCAATCGGTCCGCACGACACCAGCCGTGCCCCCGCGCTCAGGGTGGCCTCTTTGGGCCTTACCGCGATCCTCGAGGGCCGCCCGGTGTTTCGCTACCTGACGGTGCTAGAGAACCTCCGCGCCGCCGCGCACAGGCTGAGCCCGGCTCGCCAAAAAGAGATCACCGACGAGATCTTCAGCCGCTTCCCTCGCATCTATGAACGTTGTGGCGAGCAGGCCGGATACCTCTCGGGCGGTGAACAGCAGATGCTCCTTTTGGGGATGGCCCTGCTCACCGAGCCCAAGATCCTGGTGGTGGACGAACCCAGCCTGGGCCTCTCGCCCAAACTCGTCGAGGAGGTCATGCGGGTCTTGGACGAACTCCGCCGCGATAAGGGCCTCACCCTGGTGCTGGTCGAACAGAACGCCCGCGCTGCGTTTCAAATCGTCGAGCGGGTCTACGTGATGGAGCAGGGCCGGGTGGTCTTCGAGGGCACGGCCCAGGAGGCTCAGGCCGATGCTGATGTGATGGAGTTCTACCTGGGTGCGGGGGCCACCGGTGGTTTTGCCGAAGCCAAGCGCTACCGCAGGAGGAAGCGATGGGTGTAGCGTGGCCAAACGCCGACTATAGAGCGGGCCGTTGGCGATCGGTTGGGGTCAGGAGGTCTACATGAGCCGAGTCTTGGAGGCCAAAGACCTTCACCTTTCTTTTCGCGGGGTGAGGGCGCTGGCCGGGGTGAGTTTCACGGTTTCCGCAGGTGACCTCTTCGCGGTGATCGGCCCCAACGGAGCGGGAAAGACCAGCTTGCTCAACGTGCTCTCCGGTCTATACAGGCCGCAGCGTGGTCAGGTGGTGTTCTTAGGGGAGGAACTAGCCGGACAGAGCCCGCAGGATCGGGTGCGCAAGGGGCTGGGCCGGACGTTTCAAAACCTCGAGCTGTTCCGCGGCATGACTGTCCTGGACAACGTCAAGTTGGGAGCCGAGCTGGCGGCGGGGGCTTACACCGATCTCCTGCCCAAGGCCCCCACCGAGTGGAAGATTCGCCGTTGGGCGGAGGAAGTCCTCGATTACCTACGCCTCTCTCCCTATCGCCACGCACTTGCCGGAGCCCTACCCTATGGCTTGCAAAAGCGGGTGGAGGTAGCCCGGGCCTTGGCCGGTCGGCCCAAACTCCTGCTCCTCGATGAGCCGATGGCTGGTCTCTCGCTGGAGGAGAAGCAGGACTTGGCCCGCTTTTTGCTCGACGCCCGGCGCGAGTGGGGGGTGACGCTGATGCTGGTAGAGCATGACCTGAGGGCGGTGCTCGAACTCTCTACCCGGGTGCTGGTGATGTCGTACGGGGAGGTTCTCTACCAGGGGGAACCCTCCGGCGTGCGGGAAGATCCGCGCGTGGCCGAGGCCTATCTGGGGAGGAGCGCGTGAGACCGCTGGCCGCTAAACATCCAAGGGTTGGCCTAGGGATCGAAGGGAGGGGAGATGGGTAAGGACACCCTTATCGCTGCTCTTCGTCACCAGGCTCGCACAAAGCCGAGGGCTCCGGCCCTGCGGGTCAAGCGCTACGGGGTGTGGGAGACCACTTCCTGGTCGGGGTTGTGGGAAGAGGTGCAGCGGTTGGCCGGAGGGCTTCGCCGCTTGGGCCTCGAGCCGGGCGGGGTGCTCGCCATCTTGGGTCAGAACGCGCCGGAATGGGTGGCCGCCGAACTCGCAGCGCAAGCCCTGGGAGCCATGCCGATGGGCATCTACGCCGACGCCATGCCCGAGGAAGTGGGGTACTTCCTGGAGTTTTCCGAGGCGCAGGGGATCGTGCTCTCCGACGAGGAGCAGCTCGACAAGGTGCTGCCCCACCTGGACAAGCTGCGCTTCGTGTTGGTGTGGGAAGAAGCCGGCATGAGCAAGTACTGGGGAGAGAAAATCCTGCCGTTTTCCAGAGCCCTCGAGGTCGGGCAGGCCCCAACGGCCCGGCAAGCCGTAGAGGCGGCTTTAGAGCGGGTCCGACCGGACACCCTCGCCCTTTTGGCTCCTACCTCCGGCACCACCGCCCGCAGCAAGCTGGCCATGCTCACCCACGCCCAGCTCATCGCCGGGCTCGAGGCGGTAGGCGAGGTGCTCCAGCTCACCGGCAAGGAGTGGGTGTTCTCCTATCTCCCGTTGCCCTGGATTGGCGAGCAGATGCTCACCGTAGTGCGCGGGGTGGTAGACGGGCTGGTGCTGCACTTCCCTGAGGATGCCATCACCGTACGGGAAGATATCAAGGAGGTTCAACCCGACTTCTACCTGGCTCCGGCAAGGCTTTGGGAGGACATGGCCGCCCTCATCCGCAGCCGCATGGAGGATGCCGACCGGGTCAAGAAAGCGGTGTACCGCTGGGGCATAGGGGTACTGCTCGAGGCCGCCCAGCGGGAGTTCCGCCGTGAACCGGTGGGCTTGGGGTTAGACCTGGCGCGTGCCCTCGCCTACCCTCTGGTGGCCCGGCCCTTGCGGGCCCGTATGGGCTTGGCAGCCTGTCGCGTCGCGGTGACGGGTGGGGCTCCTCTGGGGCCGGAGGTCTTCACCTTCTTCCGAGCGCTGGGGGTGGATATCCGCCAGGTTTACGGCCAGTCCGAGACCGCCGCCACCAGCTGTGGCCACCTCCCCGGCGACGCCCCGCCCGAGACGGTAGGCAAGCCCTTGCGAAATACCCAGGTCCGCATCAGCCCCGAGGGGGAGATCCAGGTCAGGGGGAAGCAAGTCTTCGCCGGCTACTTCAAGAACGAGACCGCCACCCGGGAGAGCTTCACCGAAGACGGCTGGTTCCGCACCGGGGATGCGGGGTTCTTCAACGAACGGGGGCATCTGGTGTTGCTGGGCCGCTTGAAAGAGGTAGGGGCGCTTGCCGACGGTACGCGCTTTGCCCCCCAGTTCCTCGAGAACCGCCTCAAGTACTCCCCCTATATCCGCGAAGCTGTCGTCATTGGGCACGGCAAGCCCTTCGTCACCGCGCTGGTCGAGCTTGACCCGGAGAATACCCAAAACTGGGCCAGGAAGCGCGGTCTCGCCTTCTCCACCTACCAAAGCCTCACCGCGAGCGAGGCGGTCTACGGGCTCATCGCCAAGGAGATCGCCATGGCCTGCGAGAGCCTACCCGAGGCGCTTCGGGTGCGCCGCTTCGCCATTTTGCCCAAGGAACTCCACGCCGACGACGAGGAGGTCACCCGCACCCGCAAGGTCAAACGGGGAGTGGTGGAAAGCCGTTACAGGGCGCTGCTCGAGGCTTTATACGACGGCTCGAGGTCGGTGCAGCTCTCCCTGCCCATCCGCTACCTCGAGGGGCAGGGCACGCTGGAGGCTTTGGTCTATATCGCCGATGTAGGGGTTTCGTTTCCCTCGAGCCCAAAGGTGGGAGCATGAACGTTGAACGGTCCTGCGGGCTACGCCGCACGTCGAACGTCAAAAACGGCCAGTGGCCCATGGCTGGTGGCTCGGCTGTGGCGAACGCCTCCCCTCCCGGCGTTGGAGGCTTTCCGTGTATCGCCTGAGTCAAACCCTCACCGACGCTTTCAGCCGCCGCTTCTCGCGTACGGTGCGGGAGACCTACCGCCAGGATGAAGCCTACGCCAATACTCCTCAGGGTCGCTTTGGGTTAGTGCTCTTGTTGGTGGGGGTGCTGCTGCTGCCCCTGCTTTTGCCGCAGTACCCGTTGTTCGTCCTGACGCAGATCCTCATCGCGGCCTTGGCCGGGCTGGGGCTGCATCTGTTGGTGGGTGGGGCGGGGCAGATCTCCTTGGGGCAGGCGGCCTTTGTGGGGGTGGGGGCTTATGTCTCGAGCCACCTCAGCGGAGACCTGGCCCCTTGCGGCATCCTGATGGGGGGAGTGGTGGCGGCTTTGATCGGGGTGGTGCTGGGGATTCCCTCGCTGCGGATCAAAGGGGTTTACCTGGCTATCGGAACGCTGGCCTTCCAGTCGCTGGCGGACTATATCTTTCGCCAGTGGAAGGGTTTTACCGGCGGGGTGGCCGGGCGTACCCTGCCCGCCGACAACCGTTTCCTGGGACTGCCCCTCACCGATGACCGGGTAGCTTTTTACCTGGGCCTGCTCTTTGCGCTCCCGCTGTTTTTCTATGCCAAGCGGTTGCTCTCGACCCGCGCGGGCCGGGCTTGGTTCGCGGTGCGCGACAACGATCTGTCGGCCCAGCTCTCCGGGGTGGATCTGGTGCGGGCCAAGCTCACCGCTTTCGCGCTCTCGGCTTTTTACGCAGGCGTAGCGGGCGGGATTCTCATGCACCTGATCGGGACGGTGGCGCCGGAGAACTTCACGCTGGCCTTTAGCATCCAGTACCTGGCCATCGTCATCGTGGGTGGGGCAGGGACCGTGCTGGGAGCGGTGTTGGGGGCTTTCTTCGTGGTGCTGATCCCGGAGATTTTGAGCGTAATCGCCGGGGCTTTTGGGCCCCAGTATGTGGCTCAGCTCTCCGCCTGGCGCAGCGTGGCTTTCGGGGTGCTGATCCTGGCCTTTCTGATCCTCGAGCCCCGCGGCCTGGTTGGCCTGTGGGGCCGTATCCGGGATTACTTTCGCACGTGGCCGCTTCCTTATTGATCCCTCCCTTCACGCGGTAGACTGGGCTCATGGTGGATTACGATTTGAGCGAGAACGCATTGGTCGGCCTGGTTACCCTGGCCCTCGAGGGCCAAGAGGGCATTCGGCTGGCGCAGCCTGGAACCCGTAGCGTAGGCGATCTAATCCCCGGGCGACGGGCCAAGGCAGTACGGGTAGAGCGGGAGGGAGAGAACCTGACGGTGGATGTGGTGGTCTGCGTGGATTACGGCAAGCCCATCCCCGACCTGGCTAAAGAAGCCCAGCGTTGCATCGCTGAAACCCTTACCGTGAGCACCGGGCTCAAAGTTCGGGCGGTGAACGTGACCGTGGTGGCGGTGGAGTACAAGGAGCCCAATGCTGCATAACGCAATACGCCCGGTGGAAATGGCTAGATGCTTGGGAAAGGCGCTTGGCGTTCGGCGGTTGGCGTTGGGCATGGTGGGTGGCGTCGTTTCGCCGAGCGTATCGAGGGGTGGCCAGCATGCGTCGTAAAGCCCGTGAGCTCGCGTTTAAAGTGCTCTTCGAGCACGCCGTAGGTGGGGTAAGCCTGGAGGAAGCCTGGGAGCACGTCAGCCAGAGCCAAGAACTCGAGGAGGGTAACTCCTCCACAGAAGGTTACGACGACCTCCTTGACCAGGGAGGGCTCGAGTTCGCGCGAAGATTGCTCGAGGGCTACCAGCATCGCGAGGCCGAGGTTGATAAGGTGCTGGGCAGCACCATCCAGGGCTGGAGCTTTGGGCAGATGGCCAAGACCGACCTGGCGGTACTGCGCCTGGCGGCCTACGAGATGCTCTTTGAGCCCACCCCGTACGCTCCTCTCATCGAGGTGGCGGTCAAGATCGCCAAGCGCTATGGCGGTGAGGATTCGGGCCGCTTCGTCAACGGGGTGCTGGGCCGCTTGCTCAAACGGATCGAAAGCGGAGAGATTCAGGCGGTGGAGAAGGAGAAATAGTTGTTCGGAATCGTACGAGGGTTGTTCCGGGATCCCTCGGCGCGGTCGATAAAACGAGGAGAGCTATGGAACTTGCAGGACCCCCGGTAGCCGAGGCGGTATACGCCGAGCTGCGCGCTCAGTTGGCAAAGCTACCCTATGTGCCGCACCTGCGGGTGGTGCGGCTGGGTGAGGATCCGGCTTCGGTCTCCTATGTACGGCTCAAGGACCGGCAGGCCAAGAAACTAGGCCTCAGCAGCCAGGTGGACGTGTTCCCCGAGAGCATGAGCCAAGAAGCCCTGCTCGAGCACATCCGCCGACTCAACGCCGATCCCGCAGTGGACGGCATCCTGGTGCAGTCCCCGACCCCTGAACACGTGAACTTCAACCGGGTGCTCGAGACGATTGACCCCGATAAGGACGTAGACGGCCTTACCCCCACCAATGCCGGTCGGCTGTGGATGGGTCTGGAGGGGCTCGAGTCCTGTACCCCAGCAGGGATTATGCGTCTGTTGCGGTACTACGGGATTTCCGTGGGAGGGAAAGAGGTGGTGATCGTCAACCGCTCAAACCTGGTAGGAAAGCCGCTAGCGGCGATGATGCTGCGCGAGAATGCCACCGTGACGTTGGCCCACTCCAAGACTCAAGACCTCCCCTCGGTCATCCGCCGGGCCGAGATCCTGGTGACGGCGGTGGGGCGGGCCGGGTTCATCACCCCCGAGATGGTGCGGCCCGGCGCGGTGGTGGTGGACGTGAGCGTGAACCGGGTGGGGCAGAACGAGGCGGGCCGGGATATCCTGGTGGGCGACTGCGCCCCTGGGGTGGCAGAGGTGGCCTCGGCCCTCACCCCGGTTCCGGGTGGGGTCGGTCCCATGACCGTGGCGATGTTGCTCGCCAACACCGTCAAGGCAGCGATGCGCCGTAGAGGAACGCGGTAAGGGCTTTGGTTGTTGCGGTATTGCCGGGTCGGCCCCGGCGGGTTTGTCTGTACTCGGGTCAAGCAGACCTCGAGCGGGAGATACCTTACTTTGCCAGGTAAAATCTAAGGGTATCTGCGCCCGCTTATGGCTGAACTCCTCTCCAATCAAGTCTTGTGGACGGCGGTCCTGGCGAGCTTTATCGCCCAAGTGTTGAAGCTGCTTATCTACTATGCCGTCGAGCGTGAGTGGCAGTGGGAACGCTTTGTAGAGACGGGGGGGATGCCCTCCTCGCACGCCGCTACCGTCTCGGCCTTGGCCACCGGGGTGGGGATCACCGAGGGCTGGGGGAGCGCTTACTTTGCTATCGCGGCGGTGCTGGCTTTCATCGTGATGTACGACGCCACCGGTATCCGCCGGGCCGCCGGCATGCACGCTCAGCTCCTCAACGATCTGGTCGAAGAACTTCAAGAACTTCGCAAGCAAGGCCCCAAACCCGAGCCCCTAAAGGAACTGCTGGGACATACCTACCTGGAGGTCGCAGTGGGGGCCATCATCGGGGCCATGTTCGCTTGGATCAGCTTCCTGGTCGTCTGATACGAACCCCACCCGGGAGGTGGGTTTTGCCGACCGTGGCGAGGGGTAGATTAAGCCCCCCTGCTTGATTCGGTCGGGGCTGGGTGGTTAGTATTCCTACATTCTGAGGGGCCATGAGACATCTCTTTTTTTGTTGGGTCTGGCTAGGTTTATGCCTGAGTCCGGCTTTGGCCCAGCGCCAGGGGCTGGAGGGGCAGATGCTGGCCCTGATCAACCAGGCTCGGGCGCAGGGGGTGCGTTGTGTGGGGGGTGGAGGCGGCCTTCGCCTCCCGGCCCTCAGCTATAGCGGCACCCTGGCCATCGCCGCGCAGAATCACGCCAACAACATGGGGCAGAAGCGGTTCTTGTCCCACTACTACCAAGGGCAGGGGCCTCGAGCCCGGGTGATCCAGGTCGGCTACCGCTACTTGCGCCTGTCGGAGATCATCTTCAAGGGCTACGGCAAAGATCCGCGTAGGGCAGTGAGCTGGTGGCTGCGCTCGCCGGTGCACTGCCGGGCCATCATGAACCCCTACTACCGGGAACTAGGGGTAGGGTTCTCGAGATTGGGCGGGGCTTGGGCGGTGGTGCTGGCTCAGCCGCGCTGAGCCAGCAAACCCCGGAGCACACGTTATTTGTGGCTGGTGGTCAGCCTGAGCAAGGCCTGAAAGGCCAGGGTTTGCAGGATTGGGAAGGCCAGCAGGGTAAGGGCCCCGGGGAAGAGGGCGAACAGCAGGTAGCTCAGGGCGACCGCCCCACCTGGGAGCCACATCAGGTTTAGGCGGTTGCGGGGGCGTAGGAAAGACCAGGCCATGCCCAAGTTGATTAGACCAAACAAAAGCAGCAGTATCCAGGCGAGGGTATAGGGGTTCATCCTAAGCTTGCATTGTAACCGGGCGCTGCCTGCAGCATGATTGGCCCGATCCACCGCGTTTAGCGTCTTGCGTACGTGGGACATCGGTGCAGGGCCAAGCGTGCCCTTGCTTTGCCGGGGCTCTCGCCGGACAATAGCCCCAACGGGAGTTTTGGCTTGAAGCAAAGCGGCAAAACCTATATGCTTATACCCAGTACAAGATTTTGCCCGCCTTGGGGGAGTCAATGCTGAGCTTGAGCGAAAAAATCCTCTTTCTGGTCTTTGCTGTAGCCGCCTTCTATGTGGGGGGAATGGCCTTCTACCGGGTCTACCGGGCCATCGCCAGAGGGAGGCCGGAGGACCGTTTTGACCACCTGGCCGCGCGGCTAGGCAAGGGATTGTGGATCGCCCTGACCCAGCAGACGGTGTTCAAGAAGCGGCCCTGGGTCTCGCTTTTGCACGCTTTTGTGTTCTACGGCTTTGTCTTTTACTTGCTGGTCAACTTCCTCGATGCGCTCGAGGGCTACTTCCCGGTGGTATTGCGGGGAGGATTTTGGAACGGAGTCAACCTTGTGGGGGATATCCTCACCGCGCTGATTTTGCTGGGGATAGCGGGGCTTTTGTTGCGCCGCTTTGTGGTCCGCCCCGCTGACTTCACCTGGAATCCCAAAACCCCCCTGCACGAAAAAGCCCCCGCGGGTATCCGCCGCGATTCATTGATCGTAGGCAGCTTCATCCTTTTTCACGTAGGCTCGAGGCTCCTACACAAATCCGCCCAGGCTGCCGATTTGGGTCCCGACCCCTTCCAACCGGTGGCTTCGGCGGTGGGCGGATGGCTGAGCTTCCTCACCCTTGAGGAGATTGCCTTCCTAGAGCACTTCTTCTGGTGGGGGGCGCTGGGTTCGATCCTGGTGTTCCTGCCCTACTTCGCCCGCAGCAAGCACATCCACCTCTTCCTAGCCCCCATCAACCTTGCTTTCAAAAAGGAAAAGCCTGGCGCCTTGCTGCCGCTGGACTTCGAGCGAGCCGAAGAGACCGGCTTGGGGGTGGCCAAGCTGGAGGACTTCTCCTGGCCGCGCCTCCTCGATGCGTACGCGTGCATCCAGTGCAACCGTTGCCAGGAAGTCTGTCCGGCCTACACCACCGGCAAGGCCCTCTCCCCGGCGGCCATGCTGATCTCTGAGCGTTACGAACTCAACGAGATCTTGCCGATGTTCGCCGCCGGGAAGGAGAGCCCCCGCCCGCTATTGGAGTTTGCCACCAACGAAGAGTCCATCTGGGCTTGTACCACCTGCAACGCCTGCATCGAGGTCTGCCCGGTGGGCAACGAGCAGATGCTGCACATCGTGGATATTCGCCGCGAGCGGGTGATGATGCAGGGCGAGTTCCCCGCCCAGCTCGGGCAGGCCTTCCGGGGCATGGAGCGCAACGGCAACCCCTGGAACCTATCCCAAGACAAGCGCACCGCCTGGACCGAGGGCTTGCCCTTTGAGGTCCCTACCATCGAGCAAAACCCCGAGGCTGAGGTGCTCTACTGGGTGGGCTGCGCTCCCAGCTACGACCCCCGCGCCCAGAAGATCGCCCGCAGCATGGCCGAGATCCTCCAGGCCAGCGGCGTGTCCTGGGCCATCCTGGGCAAGCGGGAGAAGTGCACCGGCGACGCCGCCCGGCGCTCTGGCAACGAGTACCTCTTCGCGCAGCTAGCCGAGGAAAACGTGGCTACGCTCAATGCCGCGATGGAGGCCAAACCCAAGACCATCGTCACCACCTGCCCGCACTGTTTTCACACCCTCGCCAACGAATACAAGGATTTTGGCGGCGACTACACCGTGCGGCACCACACCGACTTCATCGCCGAGCTGGTTTCCCAGAAGAAGATCGCGGTGGGTTTTTCGGATGGCAAGGTCACCTTTCACGATCCGTGCTACTTGGGCCGCCACAACGGCATTCTCCAGGAGCCCCGCGCCGTCATCCAAGCCCTGGGCCTCGAGCTTGCCGAGCCCCCCCGCCACGGTAAGAACTCCTTCTGCTGCGGAGCCGGTGGAGGCCAGTTTTGGAAGGAGGAGGAACCCGGGGCCGAGCGGGTCTCGAGCAACCGTTACCGGGAACTCAAAAAGACCGGGGCCGCTACCATCGCCACTGGCTGTCCCTTCTGCATGGCGATGATGAACGTGGAGACCGCGCAGGAGCCGGAGGGTGAAGGAATGCAGGTATTGGATGTGGCCGAGCTGGTAGCGCGGGATTTGCGCAGCCACCGAGAGGCCCTGGGGCCGGCCAGCGATTGAGGTCCGGAGCTTCACGAAACCTACAAATTCGAGGGGTAGACTGCAATAAGCTCTTCTCTCACCGCCTGGGGTGGGCCATGGGGTTTCAGTTTCCTCACCTGCTGTGGCTGTTGTTGCTGCTGCCTGTCCTGATATGGCAGTACCGGCGCAGGATAGCGGTGGAGGGGGCTCGGGCTTATGCCCTTTACCCCCATCTGGGACGGCTTATCCGGCTCGTGCCGGCTACCCCGCCCTGGAGACGCCACCTGAGCGCCGGGCTGTACTTTTTTGCCCTCACCCTGGGCCTGCTTGCCCTAGCTCGGCCCCACGCTATGATTCCTCAGCCCGACGAGCGGGTGGGGGTGATGCTCGCCATGGACATCAGCCGTTCCATGCAGGCTGAGGACATCTATCCCGATCGTTTCACCGCGGCCAAAAAGGCCGCCCAGACTTTCGTGCGCTCCCTGCCGAAGGGGGCCAAGGTAGGGCTAGTGAGCTTTGCCGGGTATGCCACGCTCGAGGTTCCTCTCACCGCCGACCACCAGCGGGTCTTAGACCAGATTGACTTTCTCCAGATGGCCCGAGGAACCGCGATCGGAGACGGCTTGCTAGAGAGCCTGAAGGCTTTTCCTAAAGACGAAACGGGTCGGCTCAGGGGCCCTTCCACGGTGGTGTTGCTCTCCGACGGGCGCAGCAACCGGGGCTCGGACCCGCTGGAGGCCGCGCAGAAAGCCAAGGAGATGGGCGTGACCGTCCATACCATCGGTTTGGGCCGCCGCCTGGATCAAAGCCAAAACGATTTCCAATTCAACTTTATGGCCTTCGATGAAGAAACCTTGCGCGCCATCGCCGAGATCACCGGCGGTAGATACTACGCTGCCGAGTCCGCCCAAAAGCTACAGGCGGCTTACCGCAACCTGGGCCGGACGGTGGGTTGGAAGCCTGAGCGCACCGAAGTGAGCGGGCTTTTTGCCTTGCTTGCGGGCTTACTGTTGGCCTCGAGCTTGCTGACCTCGAGCCTGCGGCGGCAGGTGGTGTAGCGCGTCTCAATCGCCGCCTGGTCGCTCGAGCCTCGAGTTTTGCTTTAGCCAACCGAGCGTCGGGGGTCTCGCGCGCCCACCTAACTCCCAAGGCGAATCTCGAACCGCCAACCGAAGATGAACGCGGGCTTGGCGAGTTCGACCTAGGGAAAGCCCATGATCTCGTCGCGCATTTCCCGGAGGCTTGGGCGCTTGACTGCTACAATCGAAGGCAGAGGTCCCGTATGCGCAAACTTATGGCCTTGGCATTGCTGGCGATGACGGGCTTTGGCCTGGGCAAAGCCGCAGGTTGCGACAACCCTGGTACCGACTTCGATTACGTCTACTGCGCCATTCAGCTTTACCAGCAGGCCGATAAGGACCTCAACAAAGTGTACAAGCAGCTGGTGGGTAAGCTCGATGCCGAGGGACGGAGTATCCTGCGCACCTCGCAACTGGCCTGGATCCGCCAGCGCAATCAGAGATGCACCGAGGTTGCCGGTGATGCCCGACTCGTCAACCTGGACTGCGCCCTCAGGATGACCACCCAGCGCACCGATTTTCTTAAAGCGCGTATCCGCGAGTGCAACAGCACCGGTTGCGTGAATAGCCGGTTGCGTTGACTGGTGGTTTGATGACCAGCTTTACGCTAGGAAAGGATAATCTCCCGCGTCTTGCGGCATTAAGACCGCGCAATACCCCAACAATCAAGAGAGCTGGCCCTCTAGCTCGAGCACCGCTTTTCCTTCCTCGAGGTGCACCGCCCGAGCCCGCAAGCTCAGATCGGCTTTCAGCCCCAGCCGGCTCTCGATTGTTTGGCGGAGTTGTGAGTCGCGCAAGACCTTGCGCCAGAGCGGCCCGAAGTGGAGCTGCCACCGCATCCCCTTTCCCAGCGTGACCAAGCCGGGAAGCTGGGCGTTAGCCCGCGACGCGGTGACCTCCAGCAGCTTACGCCTGGCCAGCCTGGCGAGCCCGGCCCCGGCGAAGCCCGAGAGGCGAAATTCCTCAAGTTCCAGGTCTAGGGTTTGGGTATCGGGGCAAAACTCGAGGAGCCTTAGCCGCACCTCGGCGGATGGCCCGCTGGCGAAAGTCACCTCGAGCTGGCACGAACCCGGCTCCAAACGGCCCGCCTTGACCTCGCCGCCCTGCAAGCGACCCAGCGGGATGTGTAGCCAAGGAATCTCGAGGGGGATATCCAGCGTGGACAACTGCTGGGTGAGGAGCTTGGCGAGGAACTCCTGGGCCAGCTCGAGGTGGAGGGCGGCGAGGGCATACATGGCGAGCTCCAATCTACTCGCTGCGCGTTAGAACTGCTGTGAGGGTTCACGCCTCGACGGCGCAGCATTAAATTGCAGCGGCGCTAAATTCACCTGAGCGGGCCCGGGGAATGGGTAAACTGCCCCCGTTGCCATGAGGCGTTGTTTACGAGCGGCGATATGGAGCTTGGTGATGGGAGGGGTGGCCTGGGGGGAGCTCCTCACCCCCCGGGTTGGCCACCATCCCGGCTATACCCGTGTGGTGCTCGACCTCCCGCCGGGGGTGACCTATACCCTCGAGCCTTTGGGCCCGGCCCTGCGCATTACCCTGCCGGGGCAGGCGGTGATCCCGGCCATCGCCCAGATCGGTTTGCCCGAACTCACCGGATATGCTCTGGAGCAAAAAGGCTCTGATGCCGTGCTGACCTTGCTCACCCCACAGGGGGTGGGGCCGGGCTGGGGGTACAGGCTCTCGCGGTTGCCCGCCCTCGGCGGGGATGGGCAGCGGCTGGTGCTGGATCTCTCAGGGGCTTTTGTGGGGTTGATTCCGCTGGAGGCCCTTCCTCCTTTCCGCTTCGTCAAGGCCAGCGGCAAGCGTTTCGGGGTAGTTTTGGATCCGGGGCATGGCGGCCCTGATCCCGGGGCCATAGGCTATGTCGTCGAGAAAGAGGTGACCCTCCAGATAGCCAAGCGGGTGGCGGACTATTTGCAGGCCGCGGGCGTAGGGGTGACCCTGACCCGTAGCGAGGACAGGGCGCTCTCCGCCGACAAGCGCACCGACTTGGCCGCGCGGCTGGCGTTGGCCAAGGGCCAAACCCTCTACGTCTCGATCCACGCCAACGCCGCTCCACCCGCCAAGGCCGAGGAGTGGTGCGGGCTCGAGGTCTACTACTTCGGCCCCGCGGCGAAGCCTCTTTACCCCTTGGCTGCCCCACTCTGGCCCGACGTTTCCCAGATCGCCCGGGCGGTCCCGCCTACCGACCCTGGGGCGGTCGCCCCGGTCGTCGCTACGCCCCCGCTTCCGATTGCTTCGGCTTCTCCTGCGGAAAGCACGTCACCTGCCGCTGCCCCCCCGCCGGCCCAAGCCCCACCCAATGCAGGCGTGATGTCCGATGGGTTTGACTCCGCTGTCGTGGGGGAGGCTACTGAAGGAATTGCCCCCATTTCCCCCCCGTCCACCCTGCCAGCCCTGCTTCCCACGATCAGCGCCAGCCAGCGCGTTTCTCTCTCGCAAGGGCTTGCCGTCAAGGTGATGTCGTATCTGCTCAGCTCGAGCACCGCTACGGGCCGCGGGGTGCGGGTAGCCGACTTCTACGTCAACAAATTCGCCCCGGTTCCTTCAATTCTGGTGGAGGTTGGTTATGTCACCCACCCCATCGAAGGGGTCAACCTGCGCAACCCCGACTACCTCGAGCGCTTAGCCTATGGAATCGCGCGGGGAGTGCTGGAGTACCTGGAGAACGATTACCCAGGGCAGTAGAGGGATAGACTCGTGCTCATGAGGTGGGGATTCCGCCTGATCCTGAGCCTGGCGCTGCTGGCTTTTGGCCTAGCCCAAACCGAAGGCCCTGACCCTCGCCAGGGCTGGATGACGCTCGAGACCTTGCACTTTCGCCTTCATTTCCCACAAGGCCTCGAGGCGTTGGCCGGGCGGGCCGCCGCAATCGCTGAAGAGGCTTACGCCACCCTCCTCGAGCAGTTTGGCGAGGCCCCGCCCAAGCTCGATGTGGTGATCGAAGAAGGCCCCGATTTTTCTAACGGCTTCGCCGATCCGGTAGGGAACCGATTGGTCATCTACACCGCGCGTGCCCGCGGCTCAGACGATTTCAACATGCGCTTGGGCTGGCTGCGCATGGTCATCTTCCACGAGCTGGTGCATATGGTGGATCTGACCCAAGCCCGCGGGCCTTTCGCCACCCTCCGCCGCACCTTTGGCCGGATCGTGGCTCCCAACGCGGCCAAGCCCCAGTCCTTCATCGAGGGCTTGGCGGTGTACGAGAAGTTCAAAACCCAGGGCGAGTCCCGCCTCAACGATGCCCGAACCCGGATGATGCTGCGGCAGATGGTGCTGGACGGTGAGTTTCCCCCTCTCGACCAGACCACCCAGGTCTACTCCCGCCGGTCCTGGCCCGCTCCAGGGCTGCTGGTTTACAACTACACCTCCTGGTTTCTCTACTACCTCGAGGCTACCTATGGTCCAAAGACCCTGCGCCAGCTCTCCGATGGCCTGAGCGCGGGCGGTGACCTGGAAGCGGCCTTATACGCGGTGACCGGCAAGGGTTTGGACGCTCTGTATGACGATTTTACCGGCTGGCTTTCCCAGCAGTTCGCCCAGGAAATCGCAGCGATCCGCGAGGCGTATTTTCGCCGAGCGAAGCGAGGGGAGACTGGGGTGAGTGAGGCTCAGCCCCTCACTCACCGGGGATATTACGCGGGCTTTCCCGCGGTGGGTCCCGGTGGGATCGCGTACGTTCACTCGAGCCCGGAGCGGGCGGGATTGCGCCTTTTGGCCGGGGAGGATCGCGAGCTGATTTCGGATGGGACGGTGGCTTCACCCACCTGGTCGCCCGAGGGCAACTCGTTGGTCTACAGCAAGCTTCTGGCTTCGGGGCAGCGGGACCTCTTCCGCTACGACCTGGGATCGGGCCATGAGACCCGGCTAACCCAGGGCGAGCGCGCCTACGCGGCCAGCTACGCCCCGGATGGGCGCATCTTCTACGCGGCCAACAACCCTGATGGTTCGGCTCGGCTCGAGGTCTTGCGGCCTGGGCTAGGGGGTGGGGAGCAGGTGCTGGATTTCGCCCATCCCACCTCGCCCGGGTTCCCCCTCGGGGCCTCCGTCCATTCGCTGGCCGTCTCGCCTGACGGGAAAACCCTGGCCCTGGCGCTGCAAACCGAGGATGGGTTTCAGGACCTCTATTTGCTCAGTTTGGACTCCCTCGAGCTCACCCGGCTTACTCAAGACCGCTACCAAGATTCCGACCCGAGCTGGAGCCCCGATGGCCAGTACATTCTTTTCAGCTCTGACCCGGGCCGGGTCTACAACCTTTACGCCTATCGGCTTGGCGATGGACGCTTTTTCCAGGTCAGCAACGTGCTCACCGGGGCCTTCTTCCCGGTGGTGCAAGGGGCGAGCTTGCTATTTGTCGGCTACGCTTCGAGGGGCTACGACCTCTACCGCATGCCCTACGACCCTTCTACCTGGGAGCCGATCGAACGCCCCAGGGAACCGGTGGCCGCGGAGCTTGCGCCAAAATCCCTTCCGGCACGGCCGTACGACGCCCTCGCCCTGCTGGCCCCCCATTTCTGGCTGCCTTATCCGGTAGCCGGTGGGGCCGGAGTTTACCTGCAGGGAGCTGATCCTGTCGGGCAGCATGGCTACGTGGTGATTGCGGGGTGGAATGCCGCCCAGGGTTGGCCGGTGTACGACCTTCGCTACACCAACCGTCAGTTCCCGCCGGATATCTCATTGCAGCTCGAGGGCAATGGACCCTACAACCTTCAGCGCCTGGAGTTCAGCCGCTTTGGTTTGGACCTGCGCTATGCCCGCGATGCCCGTTCCCCTACCTTGCCGACCAAGCATGCCCTCGAGGCCGCCTACACCACCAACTTTTCCTGGCGGCGGGAGGAACTGCGGACGGCGATGCGGTTGGATCTGCAAGGTGGCGGATACTTTCGCGAGGGGATAGGAGGCTGGGGTGGGCTCGAGGCGGAGTGCTCCGGCAGCCTGCGCTGGACCTCCCCTGGAGGGCAGCGGATCAACCTGCGCCTGGCCGGGGGGTACAGCAAGGCGCCCCTGGCCGCTGACCAGATCACCCTGGGAGGGCCTTACGGCCGCTTTGCGCTGCGCGGCTTGGATGCAGGTGAGCTGACAGGACCGCTGGGTGTAGTGGGCTCACTGCAGTGGGACTTCCCATTGGTGCCCATCGAGCGGAGGCTACCCATCGTAGGTTTCGTGGACGATACCTGGATGGGGCTCTTTACCGATGCGGGCTGGACCCAGCAGGGTTTCCGCTACGGTTTTGGCGTAGAGCTAGGGGCCTCGCTCAGCGTGTCCGGGGTTCAGGTTGGATTGGTGGGGGGCATCGCCTACTCCCCTGGGGAGATGGCCCCTAAGCTGTATGCGGCTCTGGCTGCCCCGCTACCCTACTAAGCCCCTCCCTAGCCAGGGCGAATTCCGGTAGGATACGAGGATGAGCGAAGCGGTTTTGCCCACCAAGGAACAGGTACTGGAAGCCCTCAAGGTAGTCAAGGACCCGGAGATTCCCGTCAACGTGGTGGACTTGGGCTTGGTCTACGACGTGGAGGTCAAGGAAAACGGAGAGGTAGAGATCACCATGACCCTCACCGCCATCGGCTGTCCGGCCCAGGATATCGTCAAGGCCGATGCGGAGATCGCGGTAATGCGGCTGGCTGGGGTGAACTCCGTGAACGTGGAGTTCGTCTGGTCTCCACCCTGGACACCCGCCAGGATGACCGAGGACGGTAAGCGGCAGATGCGGATGTTTGGTTTCAACGTCTGAGCGGGGCGCTTCTCCAAGGTGGCCCGCGTGCTTTGTGTCGGCGGATCGCCTGTGACCGGGCCCGTGGGCGAGGTTTCGCCGGACCTCACCTGAGGCTAGCCGGGGTCTCTCCGCGGGGTGCGCTCCCCAGTATTACCGTTGCCGTCACATCCGGCTGGTGTAGCCCCTATGGGTATACAGTGCGGGGTCGCTGGGGTTAGCGTTAGCCACCAGTTGGCGGTGCACCTCGTCAGGGTCGGTCTCGAATAGGGCGGCGTATTCCGAAGGAGGTACCACCGACTCGTACCACTTATGTACTCCCTTTTCTTCTAGCCAGTGCACCAGTTCGCTTAGGGCTTGATCCCCCTCGGGGCCGAAGGCTGGGCCGAAAGCGTCCATGGTGAGCAGCGAATGTTTACTGCTGCGCACGAATACCGCGTAGCGGGCCTTGTTCCGCTGATCCTGCCAGTCGGTCACGAAGGTGACGATGAGTTCGGGAAAGCGCGCGCCTTTCAAGGCCTCCTGGAGGGCCTCGAGGGTATGTTGGGGTGCACCGCGAAGGCCAATCACTTCCATAACGGTATTTTACGGGGTAGGGGCGAGGCAAAAGGCGGAGATGGGGCGTCTGGCCAGTTACGGGATTACTTGCACCCCTCGCCAGAACGCAATGTACCCCTTGATCTGCTTCGCGGCGTCCTTGGGCGTGGGGTAGTACCAGGCTGCGTCCTTGTTGATCTGCCCGTCTACCACCAAGTTGTAGTAACTCGCTGTGCCTTTCCAGGGGCAGGTGGTGTGGGTGGGCGAGTCCTGCAAGAACTCCTGCCGTACGCTCTCGGGAGGAAAGTAGTGATTGCCTTCGACTACGATGGTCTGGTCGCTCTCCGCGATGACCTGCCCGTTCCAGATGGCTTTCATGCGGTGGTAGGGTACTTTAGATCATCGAGACCTAGAGTAGCTTGGCTTACGGATACACTCCAAGGGCAGCCTGCCGCAGGAAGTCAATGGCAAGCTTTTGGGGGATAATAGCTTTCGGTAATACCGATAGGAAGTCCTGGATATGCAGATATCGCTCAAACAGTTGGTGTACTTCATCGCGGTGGCCGAATCGGGTTCGATCTCCAGGGCCCTTACCTCCCTCAACGTCACCCAGTCGGTGGTCACCGAGGCCATCAAGAAGCTCGAGGACACCCTGGGCGCCGAACTCTTCACCCGGCATGCGCGCGGTATGGTGCTGACCCACGCTGGGCACCAGTTCTTGCGCCACGCCCATGAGGTGCTGGCCACCTTGCGCAACGCTGAGCAGGCCATCCGTGAGCGGCCCGATACCGTGACCGGCAAGCTCAACTTAGGGGTTACCAGCCTGGTCACAGCCTACTATCTGCCCTACCTGTTGGACCGCTTCGAGCGGGTTTTTCCCGGGGTGGAGGTTTCGATCGTCGAGGATCGGCGGGGCTATATAGAGCATCTGCTCATCGGTGGCGAGCTCGACGTGGCGGTGATGGACGTCTCGAATGTGGACAAACAGGCCCTCGAGACCCGCACCCTCTTGCGCTCGCCGTGGCGGGTCTGGTTGGCGGCCAACCATCCCTTAGCCCAAAAAGAGGCGATCCGGCTCGAGGAGCTTCACCCTGAGCGCTTTTTGGCCCTCAAAAACGACGAGCTCGAGGAAGTCACCCAGCAGATATACCGCCTAAGCCGCTTTCCCAAGATCGCCGTGCGCACCGATTCCATCGAGGCCATGCGCAGCTTGGTGGCGGTGGGAATTGGGGTAGCGGTGCTGCCCAACCTGATGTACCGTCCTTGGAGCTTGGAAGGGGATAGGCTCGAGTCGCGGCCTTTGCTGGAGGAGTTGCCCAGGCTCGAGATCGGGGTGGCATGGCGCCGGGGCAGTGCCCTCTCCGAGACGGCTCGGCAATTCTTGGTCATTGTGGCGGAACACGCCAGGATACAGGATCAAGACGCGCTGTTTAGGTTCTGAACCTTTCAATATCTCTTTTTCCGATATCTCCCATTCCCTGGACTGGCTTGTAGGGCCGCTATAGGCTGGATATTCTTGGCCACAGTACGACAACCCGTATTCGGCGTGGCTAAGGGCGGGGTGTCGCCATTTAGCCCAGAACAAAGGAGGGAACGCATGCAAAGACGATGGTGGGTGTGGGGTTTGGTACTCATGGCTAGCGTTTCGATGGCCCAGCTTCCAGCCAACCGGGCCAAGCAGTCATTGGGCAAAACCGAGGGCAAGCTCAACATCATCGCCTGGGCTGGGTATATCGAAAACGGCTCGAGCGACAAAGCCTACGACTGGGTCACCCCCTTTGAAAAAGCCACCGGCTGCAAGGTGAATGTTAAGGTGGCGGGCTCCTCCGACGAGATGGTAGCCCTGATGAACCAGGGCGGCTACGACCTGGTGACCGCCTCGGGGGATGCCTCCTTGCGGCTCGTCTACGGCAACAAGGTCCAGCCCATCAATTGGAACCTCATCCCTAGCACCAAGAACCTGGACAAGCGGTTGGTCAATGCGCCTTGGTACACGGTAAACGGGGTGCGTTACGGGGTACCTTACCAGTTCGGTCTGAACGTGCTGGCCTACAACACCAAGGTTTTTCCCACCCCTCCGGATAGCTGGAAGGTGGTCTTCGAGGAGATGACCTTGCCCGACGGCAAGTCCAACAAAGGCCGCATTCAGGCCTACTACGGCCCCATCTACATCGCCGACGCGGCGCTTTACCTGATGAAGACCAAGCCCGAGCTGGGCATCAAAGACCCCTATGAACTCACCGAGGCCCAGTATCAAGAGGCCCTGAAGCTGCTGCGCCAGCAGCGCGCCTTGGTGCAGCGCTACTGGAACGACGCCAACGCCCAGGTGCAGGACTTTACCAACGAAGGCGTGGTGGCCGCACCGACCTGGCCCTTCCAGGTGAACACCCTCAAGGCCAACAAGCAACCCATCGATAGCGTGGTTCCCAAGGAGGGGGCTACCGGCTGGGCCGATACCACCATGATGCACGCCGACGCCAAGAACCCTAACTGCGCCTACAAGTGGCTCGAGTGGAGCCTCAACCCCAAGGTACAAGGCGATGTGGCGGCCTGGTTCGGCTCGAACCCGGTAGTCCCGCAGGGCTGTACGGCCAGCAAGCTCTTGGGGGCGGAAGGTTGCAAAGCCAATGGCTACCAGGACTTCGACAAGATCTACTTCTGGAAGACCCCCATCGCCTCTTGTAAAAGCCAAGGCGGGAAGTGCGTTCCGTATAGCCGATGGGTTTCGGATTACGTGGCGATCCAAGGGGGAAGATAGCGGGAGAAAGGGCCGGTTGGTGGCTGCTTTGCCGCTGTTTCCCGCACCCGAGGTTGATCCCGTGTCTAACGCTGTCGAACTCCATCACCTCTCCTGTCACTTTGGTTCGGTGCGAGCGGTGGACGACGTGAGCCTGGAGATCTACACAGGGGAGTTCTTCTCCATGCTGGGGCCTTCCGGTTCGGGCAAGACCACCTGCTTGCGCCTGATCGGGGGGTTCGAGACCCCTACGCGTGGGCAGATCGTCCTGTTCGGGCAGGACGCCAGCAAACTCCCCCCCTATGCCCGCGACGTCAACACGGTCTTTCAAGACTACGCGCTCTTTCCCCACATGAACGTGCGGGACAACGTGGCCTACGCCTTGATGGTGCGGGGGGTGGGCCGGGCCGAGCGCTACCGGCGGGCCGAGGAGATGCTCGAGCTGGTTAAGCTTGCCGGTTTGGGAGACCGTCGCCCTGGCCAACTCTCGGGCGGGCAGCGGCAGCGGGTAGCTTTGGCCCGGGCGCTGATCAACCGACCCAAGCTACTTTTGCTGGATGAGCCGCTGGGAGCTTTAGACCTGAAGCTGCGCGAGGAGATGCAGATCGAACTCAAAGCCCTCCAGCGCCAGCTAGGAATCACCTTCGTCTACGTCACCCACGACCAGGGCGAGGCCCTTTCCATGAGCGACCGGGTGGCCGTGTTCAACCAAGGGCGTATTGAGCAACTCGATACCCCGCGCCGGCTCTACGAGTACCCCAAGACCGAGTTCGTGGCCCGCTTCGTGGGCAGCGCCAACGTGCTCGAGGGCCGCCAGATCGGGCTCGAGGGCAAATACGCCCTCCGCCCCGAGCGCATCCGTATCCAACCCGGTAGCGAAAGAGGGCCCAACCGGTTGGTGGGGGAGTTGTTGGATATTCACTACCTGGGGGCGCAGACCCGCTACGAGGTGCGGGTAGAGGGGCAACGACTCACCGCTATCGCCCCCTCGGGCGAAGTGGGCTTGGACATCGGGAGCCTGGTGACCCTGAGCTGGGATCCGAGTAGCCTACGGCCCCTCGAAGTCATACGACGGGGCGAGGAGGTCCCCCGGTGATGCCTCGCCCCTCGGGAGGTGGACGGTGGTAGCCACCAAGCCCCTGCGCCGGCGCATCTCCGACCTGTTCTACTTGCGCCCGAGTTTTTTGCTCTTGTTGTTGTTGACCCCACCGTTGCTGTGGATGGGTATCATCTACCTGGGTTCGCTGTTCAACCTGCTGCTGTACAGCTTCTATTCGCTCAACGATTTCACCGGACAGGTCGAGTACCGCTTCTCGCTTACCGCGTTCAAGCAGCTATTCTCTTCTCCGGCCAACATCGATGTGGTGCTCCGCACAACCCTGATGGCCCTGGCGGTCACGCTGCTTTGCGCGTTGATCGGTTTTCCCATCGCCTATTACATCGCTTTTTATACCCGCGGCGCAAGCAGGACGTTTTGGTACTTGATGGTGCTCCTGCCGCTTTGGTCGAGCTACTTGGTCAAGGTCTACGCGGGGCGGCTGATTCTGGCGCAGGAAGGGGTAGTGAGCTGGTTGTTCAACCTTCTGGGATTGGGTGGGCTGTTGGAAGCGATCCTCAATATCCCGGTGATCGGGGGCTCGAGCCTCTCCTCGAGCTACCTCGGCATGGCGACGGTGTTCGTTTACGTCTGGCTGCCCTACATGATCCTGCCGGTGATCGCCAGTCTCGAGCGCGTTCCCAGATCCCTCATCCAAGCCTCCGCTGACCTCGGTGCCAAACCGCGCCAAACCTTCTGGAAGGTGATCTGGCCCTTGGCCATTCCCGGTGTGGCGGCGGGCTCGATCTTCACCTTTTCCCTCACCCTGGGCGATTACATCATCCCGCAGGTGGTGGGGCAGCCAGGTTTCTTTATCGGGCAGATGGTCTACATCCAGCAAGGCACCGCTGGAAACCTCCCGCTGGCGGCGGCTTTCTCGGTGGTGCCGATAGGGATCATCGCCCTTTACCTGATCTTCATGCGCAGATTGGGGGCCTTCGATGCTTTGTGACCGAACATGCGTTGAAGGTCAAGCGCTGAAGGCCAGCCGGGTGGAGGGGCGCTGTGCCAGGTAAACCTTCCCTTGCGCTTCGCCTCGCTTTTTACGGGGGAATGGCATTTTTGCACCTGCCGATCCTCATCATCGTGCTCTACGCGTTCACCACCGAGGACCGCACCTACCAGTTCCCCCCGCCGGGGCTCACCGTGGCCTGGTTTGCCAAGGCCTTCGCCCGCTCGGATATGTGGGCTGCCCTCTCCCTCTCGCTACAGGTGGCAGCGGTGGCCACACTGATCGCCCTTGTCCTGGGAACCATGGTGGCGGCGGCTATGTACCGTTTCCAGTTCCTGGGCAAGGACCTCATCGCAGCCCTCTTGATCCTGCCGATCGCCCTGCCGGGTATCCTCACCGGGATCGCTCTGCTCACCACCTTCAAGCGGCTGGCCATAGAGCCCGGCTTCTGGACCATCGTCGTCGGGCACGCCACCTTCTGCATCGTCACCGTGTACAACAACGTGGTGGCCCGTTTCCGCCGCACTGGCTACTCGCAGGTGGAGGCCTCGATGGACCTGGGTGCGGATTACTTCAAGACCTGGCGCTTTGTGGTGTTGCCGAGCATCGCCACGGCGCTCCTGGCGGGTGGGATGCTCTCCTTTGCCCTCTCCTTCGATGAGGTGATCGTCACCACCTTCACCGCTGCCGACCAAAAGACCCTACCCATCTGGTTCCTGAGCGAGCTCTTCCGTCCTCGCGAGCGCCCCATCACCAACGTGGTGGCGCTTTTCGTCATGCTTATCACCTTTTTGCCCATCGTGCTGGCGCAGTGGTTGACGCGAGATACCGACGATTTACACGGGGGAGGCAAGACCACCTGAGAGGGCCATCAAAAGCGATGGGCGATAGGTAGGAAAGGAGCGACCAATGGCAACCAAACCTCTAATCGGACAGACCAAAATGCTCATCGGTGGAGAATTTGTAGCCGGGGAGAGTACTCCCTTCGAAGTGCTCAACCCCGCCACCGGCGAGGTGCTAGCGCGGGTTCCCGAGGCTTCCCTCGAGCAGGTCAAGGCGGCGGTGGCGGCTGCCGACCGGGCATTTGAGCCCTGGTCGCAGACTACGCCTAAAGACCGCGCGTTGCTTCTGCTTAAGCTCGCCGACAAGATCGAGGAGAGGGCCGAGGAGTTCGCCCGGCTGGAGTCGCTCAACTGCGGTAAGCCCTACCAGGCCGTCCTCAACGACGAGATTCCGGCCATCGCAGACTGCTTCCGCTTTTTTGCCGGGGCCGCCCGCGCGATGACCGGAGCGGTGGCGGGGGAGTACCTGTCAGGCCACACTTCCTTCATCCGGCGCGACCCTATCGGGGTGGTGGCCTCCATTGCTCCTTGGAACTACCCCCTGATGATGGCCGCTTGGAAGCTGGCCCCGGTGCTGGCGGCGGGCAACACCAGCGTGATCAAACCCTCCGAGCAGACCCCCCTCACTACCCTACGGTTGGCCGAGCTGTTGGCCGAGCTTTTCCCTCCCGGGGTGGTTAATGTGATCACGGGGGTAGGGGAGACGGTGGGCTCGGTCCTCATCCACCAGCCCCAGGTGCGGATGATCTCGCTTACCGGTGACGTGGCGACCGGCAAGCGGGTGCTCGAGGCGGCCTCGCAAAGCCTCAAGCGTACCCACCTCGAGCTGGGCGGCAAGGCTCCGGTGATCGTGATGGACGATGCCGACCTCGAGGCCGCCGTGCAGGGCATCCGCGTGTTTGGCTACTACAACGCGGGCCAGGACTGCACCGCGGCCTGCCGGGTCTACGCCGGGGCCAAGATCTACGACAAATTTGTCGCCGAGCTCTCCGATGCGGTGAAGAGCATCAAGGTCGGCGCGCAGAACGAAGAGGGGGTGGAGATGGGACCCCTCATCACCGAGCGCCAGCGCAGCCGGGTGGCGAGCTTTGTCGAGCGGGCTAGGATGCAGCCCCACATCGAGATCACCGCGGGCGGACACTCGCGGGAGGGCAAAGGGTTTTTCTACGAGCCCACCGTGATTGCTGGAGCCCTCCAGGAAGACGAGATCGTGCGGCGGGAGGTCTTTGGGCCGGTGGTCTCGGTGACCCGCTTCAAGGACGCCGAACAGGCCATCGCCTGGGCCAACGACTCCGACTACGGCCTGGCCAGCTCGGTCTGGACCCAGGACGTAGGCAAGGCTATGCGCATCGCCAGCCGCCTCCAGTACGGTTGCACCTGGATCAACACCCACTTCATGCTGGTCAACGAGATGCCCCACGGCGGGCTCAAAGCTTCCGGTTACGGCAAGGACATGAGCATCTACGCGCTCGAGGACTACACCGTGGTACGGCACGTCATGGTGAAGCACTGATCGTTTTATAGTTGCGCTCCGTCGCCGAAGGCCTCGAGCCTCCTCCGGTACTCGGGGTTCTGATAGCGCTCGAGCGCGAAGGCCGGGGCGTACTCGGGCAGCCGGTCGCCCAGGATGTGCGCCGCCAGCAGCTCGCCCGCCGCGCAGGCCGCCATCACGCCAAAGCCGGAGAGCGCCCCCACGACGTAGGCCCCCTGCACCCTCAGCGGTCCGATCAGCGGGCGGTTCTCGCGGGTCTTGACGTAGTAGCCCCCGTCGATGTAGGGCTTGGGGGCCTTGTCGAAGTAGCGCCGCAGCCCCGGCACCATCACCGACATGCCCCGTAGGGCGATGTCGGCGTAGTGGGGGTCGGCAGGAAGGGGGAAGCGGGGCTCGAGCGGCTCGAGGTGGTAGTTGTACAGCACGATCAGGGTGTGGCTCTCGCCGTGCCCGTCGGGGCGGCAGTGGACGCCAGGGGGGAAGGGCTCGAGCAGCCAGCGCGTCGAGGGCTCCTCGGCCAGCACCTCCCGTTCTTCCGGGCTCCAGGGCAGCCGCACCTCGTCCATCCAGACCAGCAGGGGGGCCTCGCGGGGCACCACGCCCAGGTGCTCGGCAAAGCTCATCTTCAGGTGAAGCTCGGCGAAGACGGGGATCTCCACCCCCAGCATCTGCCCCACGGCCTTCTGCATGGGCCCCGCCGCGTTGACGAAGCAGGGGGTCCGGACGGTGAAGGCCGAGCCATCCTCGCGCCGCGCCTCCACCGCGCTCACCCGTCCTGCCGCGGTCTGGACCCCCGTCACCCGGCCCCGCACCAGCCGCACCCCGTGGGCGCGGGCCTGCTCGAGCATCCACATCCCTAACTGCTGCGCCGAGAACCACCCAGCCCGCCGGGCGTGCAGCACGGCTACGGTGTCCTCGGCCAGGTAGGGGAAGTGCCGCCGGATCAGGGCTTTGTTGGTGATGAGGTCGGCCCCATCCGGCGGTCCCTCGAAGCCGTGAGCGGGTGCAGGGACGTAGCTTTCCCCCTTCCCGTCGTGGAGGCGCAGCGGCCCCGCTCCCATCCGCGCAGCATTCTCCGCAGCTTCGGCCAGCCGCGGAATCTCGTCCGCCTCGGCGGTAGCGTAGAGGTAGCCCCGCCGGTTCAGCCCGATGCGGTCGCCGCTCTCCCCGGCGATCTGCTCGAGCCGCTCGATGCTGCGGTTCATCAGGGCGATCATGGCCCCGTCGGGCCCGGGCCACCAGTTGCGATAGCCCTCGGTGGACTTGTCGCTGGTGAGCGAGAGGGGAGCGTCCTGCTCGAGCAGCACCACGCCCTTCACCCCGCGCTTCACCGCCAGTTCGTAAGCCACGGCGATCCCGGCGATCCCGGCTCCGCAGACGACCACTTCGGCCTCGAGGTTGGACATAAGTGTATACAGTATACAGTCTGCGGCAGGCGCTTGGCGCGATGGTCGTACATCGCATGCCGAACGCTGGGGGGTTGTACGTCGTATGTCCTACGCAATACGCAAAACGCAAGACGCCCCCTGCTCCTACAACAACTCCTTCACCGCTTGCGTGAACACCTCCGTATGCCGGTCCACGTGCTCCTCGAGCGTCGCCGGGGACATCAGCGCCATGTTGTGGAAGGGGGTGAGCAGGACGCCGCGGTTGAGCATGTAGAGGTGGATGAAGGGGTCGAGGTCGGGGTCCTGGCCGGCCAGGGCCTCGGAGCCGTTCTTGGCGGGGTTGGGGCGGAAGAGGTACTCGACGCGGCAGCCCACGCGGGTGACGTGCCAGGGGAGCTTGTGCTTGGCGATCACGCCCTTCACGCCCCACTCCAGCCGCTCGGCCAGCGCGATCATGCGCTCGTAGGCCTCCTCGGTGAGGACGTGCTCGAGGGTGGCCCGCATCGCCGCCAGCGAGAGCGCGTTGGCGGCCAGGGTGCCGCCGATGCCGCCGGTGTCGGCGTAGGGGGGCTGGATGACCGCGTGCGCCTTGCGCCCGAGTTCCTCGGTGAAGCCGTACGCGGCGGCGGGGATGCCGCTCGCCAGCGGCTTGCCCACGGTGAGCAGGTCGGGCTCGAGGCCGTGCTTGCGGGTGTAGCCCCCCGGTCCCGCCGAGAGGGTGTGGGTCTCGTCGAGGATCAGCAGGGTGCCATATTTGCGGGTCAGCTCGCGCAGGGCCTGATGGTAGCCCGGCTCGGGGTGCACGATGCCCACGTTGGTCATCACCGGCTCGGCCAGCACCGCGGCCACGTCACCGGGGGCTAGGGCGGCCTCGAGGGCCTCCACGTCGTTCCACTCCACCACCTTGGAGGTGAGGGTAGGGTCGACCTGCGGCCCGATGTTGCCGGGGCGGCTCCGGGCCTCGCCGCCCACCAGGCTCACGTAGGCCTCGTCTACGGTGCCGTGGTAGCAGCCGTTGAACACCAGCACCTTGGGGCGAGCGGTGACGGCGCGGGCCAGCCGCAGCGCGAAGCGGTTGGCGTCGGTGGCGCTGAGGGCGAACTGCCAGTACTTCAGGCCGAAGCGGCGCTGCAACTCCTCGGCCACCCAGAAGGCGTTCTCGCTGGGCAGCATGGTGGTGATACCCTTGGCGAGCTGCTCGGTGATCTTGGGCAGCACGGCGGGCGGGGAGTGCCCGGTCATGGCCCCGGTGTCGCCCAGGCAGAGGTCGACGTACTCCAGCCCGTCCACGTCGCGGAAGGTGGCCCCTCTGGCCTCGGCCACGAAGAGCGGGAAGCCGCCGGGCCAGCGGGTCATCCAGTGCATGGGGACCCCGGCCAGCAGGGAGTTTTTGGCCCGTTGGTAGAGTTCGAAGGAGCGCGGGTGATGCTCGGCGAAGCGCTTCTGCTCGCTCTGCATTAGGGCTTTCACGCGGTCGCGGTCAATCTGAACCGGATGGGTCATGATGGGTTCCTCACAGGGATTTGCTCGATTTCCAGCCCAGGCGGGCATGGGCTATCCTAAGCGGTCTGGTAGCACGGCGAGTTTGATCCATTGCGTTTTGCGTTTAGCCCAAATCCTCCCCCCCGACCGTGGCTCGGTGAACCGAGAGGCTTTCGATCTTCGCTAAGTCACCCTCCAGGATCACCAAATCGGCCCACTTGCCCTCCTCCAAGCTCCCTCGGTTTCCCTGGTCGCCTTGGGCGATGGCCCCGCCCATCGTGTAGGCCCAGAGGGATTGCTCGAGGCTCACCTCGTTCCCCGCACAGAGGGGCTCTTTGAGCGCCGCGCGGAGGCCTGTGAGTGGGTCAACTTGCCGAACCACGGGGCCGTCACTGGAAAACGCCACGGTAAGCCCTGCGGCGAACATAGCCCGCAGGTTGTAGCAGCGGCAGCGCATGGCCTCGGGCAGGTACTTGAGGAAGTTGGCGCGCAGCTCGTGGAGGAACACCGGCTGGGGCACGACGATCACGCCGAGCCGCCGGGCGAGCTCGAGGTGTTCCTCCCCCGCCAGCCCGAAGTGCTCGATGCGGTGCCGGGGTCCGGGAGAGTCCCGGTAAAGCCGCCCGTACACCTCCAAAACCTGGTCCAGCGCCCGGTCCCCGATGGCGTGGGTGCCGATGCGGAAGCCCTGGCGGTGGGCCTCGAGGGCCAGCGCGTAGAGTTCTTCGGTCTCGAAGCGGAGCACGCCCTGGTTAGGGCCTTGGGTGTTGCGGTAGGGAACGCTCACTGCAGCGGTGGCCCCCGAAAGCCCCCCGTCGGCGAAGAACTTCACCGAGTCGCAGCGCAGGAAGTCGGAGCGGTGCTTTTCGGGCAGGGGGAAGGTCTCGCTGCCCCCGTCCGGGCGGCGGATGTAGAGCAGGTTGACCCGGATGGGCAGCTTTCCGGCGGCGTCCAGGGCGCGGTAGGCCGCGTAGAGCGGTGGGTCCACGGCGGGGTCGGTGGCGCTGGTGATGCCCAGCGACTTCAGGTGCTCCAGCCCCGCCAGCACCCAGCGCTCGTAGTCGGCCTGGGTGGGCGCGGGCATGGCCTTGAACACCAGCCCGTAGGCCGTCTCGTAGAGGAGGCCGCGTCCGAAGTCGATCTCCCCGCCCGGCACGTGGGTCTCGGGGGTGACCCCCGCCGCCTGTAGGGCTGGGGTGTTCACGGCGTGGATGTGGGCGCAGGTGCGCGTCAGCAGCACCGGGTTGCGTGGGGCGATGGCATCGAGGGTCGAGCGGTCGGGCCAGCCGCCCAGGCGGGCCTCGTTCCAGCCGCGCCCCCACAGCCACTCGCCGGGGCGCAGGGTCCTGGCCCGCTCCCGGACCGCCGCATAAAATGCCTCCAAGCTCTCCACGCCCCGCAGGTCGAGCAGGGTGGTGCGCAGTTGCCCCACCTTCCACACGTGCACGTGCGCGTCGTTGAAGCCGGGCAGCAGGGTCTGGCCCTCGAGGTCCACCCGCCGCGTGGTGGGGGAGAGGAGGGGCTCGAGCTCGCTCATCCGCCCCGCCGCCAGGACGCGCCCCTCGCGCAGCGCGAGGGCCTCGAGCCCCTCGAGCTCGCCGGGCGCGGGGCCAGGGTTGAGGATGGTGCCCCCATGGATCAGGGTGTCAGCTTTCACGGGCAACCTCCGGTTGCGTCGAGGGTCGAGGGCTAAGGTGAAGGCGTTTGGCGTCTGGCGTTTGGCGTACGACGTACGCCCCGCGTTTTGCGTTTAGCGTCTTGCGTTTTGCGTTCACAAACCCACCTCCGGGTTCCGCCACACGATGAACACCCCGTAATTCGCGCAACTGGCGTCCTCGAGGTAGTCCGGGATAATGCCCCACACCGCGTAACCCCGCCTGAGCTGGATCGAGAGCACCGGGTCGAAGAGCTCGCCCCGCACCACGCGCTGCACGTACTGCTCGATGGGCATCTGCTCGCGGTAGGCCCCGTAGCCCTTGGGCATGGCCCCGGCCACGTGGCCCCTGAGCCCCAGGCGGCGGATGAGCCGGTGGCGGGCGGTGTAGAGCAGCGTGGAGAGGCCGTGGCCGCGGAACTCGGGGTGTACGCCGATGTCGGCGCCGTAGAGCCAGTCGCCCTGGGGGTCGTGGGTGGTGAGGTAGTTGCCGCCCACGGCCTCGAGGTACTTGTGGGCGAAGTGGGCGAAGTCCACCTTGGCGCGCAGGTCGGTGGAGCAGGCCACCACCCGCCCCGTGGCCACCTCGAGCACCGCGTGCTGCCCCTCGGGGAAGATGCGCATCTGCGAGAGGTAGTGCTCGGCCCGCATGCGCTCGTGGGGGGCGAGGTCGGGGAAGGAGGCGGCCTGGATGGCCTCGAGGTGGGGGGCCATCCAGGGTTCGCTGTGTACCACCGCGAAGCGCTGGTCATGGCTTTGCAGGATCACGTTCATCGCACCTAGACCATAACCTTTAGCGGCTCTTGATTTGCGTCCAACATCTGTTCATCGGTGGGCCAGACCGCAGGGTTGTTGAGGAGTTCCGGCTTCGGCGTTGGGGGTGGCCAGCGTATTGCGCCTGGCGTTTGGCATTTTGCCTCCTCACGCCGTCGCCGCCATCGCTTGGTGGGTGGTGCGGATAGCGTTCGCCACGACCTCCAAGGCTTCCCGAAGCATATCTTCGGGAATGTCCAGGGCGGGCAGAAAGCGGATGCAGTTGGTGTAGAGCCCGGCCCGGATCAAGATGACCCCGTTCTGGTTGGCCGCCTTGATGGTGTTCATAGTGAAGTCCGACCAGGGCTCCTTGCTGGCTTTATCCTTGACGAACTCGAGGGCCATCATCGCCCCTACCCCGCGCACGTCACCCAGCGCCACGACCTCCGACTGTATGGGCTCAAAGGTCTCCCGGACGATGCGCTCGATGTGTTGGGCGCGCTCGAGGAAGCCGGGGGACTGGAGGATCTCGAGGGCCTTCAAGGCCGCCACGCAGGCCAGGGGGTTGCCCCCGTAGGTGCTGCCCACCCCGCCTACGTGCGGGCTGTCCAGGATCTCCGCCCGGCCCGTGACCGCGCTGATGGGCATGCCCGCGCCCAGGCTCTTGGCCGAGATGATCAGGTCGGGGACGACGCCGGAGTGCTCGATGGCCCACAGCTTGCCGGTGCGGCCCGAGCCCGACTGGATCTCGTCGGCGATCATCACCGCGCCGGTTTGGTCGCAGACCTCGCGGATCTTGCGCAAAAACTCGTGGGGCACCGGGATGAAGCCGCCCTCTCCCAGCACCGGCTCGATCACGATGGCCGCCAGGGCGCTGGGGTCGATGTGGGCGGTGAGGGCGTTCTCGAGGTTCCAGCAGCTCCACTCCACGTACTCCTGGGGGGTCATGCCCTGGGGGGTGCGGTAGAGGTTGGGCAGGGGCAGCCGGTAGACCTCGGAGGCGAAGGGGCCGAAGCCCTTCTTGAACAATCCCCACTTGCTGGTCATGGCCATGGTCAGGTTGCTGCGCCCGTGATAGGCCCCCTCGAAGACGAGGATCCCGGAGCGCCCGGTGTAGCGCCGGGCGAACTTGACCGCGTTCTCCACCGCCTCGGCCCCGCCGCTGCTGAGCAGGGTCTTCTTGGGGAAGTCGCCGGGGGTGAGGCGGTTGAGGGCTTCGCAGAGGGCCACATAGGGCTCGTAGTTGGCCACGATGGAGCAGATGTGCAATAGTTCGTCGGCCTGGGCTTTGATGGCCTCCACCACCGCCTGTGG
Organism: Meiothermus sp. Pnk-1; assembly: GCF_003226535.1. NCBI lineage: Bacteria > Thermotogati > Deinococcota > Deinococci > Thermales > Thermaceae > Meiothermus > Meiothermus sp. Pnk-1. The sequence goes on along the minus strand of NZ_QKOB01000003.1, from coordinate 264,516 downwards.
GGTGTGTCCCACCGCCATCATGCCGATGCCGCCGGCGAGGTCAATCAGGGTGTTGCCGTCGGCGTCTTCCACCAGCGAGCCGTGGGCTTTCTTGACCGCGATAGGGTTGGCCTGGGCCAGGGCGCTGGTCACCGCAGCGGCGCGCCTGGCGTTGAGCTCCTGGCTTTTGGGGCCAGGGATGGGGGTTTTCAGGTTGATGTAGGGCATGCTTCCTCCGTCTTTTTATGCCAAGCAGTGGGCACAGCCTGGTCATCTAATGGCCTGGCTCTGGAACGGCCTCACCAGAGGATGATCCACCATGGAGCATCAGTACAGGGAATCAAGCAAGGTGAGCCCCAAGGTTTACGGCGGAGGAATGCAAGCCTTTTGGACGTCCATATCGCCCCTAGCGGCTCTTGACCGCGGTCCACACCTCGTCGTATAGGCGGGTATCTTTGCCCAGGTCCAGGACGAACTCGAGCTTCTCCATCACCTTGGCGTCGGGGTAGATGGCGGGGTTTTTGCGGTCGGCGGGGTTGATATAGGGTAGGGCGGCTTTGTTGGGGGTGGCGTAGCGGTTGAAGTTGGAGAGCCGGGCCCCGATCTTGGGGTCGAGGATGAAGTTGATGAATTTGTGGGCCGCCTCGGGGTTGGGGGCTTTAGCGGGGATGGCCAGGTTGTCCACAAAGAGGGCCGCGCCCTCCTGCGGCACCACGAAGCCCACCTTGTCGTTTTCCGCGGCAGCCTTGATGGCATCGCCGTTGTAGACCACCGCGTAGGTCGCGGTTCCCGCCACCAGGCGGTTCTTGGCCCCCACGCCGCCTTCAAAACCCAGGAAGCGGCTGCTCTTTTTCGCCTCGAGCAGCACTTTACCGGCGGCTTGTACTTGCTTGGGGTCTTTGCTGTTGATGCTGTACCCCAAATAGCGTAAGGCGCCGCCCATCATCTCCCGGATCGAGTCCATCAGCACGAAGGGCCCGCTCCCGCCCGGCCCCAGGATCACGCCCCAGCTTTTGGGGGTTGGGACCCGGTCCTTGCGGTACATGATCCCCGACATCCCCCACTGGTAGGCCGCGCTGTAGCGGTTGCCGGGGTCGTACGGGGGGTTGGCGAATTTGGGGTCGAGGTTCTTCAAGTTGGGGAGCTTGCTCTTGTCGAAAGGTTGGATCAGCTTGAGCTGGATCAGGGTGGGGATGATGTAATCGCCGGGCACGATCACGTCGTACTGGCTCACCCCTCCGGCTTGCAGCTTGGCCAGCATGTCCTCGTTGGATTCGTAGAGGTCTACCCGCACCTTGATGCCAGTCTGCTGGGTGAATTCCTCCAGGAGCTTGGGGTCTATGTACTCCGACCAGATAAATAGCCGCAGTTCCTTGTTTTGGGCGAAGGCCAAAGACATCAAAGCCAGGGCTAGCAGGATCAGGGTTCGCTGCACAGTTACCTCCGTCAAGGGTGGATTCAAGCGGCCCGGCGGCTCAGCCGTTCCGACAGGAGCACCAAAAGCACCGTCACCAGGAAGATGAGGGTCGAGAGCGCGTGAATCTCCGGCGTGACCCCTCGCCGTACCGAGGCGTAGATGAACAGCGGGAGGGTCTGCGAGGTCGGCCCGGCGGTGAAGAAGCTGATCACGAAGTCATCGAGGGAGAGGGTAAAGGCCAGCATGGCCCCGGCCACGATCCCTGGGGCCAGAAGGGGTAAGAGCACCCGGCGCAGGTAGTAGCTGTAATTGGCGTAGAGGTCCCGGGCCGCCTCGTCCAGGTCGCGGCCCAGGCTGCGCAAGCGGCTTTGCACCACCAGCGCCACGAAGGCGATCTGGAAGGTGACGTGCCCGATGATCATCGAGACCATCCCCAGCTCGAAAATCCCGGAGATCAGCCGCAAAAAGCTGAACGCCACCACCAGGGCTGCCGCCAGGATGATGTCTGGGGTGACCACCGGCAAGTAGAGCAGGTTGTCGAGAAAGGTCCGCGCCCGCCGGGTCCAGGGGTAGCGCTCGAGGGCGATGGCCAGCATGGTGCCCAGCACGGTGGCGATCAGGGTTGAGGCCACCGCCAGCACCAGCGTGTTGCGCGCGGCCTCGAGGATCTGGTCGTTTTGGAAGAGCCCTACGTACCACTTCCAGCTAAAACCGCCCCACTCGAGCCCGTAGCGGGTGGTGTTCACCGAGAACACCGCCACCGCCAGCATGGGCAAGTACAAAAAGGCCAGCGTCAAGACGGCGGTGATGCCTAAGGCGGGGGGAAGGCGGCTCATAAAGAGCCTCCGGCTGTGCCGAGGGCCAAGGCGTCTTGCCTCTTGCGCTTTGCGTCTGGCGTAGGACGTACGACGTACGACGCATAACCCGCGTTTAGCGTCTTGCGTTCAGCGTTCAGCGTCATACCAGATCCACCTCCTTTCCGCTGCGCCGGTAGATTTGCAGGGCGATGAGGGTCAGCAACACCAATCCCAGGCTGAGAGCGGCCCCGAAGGGCCAGTCACGGCTGGAAAAGAACTGCTGCTGAATGAGGTTCCCCACCAGCAGGTACTTGGCCCCGCCCAACAGGTCGGGCACCACGAACATGCCCATGGCCGGGATGAAGGTGAGGATGACCCCCACCGTGAGGCCCGGCAGGGTTTGCGGCAGGATGGCCTGGAAGAACACCCGGCTGCGGCTGCCGTAAAGGTCCTGGGCGGCTTCCACCAAACTCCAGTCCAACCGCTCGACCGAGGAGTACAAGGGAAGCACCACAAAGGGCAGGAAGGCCGAGACCATGCCCACGTACACCGCGAAGGAGCTGGGATTGAGCGCGGTCCCTGGCTCGATCAGGTGGAGGGCGGCGGCGATTTGGGCGAAGGGCAGCTGCGGGGCGAACAGGAGCTGCCAGGCGTAGGTGCGGATGACCAGGTTGGTCCAGAAAGGGATGATGACCAACGCCAGCCACACGTAGCGCTGGTGGAGCTTGCGGCTGGCGATGAAGAAGGCCAGCGGGTAGGCCAGCAGTACCGAGATCAGGGTGGTTATGAAGGCCACCCAGACGGTGCGGGCCAGGATGATCAGGTTGTCCGGGCTCCAGCCAAAGATGCCGTAGCCGAGGAGCCTAGAGAGGTTTTCCAGGCTGAAGTTCCAGAGGATCTCCCCGAAACTCCCCCGCTCGGCAAAGGCCACCGCTACCAGGGCTAGGCCCGGCAGGATCAGGAAAACCAGCAACCACAGCAAAGCCGGCAGCAGGAACATCAACCCCCGCCGGAGAATCGAGCCCGCCGTGCCGAGTTCGCCGTACCAGACCAGAAGGCGGTTCATGCATACCTCCGACAAGGTGCTGGATGTAAAGCGCAGCCGCTTCCCAGGCGCTTTGCGGTTTGCGTCTTGCGTTTAGCCTCAATCATCCAGTACCACCAGCCCCTCGGGTGGCAGTCCGGCCCATACCTCTTGGCCAGGGGAGAGCGGAGGGTAAGGCGCGGTGCGCACCCGTAAGTTCCCGGGCTCGAGCCAGACCTCTTGGTGCGACCCCCGGTAGACTACGTCGCGCACCCGCGCCGCCACCCCGTTGAGGGGCGGCGGGGTGGGGCAGATCTGCACTCGCTCGGGGCGGATGGCCAAAGTTCCCTCGCTCCAGGGCAGCGGGCGCGCTACCTGGAGGGGTCCCAAAGGGGTTTCCGCCCCGCTGCCGCTCTTCTTGGCCGGGATCAGGTTGGCGGTTCCTAAAAACTCGGCCACGAAGCGGGTTTTGGGCTCGGCGTAGACTTCCTCGGGGCTTCCCACTTGCACCACCTGCCCCTCGCGCATCACCGCGACGCGGTCGGAGACCGTCATGGCCTCGTCTTGGTCGTGGGTGACCAGGATGAAGGTGGTACCCAGCGAACGCTGCAGGCGGCGCAAGCCCACCTGCACCTCGGCGCGCAGCTTGGCGTCGAGGGCGCTCATCGGCTCGTCCAACAGCAGCACCTCGGGTTCGTTGACCAAGGCCCGGGCCATGGCCACCCGCTGCTTCTGGCCGCCGGAGAGTTGATGCGGGTAACGGTTGGCCAACGCTTCGATCTGCAATAGCCCCAAGGCGTACTCCACCCGCCGCTCGACCTCGGCCTTGGGGAAACGGCGGCTCTTGAGGCCGAAGGCCACGTTCTCGAAGACGTTGAGATGGGGGAACAGGGCGTAGCTCTGAAAAACTGTGTTGATGGGGCGGCGGTTGGCCGGCCAGGCGGAGATCTCTGCCCCGTTCAGCCAGACCTTTCCTTCGTCAGGCAGCTCAAAACCCGCGATGATCCTGAGCAGGGTGGTCTTGCCGCACCCGGAAGGCCCCAGCAGGGTGAAGAACTCACCCTTTTGGATCTCCAGGCTCACCCCACGCAGCGCGGCCACTTCCCCGAAGCGCTTGACCACCTCCCGCACCGATAAGCTCCCGGTGGCCGCCTGATCCTGGAGGTTCGCGGGTATAGACACAGCCATTAGATTAGCTCCTTATCACCGCATCCACGGCTGGCGGCTTGTGGCAACCGCAACCTCATGCGGTCGCCGCCTCGAGGCTGTGCTCGAGGATCTCCAGACCCTTGCGCACCTCGGCCTCGCTCACCACCAGCGGGACCAGACAGCGGATCACGTTGGAGTACATCCCAGCCTTCATCAGGAGCAGTCCGCGCTCGCGGGCCGCATCGAAGACCCGGGTGGTGAGGGCGGGGTCGGGGGCTTTGCTTTGGCGGTCCTTGACGAGCTCCATGGCGACCATCGGCCCCAGGCCGCGCACGTCGCCGATCTGAGGGAAGCGGCGTTGAAGTTTGCCGAAGCCCTCGTGCAGGATCTCGCCCAGCCGCTGGCCCCGCTCCAGGAGCTGCTCCTCCTCGAAGACCTCGAGCACCGCCAGCCCCGCCGCGCAGGCTAAGGGGTTCCCGGCGAAAGTGCCGCCCAGCCCGCCGGGCAGGGGCGCGTCCATGATCTCGGCCTTGCCCAGCACCCCGGCGATGGGCAGCCCCCCGCCGATGCTCTTGGCGAAGGTGATCAGGTCGGGTTCGACCCCCGCGTGCTCGATGGCCCAGAACTTGCCGGTGCGCCCGATGCCGCTTTGGATCTCGTCGTCGATCAAGACGATGCCGTGTTGTTGGGTGAGGGCCCGCAGCGAGCGCAAAAACGCCGCTGGGGCGGGGACGAAGCCCCCCTCGCCTAGCTGCGGCTCGATGATGAGGGCTGCTACCCGCTCCGGCGAGACCTCGGTGTCGAAGAGTTCTTGCAGCGCCTCGAGGGCGGTTTGGGTATCTACTCCTCGGTATTCGTAAGGATAAGGCGCATGGTAGACCTCGGGGGCGAAGGGGCCGAAGTTCTGGCGATAGGGCTGGGATTTGCCGGTGAGGGTCAGGCCCATCAGGGTGCGCCCGTGGAAGCTGTGCCGGAAGGCGATTACCGCAGGTCGCCCCGTGTAGGCTCGGGCGATTTTGATGGCGTTCTCGGTGGCCTCGGCCCCGGTGGTCACGAAAAAGGCTTTTTTCTCGGCATCACCGGGGGCGCTTTGGCAGAGTTTTTCCGCCAGCCGGATATAGCCCTCGTAGGCCGTGACCTGAAAGCAGGTGTGGCTGAAGCGCTCGAGCTGGGCCTTGACCGCCGCCACCACCCGCGGGTGGTTGTGCCCCACGTTCAGCACCCCGATCCCACCGATCCAGTCCAGATATTCCCGCCCGTCCACGTCCCAGATTTTTCCTCCTAGCGCCCGCTCCGCCACGACAGGGTGGACCTGGGAGACCCCGCGTGGGACGACCTTTTGTCGCAACTCCAACAAGGCCTGATTGCGCGATTCGGTGGTTGGCATGGCTCCCCTTTCCGCGGCAACGTTGGAAATAGCGTTTACGGCTACCCCCTAACCGATACCTACAGAAGAACGCTTCAAGCCTAAAGCTTGAGATGGAGGTCTGACAATTGGAATTGTGCAGGGTGAGGTATCTAAATAACCGATAGCTATCCGGGCGTACCCTACGGGGCCCCTAATCCTGCCTTGGTACCCCATTCTCCCTCCGCTTCTGACTACAATCGATTAAGTAATGGGACGGTTGATTCACGGCCTTGCCGCAGCGGGAAGTTTGCGCGTCCTGGCCGCCGACACCACCGATATTACCGAAGAGGCCCGGCAGCGCCATGGCCTTTCCGCTACCGCCACCGCCGCGCTGGGCCGTGCGATGACGGGCGGGTTGTTGCTGGCTTTTCTGCTTTCCAAGACCCCGCGCGAGCGGGTGGACCTGCGCTTCGATGGGGACGGACCGCTGGGGGGGTTGATCGTGGACGCTGGGCCGGATGGTACGGTGCGGGCCTACGCCAAAAACCCTCGGGCTGAGCTTCCTCTACGCCGCGACGGCAAGCTCAACGTGGGTGCCCTGGTCGGGAAGGGGCAGCTGCGGGTAAGCCGAGCCCTGTCCAACGGCGAAATCTACGACTCCGCCACCGAGCTCGTCTCCGGTGAGATCGCCGAAGACCTAGCGCACTATCTCTGGCAGTCCGAACAGGTGCCCTCGGCGGTGCTCTTAGGGGTACGGGTACACGGGGATGGCCGCGTGCAGGTGGCGGGTGGAGTGATCGTCCAGGTGATGCCGGAAGCTTCGCAGGCAGTAATCGACGCGCTCGAGGCCAACCTGAGACGGCTGGGCGGGATCACCCCGCTTTTGGCTGAGCACGGCATGGAGCGTACCGTGGAAATCCTGCTCAAGGGGCTAGACTACACCCGTACCGACCTGAGGGCGTTGGGCTTTGAGGGCAACTACATCCCGCTCCAATTTCGGTGTACCTGTAGCCAACAGAAAGCTCGCGAGGCGCTGATCTTTTTTGATCGCGGCGAGCGCGAAGAGATGATCACCAAGGACGGCGGGGCGGAGGCGGTGTGTCATTGGTGCAACCAGCGCTACTGGATCACCCCCGAGGAAATCCGTTCGTTGGCCGAGCCCTCTACCGGCGGTGAGGTGCGCTGTCCAGACTGCGGAACGCTGTGGTACTTCCAGACCGCTGCGGGCCTCGAGGTGCACCACGACGGTGAAACCTGTACCTGTGGCCGGAGGGTTCGGCGGGACGAGGGCCCCCGGGCCTAAACAAAGCGGGCTTGGGGATAGCCACGGGTCACCCCGGCTTTGAAGCGCTCGTATTCTTGCTCCGGCACCAGGGCGACGATGGCCCCACCGAAACCTGCCCCAGTGAGCCGCGCCCCAACGGCACCGTTTTGCATAGCCAGCTCTACCAGCTGGTCAAGCTCGGGAATCGAGACTTCATAATCATCGCGCAGCGAACGGTGCGAGGCCAGCATAAGTTCGCCCAAGCGTTCGATGTCTCCCTGCTCGAGCGCTCTGACCCCCTCGAGCACCCGGGTGTTCTCGGTAACGACATGGCGGGCGCGACGGTCGAGCGGGGGGGGCAGGGCCTCGATTTGGTCCATCCGGTCCAGCCCCACATCGCGCAGGGCTTTCACCCCTAAGAGGCGGGCAGCCTCCTCGCACTGGGAGCGACGTTCGTTGTACCCGGCCTCGGCCAGGCGGCGGGGTACGGCGGAGTCCACCACCGCCACTTTGTACCCCCTGGGGAGCGGCACCAATTGGTGGGCGAGGGTGCGGGTATCCAGGAATAACGCCTCTCCCGGCTGGCCCAGCGAACTCGCCATCTGGTCCATGATCCCTACCCGTACCCCCACGTATTCGGCTTCGGCCTGTTGGGCTAGCCGGGCGATCTGCTTGTCGTCGAGGGGAAGCCGATACAGCGCCCGGAGAGCCCGCAGGGTGGCGACCTCGAGCGCGGCCGAGCTGGAAAGACCAGCCCCCATCGGTACTTCGCTGCGCACGTAGAAGCGCCCACCGGGGATCCGGTGGCCTGCCTTATGCAGCACCCAGACGCACCCCGCCAGGTAGTCGAGCCAGTCTCCTTGTCTGCCCTCCTCCAGGGAGCGAGAACGAGTTTCGCCGAAGTTCTCGGCGTAGCCTTCGATACGGCCCTCGAGCGCTCCCACCTCGACATAGGTGAAGTAGGGCAGCGGGGTAGGGAGGACGAAGCCGTCGTTATAGTCGGTGTGTTCACCCAGCAGGTTGACCCGGCCCGGGGCCTGGGCGCTGGCCTCCGGGGGGGTGCCGAAGCGGTCTTTGAAATCCATAGGCTTGCCTATCCTTCCAGCAGGCCGGGCCTTGACCGCCCCTCCACCTCGACCGTGGGCCAGCGGGGGTCTAAGGTGAGGTTCTCCAGGCCATTCTCACCGATCAAAAAGGTGTCCTCTACCTTGGCCCCCCTCAGGCTGGGGTTCCAGGCTACGGCCATGGCGGGCTCGAGGACGGTCAGGTTGCTCGGGGTGGCCAGCATCTCGCGCGGCTTATAACCGGTAAGCCCACCCTGGTGGTGTTCTTCGAGGGCTTCGGGGTGTCCGATGTCGGTATAGGCTTGCTGCAAAGCGAGGAAAACTTCCGCCAAGGTTTTGCCGGGCGCCGTGCAGCTAAGAGCGGCCGCCTCCACCTGCAAAACGCGATCCATGAGCGCCCGCGCCTGGCGGTGTCCCCAGGTCTTGACCCGGGTGACGTTGGCGATCAACCCTGCACGCCGTCCGCACAGCACGGCCATTGCTAACCGGCCGAGGGGCCGGTTCTTGGGCAGCGGATGGCGGTAGCTGAAGATGCGCTCCTCGCCTGCCGCCAACAGCACTACTGGCTGAATGCCGTAGGCATAGAGGGCGCTTGCGACTGCCCCGGCGAGTTCGGTTTCGGTCCATTCCGGTTCGGCGTCTCGCATCACTTCTCCGATTGCTCTTGCCGCGTCCTGGCCTAAAGCCCGGTAGCGCTCTTGCTCCTCGGGGCCTAACACCAGCCGCAGCAGGGTGAGGTCGTGCTCGGAGTCGTTGGGGCTAGGTAGATGGGGTGGGTTGTACCAGGGATGCGGGATGACCTCGAGCCCTGGCACCTCCTCTTCGGCCAACCGCCGCGCCTCGATGTGGGAAGTATGGAGCTTAACCGGGGCATCGGCTCCGCCGGGGACCTCGAGCCAGGCCACTGGACGGTTCACCACCACGGTGTTGTCCCCGCCCCCGCTGAGCCAGGCGAAGTTCTCCGGGTGTTGCACGAAGAAGCGCTCGAAGCCGTGCTGGTCCATCCAGGTTCGGAGTTTTTTCAGCGCTGTTGTGTTCATGTTGACCAGTGTAGGTGTAAAGGCCGCCGCTCTACCAGGCTTTGACTTCCCGTAGCGCCTTAGCGGTCTGTTCCGGGAGGGCGTCCACCGCGAAAGTCCCGGCCCCCACTTCGGTCCCGGCTAGGTATTTGAGCTTATCGCGGGTGCGCAGCGCGGCGTAGAACTCGACGTGAAAGTGGAAGGTGGCCTCCTCCCCCTTGGGCGCAGCGTGCAGGAGCATGATGTAGGGCATTGGGCGGGCGAAGAGCCGATCGTACTTCGCCACCACCTCGCCCAGAACTTGGCCAAAGCTGGCGAACTCGGCATCGCTGAAGCTCCAGGGGCCAGGGTGGAAGCGTTTGGGATAGACGAGCACCTCGTAGGGGTAGCGGGCAAAGGGCGGGACGATGGCGAGGGTGTATTCGTCTTGGCAGACCACGTAGGGTGCGGCGTGGTTCAGCAGCGAGACCAGCACCGGGCCTTCGCGGAAGCTATGGACCTCCTTTTCTATGACCGGCGGGACGAAGGGGTAGGCGTAGATCTGCCCGTGGGGATGGTGCAGCGTGACCCCAACAGCCTCACCCCGGTTTTCAAAGGGCATCACGAAGCGCACCTCCTCCCGCGCCAACAGCTCGCGGTAGCGGTCGGCCCACACCCGTACCAACAGCTCGCGGCGTTCTTGCGAGAGCGTGGCCAGGCTCCCGGTCTGCTCGGGGGTATAGACCACCACCTCGCACTCGCCCTGGGCCGGGGCTACGGGTACCGGGATCTCCCCAGGGGGTGGGCCTGGGTGCGGGGTGAGCGAGGGGAAGCGGTTGGGGAAGACCGCGATCTCGAAGGTCTCGAAGGGGATCTCGGTGGGGAAACCGCCGGGTTTGGTCGGGGAGAGCGGGTCGTACTCGGGCGGAGGGAGAAAAGTCCGGTTTTGCCGGTGGGCGGCATACACCACCCACTCCTGCCGCAGGGGGTGCCAGCGCAGGTGCGGGTGCGGAACAGGGGCTGGCTCCATCTCCTCCAACGGGGGTAGGGTATGGGGTGCGTTGCCGTAGAGGAACATCACCCGGCCATCGGCTTTTTTGAACGCGCGTTTATGCATGAGGATCTCCCCGTGCTTTCGATAGCTTACCAAAACTTTCTCATTCCTCCCAAACGCTCACCCCGTAGGGCGGAATCGCGCGGCCGCCCAGGACGAAGTGGGCCTGTGGAGGAGACGGGGCCTGCTGTTCGTGGGGGCTATAGTTGAAGGCGAAGGTCAGGTGGCCCCGCCGTCGCAACCTCAAGCTTTCCGGGAGGGAGAGGGTAGGCAGGCCCTGGGCGCGGGCCAGATCTCCTAAATACGCCCGCAAAAACGTCACCGTAGGCCAGAAGGCCAGGTAGTGCAGGTGGTTTTGTCGCCAGAGGGCTCCTCGGTGGTCGCCAAAACTGGCAGCGGGCGTGAGATCGGATTCTACCCACTCGCGCCAGATGGACGAGCGGTAGCGCCCCCCTTCCCACTCCACCTCGAAGTCCACACCCGGCCGTAGCGATTCGACCCGCACCACCTTGAGGGGCAGCAGCGCTTGCAGCGGTCCTGGGGGTAGCTCGGGGGGGATGGAGAGCGATTCGCTCTTGGAGCCGGTGCGCGGCCCCAGGACGACGGGAGCCTGGGCAGAGCGCAGGGCCCGCAGCGCCTCCTCGCGCAGAATGGGCAGGCTGGGCACCACCACCAGCCGGTAGCCCTCGAGGTTCCCTCCCGGCCTCACGAAGTCCACGTCCAGGCCGAGGGAGCGCAGCGCCTGGTAGAAGCTCCAGGTCAGGTCGCGGTAGCTGAACTCCTGGCCCTGGGGCTGAATGCGGCAGACCCAGTCGGCCTCGTAGTCGAAGACCAGGGCCACCGGGGCTTGGCGGGTGGGGGGGAGCTCGAGCGTCCCCAGCTCCCGCGCTACCTGCTGCGCTTCGAAATAGCCCACGTCGGGCTGGAAGTCGGGGCGGTTGAGCCCGGCGTGGAACTGCTCCTGGGCCTGGGGGAACTGCCGCCAGCGGAAGTAGCTCACCACCTCGGCCCCGTGGGCGAAGGCTTCCCAGGTCCACAGCCGCACCATGCCGGGGGCGGGGGAGGGGTTGTGGGCCGCCCAGTTGACCGGTCCCGGCTGCTGCTCCATCACCCACCAGCGCCCCTTGACGCCCCGGTAGAGGTCGTGGTGAAAGGCGGCCATGTCGGGGTGGCCGGTGCGGGCGTAGCGCAGCTTGTCCTCCTGGCTCACCGGCAGCACCTCCACGTCGGTAAAGCCCAGCGGGTAGTTGTCCCAGCCTGCCACGTCGAGATCCTCGGCCAGCTTGAAGTGGTCGAAGTCGGGGGTGTAGCCCATGAAGTTGTGGGCGATGAAGCGCCCTGGCGAGTACTGGCGCAGGATCTCGACCTGCATGCGGTTGTAGGCCGCGACCTGGTCGGAGCAGAAGCGGTAGAAGTCGAGCCAGTGGGAGGGGTTGGCCTCGGTGACGGTGAGGTTGGGCAGCTCGACCTCCTCGAAGCCCTGGTACTCCATGCTCCAGAAGACGTTGCCCCAGGCCGCGTTCAGCGCTTCGATCGAGCCGTACCTGGCCCTCAGCCACTCTCGGAAGGCCCGCAGGTCCTCGGGGCCGTAGCTGCGGGTGGTGTCGTGGCAGCCGTACTCGTTGTCGGTCTGCCAGCCCGCCACCGCGGGGTGGGTGCCGTAGCGCTGGGCCATAGCCGTCACGATGCGGCGGGAGTGCTCGAGGTAGCTGCGGCTGGAGAAGCTGTAGTGGCGCCTCGAGCCAAACTTGCGCACCCGGCCCTGGAGGTCGTAGGCCAGGATGTCGGGGTGCTTGTCGACGAGCCACTTAGGGGGGGTGGCGGTGGGGGTGCCCAGCACCACCTTGAGCCCCTCACGGCCCAGGGTCTCGATGGCCTCGTCGAGCCACTCGAACTCGAGCCGCCCCTCACGGGGCTCGAGGCGGCTCCAGCTAAACTCGCCGATGCGCACGTAGGACAGGCCCAGCTCCCGCATTCTGCGGGCATCCTCGGCCCAGCGCTCGCGGGGCCAGTGTTCGGGGTAGTAGCAGACTCCAAGCATAGTCGGGGTTTTGGTTTGGGTGACAAGATTTACGCTAGAGGGGATGATCCACCGCGTTTAGCGTCTTGCGTTTTGCGTACGACATGAGGTCAGCACAATAAAAATCAAGTCGCCAGTGCACTCAGTCATGTTGCGCGGGGTATCTAGCCCTTGGTCGCCCCCACCGTCAGCCCATCGATGAAGTAGCGCTGGAGGCCGAAGAAGACCACCAGGGTGGGCACCGTGGCGATCAGGCTGCCCGCTACCATCAAAGGCCAGTCGCTGACGTACTGCCCGCGCAGGTTGGCCAGGCCGGTGGTGATGGGTTTGAACTCATCGCTCTGCAGCAGCACGATGGCCCACAGGTAATCGTTGAAGATCCAGGTGAACTCGAGGGTGGCCAAGGCCGCCAGCCCCGGCAGCAGCAGGGGCAGGGCGATGCGGCGGAAGATGGTCCACTCGCTGGCTCCGTCTATCAGCGCACTCTCGAAGAGCGAGAAGGGGATGGTCTTCATGAAGTTGCGCAAGACAAAGGTGCAGAAGCCGAGCTGGAAGGCCGCGTGGAAGAGGATCAGCGCCCACAGCGTGTCGTAGAGGTGCAGTTTGTTGGCCAGGAAGAACACCGGCAAGAGCAGCACCTGGAAGGGCAGCATCAGCCCGGCCACGAACATCACGTAGATCGGCATAGCCAGGCGGAAGCGGAAGCGCACCAGCCCGTAGGCGCACATCGAGGCGAACAGCACGCAGATGGCCAGGGCCGGGAGGGTGATTTTGAAGCTGTTGAGCAGGTACTTGCTGACCCCGGCCTGCCCCCAGGCCCGCACGTAATTATTTACGGTGATCTCTTGCGGCACGCTCCAGAACCCACGGGTGTTGAGGTCGTCGAAGGTGCGGAAGCTGGTGATGATGGCCCCTACGAAGGGCACCAGCCATAAAAGGGCAAAAAACCAGACCACGGCCAGCACCCAGGGGTTCGGGCCCCGGCGCAGCTTACGGGTACGGGTGTGGGGTTGGGTGGCAGTGGCAGCGCTCATCGGTTTCTCTCCTCCTGCGCCATCACCTGACGCAGGTAGACCAGCGTGAACACGAAGGTGATCAGAAAGAGGATCACCGCCACCGCTGCGGCGTAGCCCTGTCGGTAGTCGTGGAAAGCGGTCTTGACCATGTAGTTGGCCAAAACCTCGGAGCTGTTGAAGGGGCCCCCGTCGGTCATGACATTGACCAGGTCGAAGCTGCGCAGGCTATCCACGATGGAGATCACCACCACCACCGTGGTCACCGGGGCCAACATGGGGAAGATGATGTGGCGGAAGAGGCTGAACCCCTCAGCCCCGTCTACCCGGGCGGCCTCGAGCACCTCCGCGTCGAGGGTCTTGAGCCCCGCCAGGTAGAGCACCATCACGTACCCCACCTGCCGCCACACCGCCGCGGCGATCACCGAGATCAGGGCCAGCTTTGGGTCGCCCAGCCAGCCGATGCTGCGGGCCTCCTCGGGGTTTACGTCGAACCCCACGGCCTTGAGGAGGCCCAAAAACCCGGCGATCACGGTGTTGACCAGCCCCTGCTGGGGATGGTAGATCCAGCCCCAGACCATCGCCGTGACCACCGGGGCCAGCACCAGCGGCAGGTAGTAGGCGATCTTCAGGAAACGGTCAAAGCGCACCCCCTGGTTGAGCACCATCGCTAAGCCCAGCCCGGCGGAGGTGGGCACGGTGATGAAGATCAGGATCCAGATCAGGTTGTGCCACAGGGCCAGCCGGAAGGCCTCGGTCTGGAACATCTCCCGGAAGTTCTGCCAGCCGACCCACTGGGCCGGGGAAAGCCCGTCGTAGTTGGTGAAGGCCAGGGTGAAGGTGCGGACGAAAGGGTAGATCACCCACACCGAGTACAACAGCAGCGGGAGCCCCAAGAACACCACCAGCCACCTGGCCTGGTAGAAGCTCGCGGCTCTCCTCGGGTTCCGGCGGAGCCGGGGTGTGATTTGCACGATTGCCTCCTTGCTCTCCGAGCCAAAGCCCCCTCGAGGCGTCTCGAGGGGACCCCAGCCCTATTGGAAGAGCTTACTGTTGGCTGAAGATGCGCTTGCGTTGGTTCTCGAGGTCGGCCAGGATGGCGTCGGCCTGGTCGGGGTTGCTGAGGAACTTCACGAAGCCATCCATCCCGATGCGGGCCATCTCCGGCACCGTGTCGCGGTCGTAGAACTGCAAGATGTCGTCGGCCTCGGCCAGGAGGGCGATGCCCTTTTGGATGTGGGGCTTGTCCTTGAAGAGGGTCTTGACGTCCACATCGCTGCGCACCGGCAGGCGTCCTACTTCCTTGGCGGCCAACTCGGCCACCTCCTTGGAGCCCAGGAAGCTCAAGAAGGCCTTGGCGTTGGCCAGGTTCTTGGCCTTGGCGGGGATGAAGTAGCCGTCGGTGGGGGCCTCTTCGCCGATAGGCACCTTGGGATCGATGATGGGGAAGCGGAAGAAGTCCAGCTCGGCGGCCTCGCGGTCGTCGGGGTACTGGTCGCGCAGGAAGTCGCCCATCAGGTACATGGCGGCCTTGCCCTGGATCATCAGGTTGGCGGCATCCTGCCAGGTGTAGGCGGCGGGGTTCTCGAGCAGGTACTTGTTATCGACGAGCTGGCGCCAGTAGCTGAAGACCTTCTTCACCCGGGCGTCGGTGTAGGGGATCTTGCCGTCGGTGAGGTCTTTGTGGAAAGCGGGGCCGTTGACCCGCATGTCCAGGAAGTCGAACCAGCCGCCCTGGGGCCAGGTCTCTTTGGCGGCGTTGGCGATGGGGACATAGCCTGCGTCTTTGAGCTTTTTGCACACCGCCAGGAATTCGTCCCAGGTCTTGGGCTCCTTAAGGCCCAGCTTGGCGAAGATGTCCTTGCGGTAGTACACCGCCCACCAGTAGTAGCTCACCGGCACGAAGACGTACTTGCCGCTGGCGTCCTTGGAGAGGGCCTGGAAGCCTTTGGGGTAGACCTTCTCCCAGTTGTTGGCCTTCCACACATCGGTGATGTCGGCGGCCAGGCCCCGGCTGCTGAAGGCCCGCATGCGGTTCCCGGCGAACCAGGTGAGCACGTCGGGCGGGTTGTCGGAGGCCAGGTAGGTGCGGATGGAGACGTTTTGGAAGGTCTCGTGGTCTACGGTGTTGAACTCCATCTGGAGGTTGGGGTTGCGCTTTTTGAACAGCTCCACCACCATGGAGTCGAACTTGCGCGGTACGGGGTCGGACTGGTTGGAGTTGTAGACCAGTTTGCCGGTGAGGTTGCTTTGGGTCAAGCCCACGGTCAACAAGAGTGCACCCAAAGCTGCGATCAACCACATCCTTCGCTTCATCGAATACCTCCACAGCGCTACCCCTGAGCAGCCCTTGCCATAAGCAAACGCGAGCCTAGAAGCTACAGGCTCAGGCTACCCAACTGCGGCTGCGGGGAGAGTTTACCTAAACTTTCGAGAGCTTGTCAATAGTTTTGCGGGCTTTTGAAAGCTTTCGCAAAAGCCGGAGGGATCACGTGCTCAGCGCGATCTCGAGCCCAACCTTGCGCAGGGCCTCCAAGTCTTCAGGCCGAGCTTTCGGGCTGGTCACCAGGAGCCGGGCCGCCCCGAGTGGGGCAATCCGGGCGGTGGCCACCTGCATGATCTTGGAATGGTCGGCGAGGACTACCGTTTCACGGGCTGCTTCGATCATGGCCCGCTTGACCTCGGCCTCTTGCAGGTTGGTATTGGTGAAGCCTTTCTCGGGATGGACCCCGTTACAGCCGATAAAGGCCTTGTCGGCGTTGATCTCCCGGAGCAGCACGGTGCCGTAGGGGTTGACCAGCGAGTGCTGCAGGGGGCGCAGGGTTCCGCCCGTCACCACCACGGTGATGCCGGGATGCGACTCCAGCAGCAGGGCAATGTTGAGCGCGCTGGTGACCACCACTACGTTGCGCAAGCCGGGCGGCAGCGCTCGAGCCAGCTCGGTGGTGGTACTGCCCACGTCCAGGATGATGGTCTCTCCGTCGCGGACCAGCCCCGCCGCGTAGCGTCCGATCCGCTCCTTCTCGCGGGCGTGGACCTGGCGGCTGGCCTCGAGCGGGAGTTCGAACCGCCGCTGCTGGGCCGGGACCGCGCCCCCCCGGGTGCGCCGGAGCGCCCCCTGTCGCTCGAGGTGCTCGAGGTCGGCGCGGATCGTAACGGCCGAGACCGCAAAACGTTGGGCAAGCTCAGCAACCCGCACCTGCCCTTCTTGGCGTAGGTGCTCGAGGATGGCTTGGTGGCGCAGGGTGGCCTCGAGGGAAGGCATCTAGCGAAAGAATACGAAAGCCGAGTAAATTTGCCAACCGTGGGGGATCGTACGCGGATGCGGTATCGCTTACGGCGCACCCCGTAAACTAGAGCTCAGCCATGACCGCGCGCCTTCGCACATACCTCGAGCTAGTCCGCTTCGAGCACACCCTGTTCGCCCTGCCCTTCGCCTACGGAGGAATGCTGTTGGCCAAGCCGGGGTGGCCCGGTTTGCAGATCTTCCTTTGGGTCACGGTGGCGATGGTGGGGGCCCGTACCGCGGCGATGGCCCTCAACCGGCTCATCGACTGGCGCATCGACGCGCGGAATCCGCGCACCGCCCAGCGGCACCTGCCCAGGGGGGTGGTCAAGCCGGCGGAGGTGATCACCCTCTCGGTGCTGGGCCTTCTCTGCCTGGCCTTGGCGGCCTTCAACCTCAACCCCCTTACCGCCAGGCTCCTGCCGGTGGCGGTGTTCTTTTTGGTCGGCTACAGCTATACCAAGCGCTTCACCTGGCTTTGCCACTACTGGCTTGGCCTCACCATCGGCGCAGCCTCGGCGGGTGGTTGGATCGCCGTTACCGGCTCCTTTGAGCCCGCGACCTTCGCCCTGTGGGCCGGGGTGGCGCTGTGGCTGGCGGGGTTCGATATCCTCTACGCCACCCAGGACGCTCAGTTTGACCGGGAGAACCACATTTACAGCATCCCGGCCAAGTTTGGCATCGCCCAAGCGCTCAAGATCGCCCGCTATACCCATCTGGGAACTTGGTTGTTCTTCGTGCTGACCGGGATTCTGACCGGGGCAGGCGAGATCTACTTCCTGGGGATGGTCTTTGTGGGAGCGGTGCTATGGTATGAGCACCACCTGGTGAAGCCCGATGACCTTTCCAAGGTGGACCAAGCCTTTTTCCAGGCCAACGTGGTGGTGAGCATCGGGATGCTGGTCATCATCGCGCTCGAGACCTGGCTGTGAACCCTCGTCGGCCAGGGCTTGGGCCTAGCCCAATGACCGAACCGCGTCTTTCATCAGCTCGGCTACCGCGTAGGCGTCGTAGATGTCGGAGTATCCCATCAGCGAAATTCGGAAGATCTTCCCCTTGAGCACGCCTTGCCCGCCGATGATGGTGGCCCCGCGCTGGGCGAAGGCCTCTTTTACCTGGGCATACTTGACCCCTTCGGGCAAGTAAAAGCAGGCGGCAGCTGGGCTTTTGACTTCCGGGACGACCCTGAGCCCGACCGACTCCCCGGCCCCGTAGAGCAACTCGGTCTGCCGGGCCTTGAGGTGGAGGTGCGCCTCGAGCCCCGGCAGCACTTCCCCCAGCACCCCCGCCACCGCCGCTACCAGGTTGATGGCCGGGGTCCAGGCCGACTCTCCCTCGGCTTGCGCTTTGCGCTCCTTCGCCAGGTTCATGTAGTAGCCCCTGGGGTTGAGGCGCTCGAGCGCCCTGGGCGAGAGCGCGGCATAGCCCAGCCCCGGCGGGCACATGGTCCCCTTCTGCGAGCCCGAAGCGGCGGCGTCAATCCCCCAGGCCTCGAGCGCCACCGGCGAAATGAGCAGGCTCGTGACCATATCGGCCACCACCAGCGAATCCGGGAAGCGGGACTTGAAGGCCTGGGCCAGCGCCCGGACGTCGTTCTGGGCTCCTGTGGAAGATTCCGAGTGGGTGAGCAAGGTCCCGTGGAAGGGACCGGACAACCCCTCGACCATCTCGGGCTTCACCACCCGGCCCCACTCCAGATCCTGCCGCACCACCACGAGCCCCAGACTTTCGGCGATCTCTGCCCAGCGCTCGGAAAACTTTCCATGCACCGGTACCCAGACCCGCTGGCCGGGGGCGAAGAGGTTGAGCACCAGCGCTTCCATGGCGAGGGTGCCCGAGCCGGTGAGGAGGAGCACTTCGCCTTCGGTGTTCCAAGCCTGCCGGAGGCCCTCCCGGGCGGCGTGGAAGAGCGCTCGGGCCTCGTCGGTGCGATGGTGGAGTTGTGGTCGGGCGAGGGCCTCGAGGGCTTTGGGGTGGAGTTCGACCGGGCCTGGGGTGAGGAGGCGGTTTCGGTATACCGACATATCCGAAAGTTTACCCTTCACTGGTCACAGCTCGGCTAACTCGACGCGCTCGAGCACGTCCAGGCCGCGCAGCGCGTCCAGGACCTCATCGTTGGGGCGCTCGTCAATGGTCAGCACGAAGAGGGCTTTCCCGCCCGGTGCGTCCCGCCCGAGCTGCATCCCAGCGATGTTGACCCCGCTCTCACCTAACAGGGTGCCGACCTTGCCCACCACCCCGGGCTGGTCGCGGTTGGTGCAGATCAGCATGAAGCCTTCAGGGACGACCTCCAGCCGGTAATCGTCCACCCCCACCAGGCGAGGCCTGCCGCCCATCACCGTGCCCCGCACCCGGCGGGTCTCCCGGTCGGTCTCGAGGCGTACCTCGAGCACCTGGCGGTAGTCCTGGGCCTGTTCGGAATGGCGGGTGATGAGCTCGATGCCGCGCTCCTTGAGCAGAGGCTTGGCCGAGACCAAATTCACATCCCCCGCTCCCAGCACCCGGCTGAGGAGGCCTTTGGCTACCGCGGAGGCCACTGGCTCGGGGTTTTTCTCGAACTGTCCGTAAAAACTTGCCTCTACGGCCTGGGGGCGTCCTGCGGTGATCTGGGCCAGCAGCTTACCCAAAGCCTCACCCAGCGGCAGCCACCCCTTTAGGGCCTGTAAGCCTTCGGGGTCGAAGCCGGTGTTGAGGGCGTGGGCCAGGTTGCCCCGCAGGGTTTCAATGACCCGCTCGAGCACGGCTTCTCCCACCCGGTCTTGGGCCTCCACGGTGTTGGCCCCCAGGTGAGCGGTGTGGGTCACCTTGGGATGGTGCACCAGCGGGTGCTCGGCCCCTGGCGGTTCCTCCACGAACACGTCAAGACCCGCCCCGAAGAGGTGGCCTTCCTCGAGCACCTCGAGCAGCGCTTTCTCGTCGATGATGCCGCCCCGCGCCGCGTTCACCACCACCGCCCCCTTGGGTAGCAGGTACAGCTCGCGTCGCCCGATCATCCCTCGGGTCTCCTCGGTGAGGGGGGTATGAACGGTGAGGAAGTTCGACTGGCGCAGCATGTCCGCCAGGTCGTCGAGGAGTTCGACCCCCAGGGTTTCGGCCCGCGTGCGCGGGATGTAAGGGTCGTAGGCCAGCACCCGCATGTCGAAGGCCTTGGCGAAACGGGCCACCTGCCCGCCGATCCGCCCCAGCCCTACGATGCCCAGGGTTTTTCGGTCCAGCTCGAGGCCCAGGTACTTACGGTCCCACTTGCCCTCGCGGATTTTGCGGTCCGATTCGACCACACCCCGTGCCGCGGCCAGCAGCAAAGCCCAGGCTAGCTCGGCGGCGGAACGGGTGTTGGCCTCGGGCACGTTGACTACCAGAATGCCCCGCCTCGAGGCGGCCTCGAGGTCCACATTGTCCACGCCCACCCCGCCGCGCCCTACCACCTTTAGGCGGGTTCCGGCCTCGAGCAGCTCGGCGTCCACCTGAGTACGGCTACGGGTGATGATCGCGTCGTACTTGCCGATGACCCGCAGAATCTCCTCGCGGGGCATGTTGGGGCGGTAGTCCAGCCGAAGCTCGGGGTTTTTGACCTCCCCAAGCCGCATTTCATCCGTCACGAGCACCTGCCACATATGCCCAAGACACTAACATCCCCATCCTGCGAATGCAAAGGTATACTTTGCACCAAGCGTCACAACCGGGAACATAACGAACAAAACTTGTCTGGCCGAAGGAGTTTTTTTATATTGCCCCTTGCACACAAAGAGAGGAGGTTTCTGTGAAAAAAAGAGCCGTTTGGTTTTTGGCTTTCGCCGGTTTGCTGGCTCTTGCTCAGCAACAAACCAGGCCGAGTTCAGATCCCCAACTGGTGGAAGCGGCGAACAAGGAAGGCAAGCTCGTCATATATTCCTCCACCGATCAGGCCAGTGCCCAGGTGCTGTTGGATGACTTCCGGCGCTTATACCCTTCCATCCAAATTGAGTACAACGACCTAGGGACGCAAGCCATCTACGACCGCTTTGTAAGCGAAACCGCTGCCGGAGCCCAAAGCGCCGACCTCCTCTGGTCCAGCGCCATGGAGCTCCAGGTGAAGCTAGCCAGCGAGGGGTACGCCCTTCCCTACGACGCCCCCGAGGCCAAGAACTGGCCGGCTAACGCCCGACTGGAGAACCTGGCCTACGGCACCACCCTGGAGCCCGCGGTGGTGGTCTACAACAAGCGCTTCCTCAAGCCTGAGGAGGTGCCCACCACAAGGGAAGGTCTCGCCAGGCTTCTTCAGGAGGCCAGGATGCGGGGGCGGGTGGCCACCTGGGATCCCGAGCGGAGCGCCGTGGGCTTCACCATCCTCAAGGCCGACTACGACCAGTTCCCCGCCTTCCAGAACCTGATCCGGGCTTTCGGGCGGGCCCAGGCGGCCCTCTACTCCTCTACGGGAGCGGCTTTTGAGAAGGTGATCTCGGGGGAGCACTACCTGGCCTATGGCTTCTTCGGCTCTTATGCCCTTCTTCGCCAGCGAACGGTAAAGGATTTAGGGATTGCCTACCTCACCGATGGCTCCGTAGCCATCCAGCGGGTGGCCTTCATCAACAAGAAGGCGGCCCACCCTAACGCGGCCAAACTCTTTTTGGACTACCTCCTCTCCTTGAGGGGGCAGAACCTCATGGCCTACACCGCCCTGATCTTCGCCCGCAGGGAGACGGTGGTGGGGGAGGCCACGCCCCAGGCCCTCTACAAGGCGGTGGGCGGAAAAGACAAGGTCTACGCCATCCCCGTTTCCAAGGAGATACTCAAGAACCTAGACCCTGCGGAGCGGGTGCGTTTCCTCACCTTCTGGCGCCAGGCCATAAGGGGGCAGTAGGGGAGAGGGGATGCTCCTTCGCCGTAGCCTGCCTTCCGCTGCTCCCTGGGTCCTTCCCCTCTTCGTGGGGGGAATAGGACTCCTGGTACTCGCCCCCTTGGGCATTCTCTTTTACCAGAGCCTCCTCACCGCTCCCTTCTTCGCTCCCTTGAAGCGATTGGCCCTCGAGGCCTACCGCTTCATCCTCCACGACCCCTACTTCCTGGAGGCCCTGAAGAACTCCTTCCTCATCGGACTGGGGATGATCCTCATCGCCGTGCCTCTGGGGAGCCTCTTCGCTTTTCTCGTCACCAAGACCGATCTCCCCTTCGCCCGGCCCTTTGAGCTGCTGCTCCTCGCTCCCATCTTCATCTCTCCCATCATCTTGGGGATAGGCTTCATCGTGGCTTTTGGGCCCTCGGGGTTCGTTTCCGGCTGGGTGGAGACCTTCCTGGGCCGGGTTCCCTGGACCATCTACACGCTTCCCGCCATCGCCGTCATCGCTGGCCTCACCCACGTGCCCTACGTCTACCTCTATGTAGCGAGCACCATCCAGAACGTGGATGCCTCCCTCGAGGAGGCGGCCCGGGTGGCGGGGGCCAGGCCCTTTCGGGTGGCCCTCTCGGTGACGCTTCCTTTGGTGCGTCCGGCCCTCGTCTATAGCGGTGTCCTGATGCTCCTTCTGGGTTTTGAGCTTTTTGGGTTGCCCCTGGTGTTGGGCGATGCCAAGGGGATCATGGTGATCACCACCTACCTTTACCGCCTCACCGCCATCACCGGCACCTCGGCCTACCACCTCATGGCGGCAGTAGGGGTGGTCGTGGTAGCCCTCGCCTTTGCCCTGGTCCTTCTGCAACGCTATCTGCTGGGCCGGATGGAAGGGCGGTACGTGGCCATCGGGGCGCGGGGGTACCGGACGGAGCGACTGCCTCTGGGCCGCTTGCGGTATATATGGGCGGCGGTTTTAGCCCTTTACCTTTTGATAGCTGTGGTCTTCCCGGTGCTGGGGGTGGTGTTCCGCAGCCTGGTCGCAAGCTGGGGTCCTGGGGTGGACCTGCGAGAGGTCTTTACCCTGGGGCACTACGTGGAGGTTTTCAAACTCCCTAACCTGAGCCGGGCGGTGACCAACACCCTGGTAGTGGCGACGCTGGGAGGGGTTTTGGCCCTTGCCTTTTACCTTCTTATCGCCCTGGGGATTCAGCGGGGTGGAGCTTGGGGCCGGGTCTTGGACTACCTCGCAGGGCTACCCCGGGCGGTGCCGGGGCTCGTTATGGGCCTGGCCTTCCTCTGGATTTTCCTCTTTGTCAAACCCATGGCTCCCTGGCGCAGCACCCTTTTCGCCCTCATCCTGGCCTACATTGTGGTCTGGATGCCCTACGGGGTGCGGCTCCTCACGGCCGCGCTGCTCCAGGTGGGGCGGGAGGTGGAGGAGGCAGCCCGCATCGCCGGGGCCTCGCCGGTGAGAGCTTTCCTCCAGGGCACCTTACCCCTTTTGCGGGGAGGAATTCTCACCGCCTGGTTCCTTCTCTTCATCCAGTTCGTGCGGGAGTACTCTACCGGGGTTTACCTCCTTACTGCCGGGACCGAGGTTCTGGGGGCCCAGATCGTGGCCCTCTGGGGGACAGGGGCGGTGGACGTGATCGCCGCCTTGGCTACGCTACAGGTTCTCATTGTGAGCGGGGTCTTTCTTTTGGCTAATCGGCTTGGGGTACGGCCCCAAGGGCTTTGAGAGGAATGGAATATACGATGAGGTCAGGGCACACGGAGCATCAACGCGTGGAGCGCGGGCAAGGGAAGGGAAAGGTAGCCGGGGACCATTTGGTGACGGAGGCCCTCGAGGTGCGCCTGGGGGAGAACCTGATCCTCAAGGGCGTGAACCTCACCGTGATCCCGGGGGAGATCGTGGCCCTCCTGGGGCCTTCGGGCTCGGGGAAGACCACCCTCTTGCGGGCGGTGGCCGGTCTCGTAAAGCCCAGCGGGGGTAGGATCGCCCTAGGAGAAGAGCTTTTCTTTGAGGGGGCCAGGGGGGTCTTCCTCCCTCCGGAGCGGCGGAACCTGGGTCTGGTCTTCCAGTCCTACGCCCTCTGGCCCCACCGCACAGTCTACGAGAACGTGGCCTACGGCCTCAGGCTCCGGCGGGTGCCGGAGCCTGAGGTGCGGGAGCGGGTACTTGCCCTTCTGGATCGGCTCGGTCTCACCGGCCTCGAGCGCCGCTACCCCGGGGCTCTCTCCGGGGGGCAGCAGCAGCGGGTCTCCCTGGCCCGGGCCTTGGCCTACGACCCCAAGCTCCTCCTTTTGGACGAACCCCTTTCCAACCTGGACGCCAAGCTGCGCGATCAGGCTCGGGTGTGGCTCCGGGAGGCCTTAAAGGCCACGGGAAAGGCCGCTCTCTTCGTCACCCACGATCAGGCGGAGGCCATGGCCCTGGCCGATCGGATCGCTCTGCTGCATGAGGGGAGGATCGAGCAGATAGACACCCCAGAAGAGCTCTACCGGAATCCTAAAACCCTCTTCGTGGCTGACTTCCTAGGCAATCCCAACGTGGTGGAAGCGCTGGTGGTGGGCCTCGAGGAGGGGCTAGCCCGGTTGGAGCTTGCGGGTTTCCCCTTCCGGGCCCGGGCTATGGGGACCCTCACCCCGGGGCGGCTCGCCAAGCTGGTCCTCCGCCCTGAGGCCTTGAGGCCTGCGGGTCCCGGAGAGGTGAACGTCTTGGAAGGTGAACTCGCCCATAGCCTCTACCTGGGCAGCCACTACGAGCACTGGGTGCGGGTGGGAGAGGCCCTTCTCCGCTTCCTAAGCCCCTATCCCCTGGGTGAGCTTCGCCTCCGCCTGGCCCTAGACCCGGAAGCAGCGTTGGCCTACCCAAGCTGAAGCCGCATAATGCGGCCTATGCTCCGGGCGTTCTTGCTTCCTTGGGTTCTCCTGGCCTTAGGGGTTTGGACCTGGCTTGTCCTTGAAGCCAACCAGCATCTGGTGACCTTGGCCCGGGGAGAGGTAGAGGCCCTGGTGGAGGCAGCGGCCCGCCTCCCCGACCCCCAAGCCCTACTCCGCCTCGGGGTACGCCCCACGCCAACGCCCCAGGTTGCAGCTCCTCTCCTGGGCGAGAAGGAGACAGGGGTGGAGGTGAGCCTAACAGGCCTTAGGGCCTGGGCGGTACGGCCCTGGCAGGGGGAGGCCCTCGAGGCGGTGCGGGCGCTCCCCTTCTTCCTGCCCTCTCCTCTTTGGCCTTTTTTCCTCGCCCTGTTGGCTTCCCTTTGGGCCTGGACTCGGGGGGAAGGCGTGGCCCGGCGGCTGCTGGGGGCCCCATTGAAGGAGGCAAGGCGACGGCTTCTGGCCTTAGAAGCCGCTTTTCAAGCTTTGGAAGAGGGAGTGGCGGTTCTGAGGGAAGAGGAAGTGGTACTTTTGAACCCCAAAGGCCTCGCTCTCTTGGGCCTTCCCGCCGGAGCCCTTACCCCCCTCCCTCTGGGCCGGCTCTGGCCCGCCCTCAGGGGCTTTAGGGAAGAAGAGGCTCTGCTTCCCCTCCCTACCGGCCGTCCGGCTCGAGTGCGCCTCCTGGCAGTGGGGGGCTATAGGGTGGCGGTTTTTCAAGAGCAGGCCGAGCTGCTTCGTCTGGCTGAGGATCTTACCCAAAGCCGCCGTCACCTAGAACTCCTCAGAGCCCAAGCGCACGAGTTCCAAAACTTGCTTCACGCGGTGGGAGGGCTTTTAGAGCTTGGGCATCTGGAAGAGGCCCTGCGGCTTGTTCAGGGGGAGTTTGCTGCCGAGGCGGAAATGGACTCTCTGCTGCGCGGGGTGGAGGTGCCTCTGGTGGCAGCCTTGATTCTGGGGAAGCTCCGCCGGGCCCGGGAGCGGGGTGTGGTCTTGCGCTTGGAGGGGAGGCTTCCTGCCCGCTACACCCCCTGGGGGGCGACCCTGGCCAGCGCGGTAGGCCACCTCTTGGAAAACGCCTTGGAGGCAGCGTGTACTACCCCGCTGGGAGAGGTACGGTTGAGGTTTGCCGAAGAGGAGGGGTTGAGGGTAGAGGTTTGGGACAATGGATTGGGCCTGCCAGAGGGGCAAAAGAGCCTTTTTCTTCCGGGGGCGAGTGGCCGGGGCGCGGGCCGGGGTTATGGCCTGGCATTAGCCCAAGCCCAGGTGCGGGTTTTAGGCGGGGAACTCGGCTACCATAGGAGGGAGGGGTGGACAGTTTTCTGGATCCAGTTTCCCGGGCCCTCGTTGTAGAGGACGATCGGCGGGTAGCGCTTCTTCACAGAGCCCTTTTAGAGGCGGAGGGTTTTTCGGTAGAGGTAGCGGGGAGTTTGGCGGAGGCCCTTGTGGCCTTGGAGGTTACGCCGGAGCTTGTTCTTTTAGACCTTTACCTTCCCGATGGGCATGGTCTGGATCTTCTGCCTGCCCTTGTCGGGGTGTACACCGTCGTCATCACCGCGGCCAAGGACGTACCCACCGTGGAGCGAGCCCTTTTGGGCGGGGCCATGGACTACCTGGTGAAGCCATTTGGCCAGGCGCGGTTCAAAGAGGCCCTAAGCCGTTACCGGGCTTTTCGGGCTTTAGCCTTGAAGAGGGAGGTTTCTCAAGCCGATCTGGACCGTCTGCTTGCCCGCAGGCGTTTTTCCAAAGGGCTGGACCCGGAGACTAGGGAAAGGATCCTCCGCTTTCTCCGCAGCAATCCGGCGGCTGTTACCGCTGAAGAGGTAGCTGAGGCCTTAGGGCTTTCCCGGGTTACCGCCTGGCGCTACTTGGAGTCTTTTTATAAAGAGGGGATGGTCCGGATAGAAGGGGGCTACGGACGGCCAGGGCGACCGTCGAAGCGCTACCGGCTCTGAGGGGGAATGGCCACCCCTTGTGGCGCAGGCTTACAGTTTGATCGGTGTATACTTTCGCCATAGGAAAAGCTCAGGGACTCTGGAGGCCATCATGCGCATAGCTTTAGTCACCGACTCGACCTCTGACCTACAAACGCGCGCCCAGGAAATGGGTGTGGAGGTGGTGCCGCTCTACGTCAACTTCCAGGGGAAGGTGCTCAAGGACTGGCTCGAGGTCAAACCTGATGACATCTTCCGGGGGGTGAGCGCGGGGGCGGCCCTGCCCTCCTCCTCCCAACCCTCCCCTAGCGACTTCAAGGTAGCTTACGAGCGGGCTTTACAGAAAGCCGACCAGGTACTTTCCATCCACATCTCCTCCAAGCTTTCCGGTACCCTTCAGTCGGCCATTCTAGCGGCTCAAGACTTTCCCGGCAGGATCGTAGTCTTTGACTCCCTAGCGGCCAGCATGGGCATTGGGATGATGGTTGAGCGAGCCCACGAGATGCTCGCCCAGGGAGCCGACCTGAGCCAAGTACTGGTGGAGCTCGAGCGCATCCGCGCCGACAACATCGTGCGCTTCACCCTGGCTACGCTGGAATACCTCAAAAAGAACGGGCGCATCGGCGGAGCCCAGGCTTTTCTGGGCAGCCTCTTGGGGATCAAGCCGATCCTGACCCTCAAGGAGGGGCGGGTCGAGGCCGCCGGACGGGCCCGGGGAGAGAAAAAAGCCCTCGCGGAGATGGTGGAGGCTTTCAAGACCTGGGGCGCCGGTCGGCAGAAGATCCGCGTCTACTACCTCTACAACGCCGATCCCCAGGCGGTGGATGCCTTCAAGCGGGAGGTGGCCGCTTCCGGGCTGCCGGTGGAGGTGCGGGCTACCAGCGAGGTGGGGGGGGTCATCTCCACCCATACCGGGCCGGGGGTGTACGGGTTTTACGCCTACAGCCTATGAGCACAGCCTTCGTCGCCGACTCCACGCTGGGACTTTCGCCCCAAGAAGCCCTCGAGCGGGAAATCCACTTGCTTCCCCAACAAGTGGTGATACAGGGAAAGAGCTACCGCGATTACTTCGAGATCACCCCCCAGCAGGTCACCGAGGCTCAACTGGCGGGCCAAACCGTGAGCACCAGCCAGGTGGCCCCCGCCGACTTCGAGGCCAAGTACGAAGAACTACTTCACCGCTTCGAGCGGGTGGTCTCGGTGCATGTGTCGGGCAAGCTTTCCGGCACGGTTGCCACCGCCAGGCGGGTGGCGGAAAAATTCGCCGGGCGGGTCCAGGTTTTGGATTCGTTGAGCCTAAATGCGGGGCTCGGTTACGTGCTGGAGGAGGCTCGCAAAAAGCTCAGGGAAGGGGTACCCATCGAACAGCTCGAGGCGGCCATCGCCCCTCTCCGCGACCGAGTACGCGGTTACGTGCTCCCCGAGACCCTTACTTACCTCCACCGCAGCGGGCGCGTCAGCGGCCTCCAGAGCCTGGTGGGAAAGTTGCTCAAGATCCTGCCGGTGCTCGAGGTCAGAGGTGGGGTGGTCCATCCCATTGACCGGGTGCGGGGTTTCCACCGTGGCTTGGCGATTTTGGCCGAGCGCTTCCACCAGGCCTTCCCCCAAGGGGCCCGCTTCACCCTGGCCCACTCCAGCAACGCCAAGGGGCTTGAGGACCTGCGCCGGCTGCTCTGCTGGGAGGGTTTGGCCTACGACGGCGAGCGCGACGCGGGGGCGGCGGTCTCGGCCCACACCGGGCCGGGCACGGTAGCGATTTTTGGCGCGCCGAGATGTGGCAGATGACCTGTAGGGCGGGTTGCTAGCTTTTTATGCGTGCTGTCGTTCAGCGGGTGGCAGAAGCTCGGGTTCTCGTGGACGGTCGAGTGGTCGGTCAGATCGAGCGGGGGTTCTTGGTGCTGCTGGGGGTCCGGCGCGGCGACACCCCGGAGGACGCCGCCTATCTGGCCCGCAAGATCGCCGCCTTGCGGGTCTTTCCCGACCCCCAGGGCCGGATGAACCTGTCCTTGGCCGAGGTAGGTGGGGGGGTGTTGGTGGTGAGCCAGTTCACCCTCTACGCCGACACCCGCAAGGGTAACCGCCCTAGCTTTATCGAAGCCGCCTCCCCCGATGAGGGAAAGCGGCTGTACAGCCAGTGTATAGACTTCCTGCTGCGCGAAGGGATCCACGTCGAGACCGGGGTTTTCCAGGCCCAGATGCAGGTGCACTTAATCAACGACGGACCCGTGACGATCCTGCTGGATTCACAAGATCGCCATCGCCCTAATCGTGCTTGAGATGGCCCTGTCGAAGCCCTCGGCGCGGGTCATGCGCCATACCCAGGCGTATGGCCTTCACCCCGGCTAGGGAAGACCCGCTTGACACCCACGGCGGGGTAGGGTAGATTCAGTTCGTTCGGAAAACTTACTATTGGAGGCCCAGTTCTGATGTCCCCGAGCCGCAAAGGCGACCCCCTAGAGATGAAGCGGATCAACCGCAGGGCGATCCTGGAAGCCCTCAAGGCCTCGAGGTCGCTCACTCGAGCGGAGCTGGCGCGGCGCCTGGGCCTCACCAAGAGCACCATCTCCTCGCTGATGGATCAACTGCTGGGCGAAGGGTTGGTAGCCGTCGAGCTCACTCCCCAGCAGGGAGAGGGCCGGGATAAACCCCTGCTGGGGCGACCTGGCTTAGGGGTGACCCTCAAGCCTCTAGGGGCCGTGGCTTTGGGGGCTGAACTGGGGGTGGAGAACTCGGTGGTGCTGGCGGTGGATTGGACCGGGGCCATTCTCTTGCGCGAAGAGTGGAGCGCTGACCCCCAAACTCCTTTGTCGGAGCGCCTCGAGGGCCTCATCCAGGTCATCCGAGAGGGCCTGCGACGGCATCCGGAGGCCTTGGGCCTGGGGTTAGCCCTGCCTGGGGTGGTAGATGCTCGAGGGTGGCTACGCTACGCCCCTAACCTGGGTTGGCGCGACTTTAGCGTAGCCGAGATGTTGCAGGCTCGGTTTTCTTTCCCCATCTACATCGAGAACGACGCCAACAGCTCGGCTGCGGGGGAGGTGTTTTTCACCCCCTGGCAGGGCCAGCTGGCCTACTTGATGCTGGGGACCGGGCTGGGAGTGGGGTTGGTGCATGCAGGGACGGTGCTGCGTGGGGCGAACGGGGCCTTTGGTGAGGTGGGTCATTGGCTGGGTAGAAGCCGGACGCGCTGCCGCTGTGGGCGCTTGGGGTGCCTCGAGACCGAGGTGAGCTTGCGGGCCATGCTCGAGCACTACCGGGCTCTGGGAGGAAAGGCCGAGGATTTTTGGCAAGTCTTGAAGCTGGCTCAAGGTGCTCAGCGCTTGGCCCTGGAAGCCCTTGCGGAGTTGGGGCGGGCCTTGGGCAGGTTGATCGCCAACCTGGCGGTGGCCTACGACCCCGAGCGGGTGGTGCTAGGGGGGGCCGGAGCCGAGGCCTGGGCTTTCCTGGAGCGGCCCTTGCGCCAGGCCCTCGAGGCACACGCCTTTTTACGTGAGCACCAACGGCTCGAGGTTCAGCCTAGCCGCTTCGGTCATCTGGCCCCGGCGATGGGGGCGGCAGCTTTGGTGCTGCACTCGTTTTTGGCATCCGGGGGGTTGCGGGAACGCCCCGCCTCCCCTGTTGCAATGCGGTAAAAGGAGGATTCGAGATGCGTTCACTCAAACGATGGTTGGCCGTGGCTGCGTTGGGCTTAGGAGTTGCGTCCTTGGCCCAGGGCAGCGGCAAGCTGGAGATCTTCTCCTGGTGGGCCGGCGACGAGGGGCCGGCTCTGCAAGCCCTGATCGACCTTTACAAGAAGCGCTATCCCGGCGTGGAGGTGATCAACGCTACCGTGACCGGCGGTTCCGGGGTGAATGCTCGGGCGGTGCTTAAGACCCGAATGTTGGGGGGCGACCCGCCGGATAGCTTCCAGGTCCACGCTGGCCAGGAGCTGATCGGCACCTGGGTGGTGGCCGACCGCATGGAGGACCTCAGCAGCTTGTTCCGCCAGGAGGGCTGGACCACCAAGTTCCCCAAGGGCCTCCTTGACCTGCTTTCCTACAAGGGCGGGATCTGGAGCGTGCCGGTGAACATCCACCGCTCCAACGTGATGTGGTACAACCCGGCCAAGCTCAAAGAGTGGGGGGTGACCCCGCCCAAAACCTGGGCCGAGTTCCTGGCTACCTGCCAGACCCTCAAGGGCAAAGGCCTCGAGGCGCCGTTGGCGCTGGGTGAGAACTGGACCCAGCAGCATCTGTGGGAATCGGTGGCGCTGGGTATCCTCGGGCCCGATGACTGGGCCCGGCTGTGGCGTGGCCAGCTCAAGTTCACCGACCCCAAGATGATCAACGTCTGGAATACCTTCGGTAAAGTGCTGGACTGCGCCAACAAAGACGCTGCTGGCCTTTCTTGGCAACAGGCGGTGGACCGGGTGATCGAGGGCACCTCGGCCTTCAACATCATGGGTGACTGGGCCGCCGGGTACATGACCACCACCAAGAAGCTCGAGCCCGGGACCGGCTTCGGCTGGGCTCCCAGCCCCGGCACCAGCGGCGTATTCATGATGCTCTCCGACTCCTTCGGGCTCCCTAAAGGGGTCAAAAACCGCACCAACGTGATCAACTGGCTCAAGCTCTTGGGCTCCAAGGAAGGCCAGGACACCTTCAACCCGCTCAAGGGCTCCATCGCCGCCCGCACCGACTCCGACCCCAGCAAGTACAGCCCCTACTCGCAGTCAGCGATGAAAGACTGGAAGACCAACAAGATCGTGGGATCGCTGGTCCACGGTGCAGTGGCCCCTGAGTCTTTCATGAGCCAGTTCGGCACCGTGATGGAAATCTACCTCAACAGCAAGAACGCCCAGGCTGCTGCCAACGCGGCCCAGGCTATTGCCACCCAAGTCGGTATCGGTCGCTAGGCTTTGTCGGGGGCAGGCTCGAGCCTGCCCCTATTTTCTCTGGGTGGTTTAGGGCAGCCCTCCACTCAAGGAGCACGAAT
The DNA here is from genome assembly GCF_003226535.1 of Meiothermus sp. Pnk-1. Classification (NCBI taxonomy): domain Bacteria; kingdom Thermotogati; phylum Deinococcota; class Deinococci; order Thermales; family Thermaceae; genus Meiothermus; species Meiothermus sp. Pnk-1. Next base: position 233,511 of record NZ_QKOB01000003.1, on the reverse strand, counting down.
GCGTTGGTTGAAAAACAAGGACTCCCTCTATAGCGTGCTGGTTTTGTTGCCTTCGGTCATTTTGATCGCTGTCTTTGTCTATGGATTTATCGGTCAGACCGTCTACACCTCGCTTACCGACTGGGGTAAGGATCCGTCCCAAGCGCTTTCGGCCAATCCGCAGATCCGATTTATTGGCCTCGAGAACTACCGTGAGCTCTTCACCGGGCTGGTAGACTCGCGCTTTCGGCAGGATCTGGTCAACACCATTTTTTTCACCCTTTTTTTCATCCTGGGTTGTCTGGCCTTGGGGCTTGGCCTGGCCATGATCCTGGACCGGGGGCCTGCTGGAGAGGGGTTTTTCCGCACTGTCTTTTTGTTCCCGATGTCGCTTTCGTTCATCGTCACCGGCACTATCTGGCGCTGGATGCTTCAGCCGGCGGGCGGGGTGAACCAATTGCCGACCGTGGTGGGGTTACCTAAAGGGGGGTTTGCTTGGCTTACCAGCCGAGAGCAGGTCTGGCAGTTCAGCTGGAACGACCTTCCTCTCTATACCGCGCTGGTGGTCTCTGCGGTGCTGATGTGGATCGGGCTCACAGCTTTCCGCGGGGGGCAGCGACGGCGGGGTTGGATAGCGGCGGGGTCTGCCGGGTTGCTGTTATTGTGGGTTTTGGTTATCGGGGATCGGCTACAGCTGCTTCCCTATGACGAACCCCACGGCTTCAACCTGGCCTTTATCGGCATCATCCTGGCCGCAGTATGGCAGATGTCGGGGTATACCATGGCCCTCTACCTGGCCGGACTGCGCGGCATCCCTGAGGAACTGCGCGAGGCGGCCCGGGTGGACGGGGCTACCGAGTGGCAGCTGTACCGGCACATCATCTTTCCCATGCTGGCCCCCATCACCCTCTCGGCGATGATCATCCTGGGGCACATCTCGCTCAAGATCTTCGACCTCATCTTCGCCATGGCCGGGGCCGACAACGCCCCTACCGATGTGCCTGCCCTACTGATGTACCTCACTACCTTCCGCGCCAACCAGATCGCCAAAGGGGCTGCCATCGGCACCATCTTGCTGATCTTGGTGGCCTTGGTGATCGTGCCTTACCTGTACAGCCAACTCAGAAGCGAGGTGCGGCGATGAACCTTACCCTCGGGCGCATCCTGCAATACGTGCTGCTTCTGATCGCTACGCTCTTCTTTCTATTGCCGGTATACCTGGTAGTGGTCACCGCGCTCAAGGAGCCCTCCGCCATCACCTTGCAGTCCACCTGGCAACTGCCTCAGCGGTGGTACTGGGAGAGCTTTGCCCAGGCTTGGAACGCATTCTTGCCCAAGCTGCAAAACTCCTTCTTTCTGACCGTTATCGCTACCCTCCTCTCGGCTTTGCTGGGCTCGATTAACGGTTACGTGCTCTCCAAGTGGAAGTTTCCTGGGGCCAACGTCATCTTCCCGTTGATGCTTTTTGGCATGTTCATCCCCTACCAGGCGGTGCTCATCCCGCTGTTTCAGTTCGTGCGCGAGATCGGGCTGGGCGGGAGCCTGTGGGGGCTGATCCTGGTGCACGTGGTCTATGGCCTGCCCATCACCACGCTGATCTTCCGCAACTACTACGCCGAGATCCCCGACGAACTCATCGAGGCCAGTCGCATTGACGGGGCCGGGTTTTTCGGCATCTACGGCAAGGTGGTCTTTCCGCTTTCGCTGCCGGGGTTCGTGGTGGTGATCATCTGGCAGTTCACCCAGATCTGGAACGAGTTTCTCTTCGCGGTGACGTTGGTCAGTAGCCCCGCCAACCAACCCATCACCGTAGCGCTGGCCCAGCTCGCGGGGGGCGAGGCGGTGAAGTGGAACCTGCCCATGGCCGGGGCACTTTTGGCTGCGTTGCCGACGCTATTGGTGTACATCTTTTTGGGGCGGTACTTTATCCGCGGTTTGCTGGCGGGATCGGTCAAGGGCTGAGTTCGGCTCAGCCCTCGGTAGCTCCCTCCGGCAGCTTCGCATCCACGAAGAGGGTTTTGGCTCCGGTGTAGAGCACCTGCCCAGCGGCGGCCTTGCGGGGGCGCCAGACGTTTTTCTTGGCAGTGTAATCCACCGGTACGTTCTTGTCGCCCTTGGCCTTGGAGTAGAAGGCGGCGAGCTGGGCGGCGAAGAGGAGGTCTGGTAGGGGGGCGTTCTGGCCTGCGGTGCGCAGGATGACGTGCGATCCGGGGAGGCCCTGGACGTGAAACCACAGGTCTTGCGAGTGCGCGGTGCGGGTCAGGAATTCGTTTTCCTTGGAGCTTCGACCTACCCACACCGTGAAGCCCGAGGGGGACTGAAACCGCAGCCCGACCTGGGAGGGGCGCTCCTGGCGGGTGCGCTCGAGCCTCACCAGTTCTGATCGGCCCGCTTTCTCGATGGCCTCGAGCTCAGCCTCGAGCTCAGCCAACTGCTGCTGCAATTTGGGCTCGAGCTCCAGCGCCCGGAGGGCGTTGGCCTCGAGCCGCTTGGCCCGCGCATAGTACTTCTGCGCATTTTGCGCAGGGGAGAGGCCAGGCTCGAGGGGGATCTTCACTTCCTGCCCCTGGAAATCGGCGAGGACGGCCTCGCTCGCGCTGGATTTCAGCTGCTTGCCGTAGGCCAAGAGCAGATCGCCCCAGGCGCGTAACTTGGCGGCCTCATCCAAGCGGGCCAGGGCTTTTTGGCAGTCCTCCAGCCGGGCCTCGAGGGTCTTTTTCCGCCTCAGCAGGGCCTCGCGGAGGGGCTTCCGCAGGGCTTCGGTCTCCTCTCGTTCCCAGGAGGCGCGGAGCTCTTCCGAGAGTGCGGTGCGCTCCTTGGGCCGCGCGATCAGGCTTTGCAGGGCCTGGTATAGGGCAGGCAGGTGAGCTTCCGCCAGGAGGGTCTCGGGGGTCAGGCCTGCTCGCCGGGCCAGCTCTTGTGCCAGCTCTTTCCCGATGCCATCGAGGTTTTTCTGCACGGCCTGGGCGAGTTTCTGCCCCAGCAAGACGCGCAGGTCCGCTTGGGTTGCGCTGCGGGGGTCGAGCTTGTGGTAGGGCGGGGGAGGGGTGTAGGGCAGGCCGGGTCGCAGTTCGCGAAAGCGGTTGACCTCATGGGTCACGTTGCGGTCTAAGCCCAGAATTCGCCCTTCGGGGTCAGTCAGAATCAGGTTCGCGTTCCGCCCGGTGAGCTCGAAGAGGAGCCGGGTGGGGGGGGTGTCCACGAAACCGTGCTCCCCTTCGAAAAAGAGCTGTACCACTCGGTCAAGCTTGACCTGCTGGGCCTCGAGCAATCTTCCTTTGGCCCGCGTGGCGAGCATCCGCTGAAAGGGGGTTTTAGGCTCCCCTTCGAGTTCTCCCGGCTCCAGGGTGAGGATCGGGTTGGGCGGTCGGTAGCGCAGGACCAAGTTGCCGATGCCCGCAAGGAGCAGCGCCGCTGTGCCCTCGTCGGGAAAGACCCAGCCTAGGCTCTGTGCCGGGAGGCGCGGCTTTAGGTCGCGCAGGATAGCGTGGATGAGGAGACCTTCCATAAAACGTTGAACGCTAAACGCCGGAAGCCCAGCCTAGCAGAAATGCCCTGAGAGGAGGGCTTCGATAAAGGCCATCTCGAGGGGCTCGAGCAATCCATCGGCTTGCCGACGGAGATAAGCGCTGGGCGCGGTTGGGGGCCCATGGGAAGGAACCCGGGTTTCCTACGCCTTCCCAATCCGCCTAAGCTGCACTAAAAACGCGGTGTGCCCCACCTGCTGAAAATTCGGGTGGGCGATGGGCGGACGCACATCCCAACTGCGCAGGATGACCTCGAGCGTCCTTTCGTGCCGTAAGGGCCAGCCCACCCGCTTGATTTCCTCCAACAGCGCCACCACCTGGGTGAGGTTGGGCAGATACGCCACCACCGAGCGATCCGCTTTGAGGGCCGGCACCACATTGCCCAGCACCGCCCAGGGCTCCATCAGGTCCAGGGCTACCCCGTCTAGGGATTGGGGCTCGAGCTTGGCCTCGCGCAGATCCCCCAATACGAAGTGTACGTTTCCCCAAGTTTCATAAGCCTCCAGGTTCCGCTTGGCCCGTTCCTGGTGGCGCTCTCGGCTCTCGTAGCTCCAGACCCGCCCCCCAGGGCCTACGGCGCGGGCCAAAAACAGGGTGAGCCCCCCTGAGCCTGAGCCCGCCTCGAGTACCTGCATCCCCGGAGCCAAGTCGAGCAGGAAGGCGATCATCGCGGCGTCTTTGGGGTAGGTGGGGGTGGCCTCGCGGGGCATATGCAGGGCGTAGTCCTCGAGCGTGGGACGGTGAACGCTGAAGGGTTCCCCGTTCTCCAGGGTGATCCTCGAGCCATACCCGGCCCTCAGGATCTCCTCGTGCCTCAACGAGCCTCGGTGGTGATCAAAGCTCTGGCCTTCCTTGAGCCGGAACAGGTATTTCCGGCCTCGGCGGTCTTGTATCAGCACCCAGTCGCCGTAGCGCACGCAAGAATTGTCGAGCCTCCCCCCGCCAGGGTCAAGGGGCCTACCCTTCACAGGGCGTTGGCCATCTTGATGTAGCGCCCGTAGGCCTCGAGGTCATAGGCGTTGGGCAGGCGAAAAGGACCTACGAACACCGTGGGCGTCCCGTTTACCCCCACCCGGCTGCCCATCGCAAGGTCGGATTCGATGATCTGCCGGGTGGCTGGGTCTTGGGTACAGCGCAGCAGCTTGAGCTCGTCCAGCTTGAGTTCCTGGGCCCGGGCCGAGACGTTGATGCCCTTTTCGAAGAGGGCATCGTGGTACTCGAAGAATTTGCCCTGCTGGGCAGCGCATTCGGCGGCCAGAGCGGCCGGCATGGCCTGGGGGTGGATCTGGGTGAGGGGGAAGTGCCGGAAGCTGAAGCGGGCCAGGCCGGGGTTGATGTAGCGCTTCTCGAGCTCCGGCTTGACCTGCAGCGCAAACTGTTTGCAGTAGGGGCACTGGAAGTCAGAGAACTCCCGGATCATCACCCCACCCTGGCCTAAGATGTGCCGGTCTGGCCCGAAATCCTTGATCTCCACCGGGGCCAGGGTAAAGCTCAGGTCGGCCGCCAGGGTTAGGGTGAAGCTAAAGCCATCCCCCACCCCGATCCTCTGCGGCCCCTTGCCGCGCAGCCCCTCGGCGTTTTGCCGCATGAAGCCCAGGAAGGCCTCGGCCATCTTGGGCTCCCCGATCCCCGCGGCCAGCACCCGCCCAGCCCCCAGGTAGTCGGTAGCGGGGCCCCGGTAGCTCACCTTGTAAACCAGCCCGTCTAGCAGCTCGAGCTGAACCGTTCCCCGGTTATAGGTGAAGCTTCGGGCTTGGCTATTCACCCCCAAAGCTTTGGTTAGGCTCTCCTGGGGGAAGCTGATCTGTGCCGTAGCGCTGCCTAACAAAAAAGCGGCCAGTAAGCCGCACCCAAGTTTCATACCTACTAACTTACAACAATCCGTACGCGCTCAGTGCCCCTGCGGCCCTCACGTCGCTAAAGGGAGTGGATCGGGCGTTAGGGCCGCTACACTTTCATGAACTCCTCGACGTTGAGGATAAACACCACCGCCCCGCCTACCCTTACCTCTACCGGCTGGGCCAGAAAGGGATCGGGGGCCTCGGCCATGGGGACACCAGGGGTGATGAGCCTTGTTCTGGTGCGGCATTTTTCCCGGATCACCTCCTTGACCGCCTCGACCTGGGAGTCTTCCACCCCGATCAAGAGGGTGGTGCTGCCCTCGCGCAGGAACCCCCCGGTGGAAGCCAGCTTGGTGCTTTGGAAGCCGCGCTCGGTCAGGGCTTTGATCAAACCCGGCGCGTCCGCGTCCTGCACGATGGTGATTAACAGCTTCATGGCCTGGATTATAGCACCCGGCCTCTAGAGAAAACCCAATCCCCTGGCTCGCTCTAGGGCCTCTACTCGGTTGCGGGCGGTGAGCTTCCCGTACAGGCGCTCGAGGTGATCCTTCACCGTGTCCGGGGAAAGCCCCAGCTCTTGGGCCATCTCCTTGGTGGAGAGCCCCTGCGCCAGCAGGCGCAGCACGCTCTTTTCCCTGGGGGTCAGCTCCGGTAGGGGAGGAGGGCGGAGGCGGGGCTCGAGCCCTTTTTGCAGCTGCCCTAGGCGCTGAGCCAGCTCGTCGGGGGGCATCTCCTTCGACCAATAAGCGTCAGCCCCGGCAGTGGCCGCTTGATGGACCAAGGCGGGTTCGTGAAAGGTGGTGACCATGGCGATGAGCCCGGCGTAGCCCCCCTCGCGCAAAGCCCGGCAGGTGGAGATTCCGTCCCGCTTGGGCATCTTGATGTCGAGCAGGATGGCCTCGGGGCGAAGCTTCAAGCCCAGCTTTACCGTTTCCTCCCCGTCGCCGGCCTCCCCCACGACCACAAACCCCTCGCGCTCGAGGGCCGCCCGCAGCCCGAGGCGAAACAGGGGATGGTCGTCGGCGATTAGGAGCCTCATTCCCACTTTCAGTTTAGCCGTAGCCGTAGACAGGCCCCACCCAACTGACCCTTAAGGTGCTCGAGCTTGCCCCCGTGGACCTCCGCGACCCGCCGGGCCACGTACATCCCCAACCCCGCCGAGCCCGCCCGCACCCCGCGCAACCGCTGGCTGCGGAAGGGCTGAGAAAGGCGCTCGAGGCTATCCGGCAGCCCCGGTCCGTCGTCCTCGACCTCCACCCAGCCGTCCCCGGCCCGCAGCGCCACCCGGCTTTTGGCGTGGCGCAGCGCGTTGGTGATTAGGTTGGTAAGGGCCCGCTCGAGCAGGTGACGGTCCACCCGGGCCTGCCCCGCCCCGGCTGTCTCCAGGCTGATCCCGGCCTCTTTTGCCGAGCCGGCGAAACGCAGGCGCAAATCTTCCAGCATGGCCCGCAGGTTGAGCATCTCGGGGTTGGGTTTTTGGGTCTCGAGGCGGCTGGCGGTGAGCAGGTTTTCCACCAGCCAGTAGCTCCGCGAGAGCTCCTTCCACAGGTCGCGGATGACCTCCTTGCGCCGAAGGGGGCCGATGGAGTCGGCATCCTCGAGGTACTCGAGGGCCCGGATGGCGGCCAACAGCGGGGTCTTGAGGTCGTGGGCCAGGGTGGCGAAGACCGCCTCGCGCCCTTCCATCACCTGGCGCAGGTGCTCGAGCAACTCCTCGAATCCCTCCCGCAGCTCGGCGATCTCCTTGGGGGGGCGTTCCTTGGGGCGGGGGAGGGTGAGTTCGGCCAGAACGCGCTCGGTGCTGCGCAGGTAAGCCAGCGAACGGGTCAGTTCGTCCACCGGGCGCATCAAGACCGTAGCCACCAGATACCCCACCCCCGCCGAGCCCAGGGCCAAGAAGGGGGCCCATAGCAGCAGCGGTAGCCAGATCTCGGGGTTCTGCCCTCGGATGCTGAGCAGAAACCCTGCCAACACGACGATGTTTGGGACAAAAGAGAGCGTAGCGATGGAGAGGGCGATGCGGTATTTGAGCGACATGGCCCTGGCGTCGAGCGTCATACGTCGTAAAGAGATGGCGTACGACGCATAGCGTACTCACTCCTTCCCCGCTGAGAGCACCGCCAAGAAGGCCTCCTGCGGCACCTCCACGCTGCCGATGGCCTTGAGCCGCTTCTTGCCCTCCTTCTGCTTCTCCAACAGTTTCTTTTTGCGGCTCACATCGCCGCCATAGCACTTGGCCAGCACGTCTTTGCGCAGGGCTTTCACCGTGGCCCGGGCGATGATCTTCCCACCGATGGCGGCCTGCACGGGCACCGCGAACTGCTGGCGGGGGATGACCTCGGCCAGCTTGTCCACCATGCTGCGGGCGAGGGAGTAGGCCTTATCCCGATGGGCGATGAACGCCAGGGCGTCTACCGGCTCCTCGTTGACCAGAATCTGCACCTTGACCAAGTCGCCTTCTTGGTAACCGGCCTGCTCGTAGTCCATCGAAGCATACCCGCGCGAGAGGCTCTTGAGCCGGTCGTGGAAGTCGTAGAGGATCTCCCCAAAGGGCACTTGGTACACCAGCTCCACCCGCTTGCCGCGCTCGCCGGTGCCCAGATAGTTCATATGGTCCATCCGCCCGCGCTTCTCTTGCAATAGCTGCATGATCGGCCCGACGTACTCCTCGGGGGTGTACACGCTGAGCCTGACGTAGGGTTCCTCCAGCGCCGCGATGGTGGCGGGGTCGGGGAGCATCGAAGGGTTATGCACCTCGAACACCTCTCCGCTGGTGGTGAGGACCCGGTAGATCACGCTGGGGGCGGTGGAGATCAGGTTGAGGTTGAACTCCCGCTCGAGCCTCTCCTGCACGATCTCGGCGTGCAGCAGGCCTAAAAACCCGCAGCGAAAGCCAAAGCCCAGCGCCTCTGAGGTCTCCGGCTCGAAGGAGAGCGCGGCGTCGTTGAGCTTGAGCTTCTCCAGGGCGTCGCGGAGGCGGTTGTAGTCCTGGGTGTCCACCGGGTACATCCCGGCGAAGACCACCGGCTTGGCCGGTTTGAAGCCGGGGTAGGGGCCATCGGTGGGGTGGTCGGCCAGGGTGATGGTGTCGCCCACCTGGGCCTCGCCGATCTCGCGGATGTTGGCGGTGATCCAGCCCACCTCGCCAGGGCCCAGCCGGGTAACGGGCTCGAGCGCGCCGGGCCGGAAGATCCCCACCTTGTCCACCTCGAACTCTTTTCCGGTAGACCAGACGCGGATCTTGTCCCCGTGGGTGACCGTCCCCTCGAAGACCCGCACGTAGGGGATCACCCCCTGGTAAGCGTCGAAGATGGAGTCGAAGATGAGCGCCTTGAGCGGATCGCTGGGTTTGCCCCGTGGGGCTGGAATGCGCCTCACGATGGCCTCGAGGATCTCCTCCACGCCTTGGCCGGTCTTGCCTGAGGCAAACACCACCTCCTCGGCGGGTAGGCCCAGCACCTCTTCGATCTCGAGGGCGACTTCCTCGGGCCGGGCCGAGGGCAAGTCGATCTTGTTCACCACCGGGATGATGGTGTGCTCGTGCTCGAGGGCCAGGTAGAAGTTGGCGATGGTCTGGGCCTCGACCCCCTGGGAGGCGTCCACCACCAGCAGCACCCCCTCCACGGCGGCCAGGGCCCGGCTCACCTCGTAGCCGAAGTCCACGTGGCCGGGGGTGTCGATGAGGTTGAAGGTGTAGGTCTGGCCGTCCTTGGCTTCGTAAAACAGGCGCACCGCGCTGGCTTTGATGGTGATGCCGCGCTCGCGCTCGAGCTCGAGGGAATCCAGAAACTGCTCGCGCATCTCGCGCACGCTGACCGCATGGGTCATCTGGAGGATGCGATCGGCGAGCGTGGACTTGCCGTGGTCTACGTGGGCAATGATGGAGAAATTGCGTATGCGTTCCTGCACCCTTTGATTGTACTAGGGGGCGAGGACGCCCAGGTTGCGAGGAAACACCCGTACGCTAAGGCCGCTCCCTCCCCCGGCTACGCTCAGGTTTTTCCCCTGGAGGCTGCGCTGCATCCGCAGGTTTAGCGTGGCCGCGGTAGGGGTGTCGCTGGGGTCGGCGGGGTTGTCGTTGGGGCTGAAGAGGTCGTTCTGGGGGCTTACGTAATCTACCAGTATGCGGGCGGTGCCCCCTTGGAGGTCGGCGTTGGTCAGTCCCTGGGCCAAGGTGGCGCACGGCGCGGGGCTGCCGGGTGGATTGGCGAAGTCGCCGGGGGTGATGCTTGGGTCCAGGTTGCGACGGTACTCCATCAGTACCCAGACGTTGTCGTTGGCGGGGTCGCTCTCCAGCTGCAGGCTGGTCCCGGCGTTGCTGTTATAAAAACCGCGCAGCAGCGGGTAGTAGGCGAAGAAACGATAGGAGTCTGGATTGGCGCTGTTGGGATCGGGCGGAAGGAGCATCGCCAGAATCGGGTCACTCCCCACCGTCCAGTCGTAACCCCCACGCAGGTTTTGCGTGCTGTAGCCGCTATCGGCCATACGTAGGGTCGCGCCGTTAGGGTAGACGTAGCAGGCCTCCTGTAGCTTCGAAGCTATCACCTGCACGGCGATCTGGCCTTCTTTGAGCAGGTCGGAGCGGGCGCTGGTGAGGGTGGACTGGTTGAGGGTGCCGGTAAATACCTGGAGAAAAGCGGCAAAGATCAGGCCCACCAGGACCATGGCCACCAAGAGCTCGAACAGGGTAAAGCCTTTGCTTCGCATACGGGCCTCAGTTGATGGGCGGGGGGGTGGGGTTGGGCACATCCACGGTGACGCGGGCCAGAACCTTGGTGGCATTGCGGGGGTCTTGGACCACTACCTCCATTCTCTTGAGGGAGACGTAAGCGGCATCAGGGGTAGCGCTGGCACAGCTATAGTTCACGGTGAGGGGAGAGGGATTGCCTCCGGTCGCATCCAGCGCGTAGGCTCGCAAGCTCACCTGGCTGGGTAGCGGCGATGCCGGCTCGTAGCAGGTTTTGTTGTAGTGGTCGGGATCTTGCCAGAACCCCCGCACCTCCTCCACGAGATTTTGGGCTAGCGTGGTGGCGTTGAGGGTGCGGGTGCTCTGGCTGTTCAAGCGAAAGAAGCCGACCAGGGGCACCACCACCGCCAAGATCGCCGCGAAGATGGCGATGGCTACCAATACCTCGACCAAGGTTAAGCCCTGCTGCCTCATCGCACCACCACCTTGCCGGTGACCCCAATGGCGCGTACCACCCTAGAGTACGTAGTCCGGTTTGATTTTACCGTAGCCGCGAAGGCCGCCGCGCTATTGGTGGTGACCTCCCCCAGGGGCGCATCGTAGGTGATTTGGGTGGGGGTGGAGCCCACGGCCTCCAGGGTGATGCCTGGAGGGGTGGTGTAGGTCTGGACCAGCTGATCCGCTGCCCCCTGGCGCAGGGTGAGGGTATAGCCTTTGCCGTCGGGCGCCAGCTCGAGTCGCGATGGCCGCGCGTAGCGCTGGGCTGAGCTGCGGGCCTGGGCCAGGTCCGCCGCGAGGCGGGTGGCTACCTCCCGGACCTGGCCGCGGTTGATGCTCTCCCGCAAGGTGATGAAGCCTAGCGCTCCCAGAAGCCCCAGGATGAATAGGACCACCAAGAGCTCGAGGAGGGAGAAACCCTTGCTGCGCATGTCTACTGATCCTTGGCCGAACGGGTAAAGCCGGGAACGGGTTTGAGCGAGCGGGGAGAGTATTGTCCGTTGAGCCCACCTTCGGCTATGGGTTTGCTCGAGTTCAGGGCTTGGTCCCAGAGTTGGACCTTGGGAGGAACGCCTTTATCGAAGGTTGGGAAAGCCGGGGGGGTCATCCCGCTGTCCTGCGTGCGGACGTCGTAGGTGTAGCGCCGTCCAAAGCCCTGGTCGGGCTTGGCGTCGCCGTTGGTGTCGCGGCCTACCTCGCCGTAGAACTTGCTGATGGTGCCGCCCAAGAGCCGGAAGTCACCCAGCTCCGGGTTGCCATCGGGGCTGTTATAGAAGCGGTTGAAGTTGGCGTAGATGCGCCCGCTCGAGGTCATCAGCACCCCGTGTACTTCGACATTCTTGGGCGCATTGGTCCCGACTACCGGGTGGCCGTAAGGATCGGTTCCGCCGGCGTTGATGCGGATATCTCCGTCTTGGGAGTAGAGACCCAGGATATTGGCCTTGTAGTCCGGGCTATTGGGATCGATCATTTTCTCCCGGTTGCCGCACGCCGCCGGGGTTACGCTGCCATCGGGATTCTTGGTGGGGGCTCCGGCGCAGGGAGGGTCCTCGTACTTGAGGTCCCCGCTGATGGCGATGGTCTTCTGCGCGGCGATGGTGATCTGCTGGAAGCGGGCGATGGCCGGAGGGGCCGAGCGGGGATCGGTGGTGGGGATGAGGTTCCCGTTTTTGTCCCGTAGACCGCTGATGCGGTCGGGTCCGGTGAGCTCGTCAACGGCCAGGTCCCAGCCCGGCTCCTGATTGTCTACGTAGAGCACCCCGTTGAACTTGCCCGCTTGTACCCAGCCCGAGTCGGCGGTGATGGTGCCGCCCGTGCCGCTGCGGAGCGAGTCATCGAAGCTGATCACCAGCCGCACGCTCATGTTGCCGTCCTTGTCGATGCGGTAGGTGACCTTGGCCCCGGCATTTTGGGTGAAGCTGTAGTTGGGGTTCACAAACTTCCCGGCGGCGCACTTGGGCGGAGGGACGCTCACGTTGGGCAGGGCTGGGTAGGGGAGGGCGAAGGTGGTGAAGGGGGTTAGCCAGCCCAACCCCAAAGCCGCCGTCTGCCAAAGGCGCGGGTGCCATCCCAGGCCGCCGCTGCCGCTTACGGTGAGGGTGAAGGTTTGGCTGCGGGTCAGGCCGCCGCCGGTACCGGTGACGGTGACGGTGACGCCGGAGGTGAGGGTCGCGGAACTGCTGGCGGAGAGGCTGAAGGTGGAGGTGCCGCTGGTGTTGACGCTGGCGCTCGCTGGGCTCACCGTGACGCCGTTGGGTAGGCCGCTAAAGCTGAGGTTGACCGAACCGCTAAAGCCATTGCTCGGCGTGACGCTGACGTTGAGAGTCACCGGGCTGCCTCCGCGGATGAGGTCTACCTGGCTCCGGCTGAGGCTGAGGGCGAAATCGGGTGCGGGGATGGTGAGCTTGAAAGTATCCGAGGCGGTGAGCCCGGCGGTGTCCACCCCGTTTACCGTGAGGGTATAGGTACCGGGGGTGGCGCTGTTCGAAACGCTCAGGCTGAACGAGGCCGAGTTCCCGGTGATGTTCGCTGCGGTAGGCGGGGTGATGGAGACCCCGCTGGGCAGGCCGGAGAAGCTCAGGCCGATGGGCAGGTTATGGCCATTGCTACGGCTGATGCTCACCGTGAGGTTGGCGTTGGCCCCGCGAAGGACGGTCAGGTCGGGGGCAGAGAGGGTATAGCTGGGGCCGTTGATGGTAATTCGGAAGGTGAAGGTTTGCCTGGTTCCATCGTTGCTCGTAGCGGTGCCGGTGACGGTGTAGGTGCCGGGGGTGGCCAAGGTGCTCACGATAACGCTTATACCTACGCTACCCGCCGTGGTGTCGTTGACCGATGCAGGGTTTAGCGTCACCCCGGTCGGCACCCCGGAGAAGGTGATGTCGATGGGGTTATCGTAGCCGGGGCAGCGGTTGAGGTTTACCGTGGTGCTGCCGGAGTTGGTGCCGACGGTGGGCTTGTTGATGCTGACGTTGTTTGCCCTGGGGGCGAATTTATCCCGCACGGTGATGGTCAAGTTCTTGGAGTTCCCGTTGCTGGGAGGGGTGCCATTGGAGTCGAAGGCGTTGATCTTCGCTGTTCCGTTGCTGGCCGTAGCGCCGGCGCTCACCGTGACGGCAACGCTGCTGGAGCCTGCAGGGATGGTGGGGTTGGCCGGGCTGATGCTGATGCCGCTGGGCAGGTTGGTGAAGCTCAGGGTTACGGGGAGGTTGTGCCCGTTTTGCCGTGAAATGCTGATATTAACGGTGGCGCTCATCCCTTTGCAGACCGTTACTGAGGCGGTGTTCAAGTTGTAGTAGGGCTGGGGGGCCGCGTTTAAGGTTAGGTCGGCTGTATAGTATCCGGTATCCCCTTGCACGGGCGGGGAGCCCGCGCCGCTTTTGGCCTGGGCCCGGATCTGCACACTGCCCCCGCTGAAGCCCGCGGGCAGGCTGACCGTCAGGGTGCCGTTTCCGCTATAGCTCTGGTTCAGCCCGCCGATGGTGGCTCCCGACGGTATAGTGCTGCCCGCGTCCACGTAGACCGGGCCGCTCCAGTTGGGGTTGCGGCTGATGTTGACCGTCACCGTGGCCGGGCTAGCAGTCGGGGCGTTCACCGAGGAGGGGGAGAGGCTGATGCTCTGGATGGGATCCTCGCAGCGCCCGAAGCCCCGGTAGTCCATGCTGGCCTCGATGAACTGGTAACGGGTGTCGTTTTTGTCGATCTTCCAGCGCTCGTTGGCCGCGTCCCAGTCGGAGGCATCCAGGGGGGTGCCGTTGGCATCCTTGGCCGCCCAGAGCTTCAGGCGGTTGAGGTTGCCGTAGGGGCCGCCGGGGGCTGTCGAGGCGGTCTCCCCGGCGTCGATGTAGATGCCCCCGTTTTGTGCGGCGGTTTTCTGCGCTACGTCCGTGGTGGGCAAGGGGATGTAGTCGGCATTCCAGTTGACGTCTTTGGCTGGCGGGTTGGTCTGGCTGTTGGGGTCGTTGGCGAACTGGGGCTTGGCATAGGCCGGGAAGGCCGAGGCGACGTCCGTCTTGGTGGGGGCGCTGGGGTTTACGTAAACCTTGTTTGGGTCCTTGCTGCTGCATGGATCGGTGGCGCTCGAGCGCACACAGCCTGCGCTGCTCACCCGCCCGCCGAACCAGGGACTTCCGCCGCCGAAAGCCAAGATGTCGTTGGTGTGTACGGGGCCGCCGTAGAGGTGGCTATCGTAGAACCACACCCGCTCACTGCCGGTGCCTATACCGGTGGCGTTGAAGTCGGTGAACTGGGCGAACTGGGCGAAGCTGGGGGGCAGGAGCACCAAGGCCAAGCGGTTGCCGTACTGGCGCTCGAGAACCTGCTGGGCTAGGCGCTGGCCTGTGCTGTTAAGGAGCAACCCGACTGAACGGACGGTTTGGGGCTGGATCTCAAAGCGGAAAACCCAGCTACCCCCTTGCCTGTAGGCAGTAACCTGCACAGGCTCCAAGATGCCTTGGGGGATCTGATATACCGACTTTACCCCGCTTGCGTCGCTGAGCACTTGTTGTTGCGTAGTTGCGCGGAACAGGGTGGTCCAGAAGGTGCTTTTGTCGATGGGCCGGGTGGGGTATTTGGTGTTCCAGGCGGTGTAGGCCGCGTCGGAGATGTTATCGCTGAAGATGCTCCAACGGTCGCCTTCAGGTACGGTACCGTTGGCTTGTACCGTGCACACGGTCACGTTTTGGACGCTGAGGGGTTGGGCGTAAGGGTTGGTGAAGCCAGGGCTTCCGGTGGTGGTGTTGCAGAAGTTGGCCGCGTACTGGTTGAGATTGGCCCCGGCGGGCAATTTCAGGTACTGGACTAAAAACCCGGTCTGGTCTAGCATGGTCTCAGCCCGCTTGCTGGCAAAGGCCAAGCCGGATTCAGCGGCGTACTTGGCCTGCAGGATAGGTCCTTGATCGCCGGTAACGCGGCGCGTGGAAAGAGAGAGATTCGCTACCACCGCGAGAACCACCGTAAGCAAAAGCGCTCCCGCGAGGAGTGCTACCACTAGCGCGATCCCTTTGTTGCTCTTCATACCCAGACGATCCCCCTTGGGTGTTCGCTTGCCCTACCTTCGAGCTTAGCCGGGTCCCCGTTACCGCGATACCCCCGGTTGGGGGGAGCGGGCCGCTGCGGCTGGCGTAGGGTAAAATCATACCGCATGGTAGTCATTCCCCAGACGCTGCGCTACAGCCTGCGCTTCGCCGGGCAGGCCGCCGGGGAACAGCGGCTCACCCTCGAGCCGCTGCGCTCGGGTTCGCGGCTCATCCTCGAGGCCACGGTCGAACTGCCCTCGGCCCGTTTCGGCGAGCCCCATACCCGCCAGCGCTGGGAGAGCGAGCTGGACCCCACCGGCTACCCCCGCCGCTACCGCGAGCGGGTCGAAGGGCGCGAGGCGCGGGTGATGGAGGTCCAGTTTTTACGGGATGAGGGCTTGGTGGTGGTCAGCCAGGGCAAGGAGGACCTGGCGATCCCCTACGTGAGCGAACTGCACGACCCCCTCTCGCTGATCCTGGCGGTGGCGCGTCTCGAGATCGCTCCTGGGGAGGTGCGGCGCTACGGCATGGTGGGGGGGCGGGTCTACGTAGAGCGGCTGGCGGACCAGACCCTCGAGCTTCCTTGGGGCCAGACCTCCGCCCGGGTGTTTCGCCTGCGTCCGGGGCTGAGCCTCCTGTACTACGATGCGGACGGCTACCCGGTGCGGATGACGCAGAAGGTCGGCGACCACGTCTTCGAGGCCCAGCTCCTCCAGGTGCAGCGGGAGCGTCCATCCCAACCGGAAAACCAAGAAGAGCCTCGCCGGCGTCAGCGCAGGCGTAGGCGGCGCTGAGCGGGAGGGCAAGCGGTTATCCCAGACAGGAACAGGAGCATTGAGATGATCTATCGCTCTGACCAGGTACGCGGGCGATTCGCCCGCAGAAAACCTTTTCTCGAGGACGAGGCAGCGCTCGCGCGGGTCCGGCAGATTCTCCGGGAAGTCGAGACCGAGGGGGATGCGGCCTTGGACCGCTGGAGCGAGCGCTTGGATGGTTTCCCTGCCGAGGAGATTCCCAAGCGCTCCTGGCGGGAGGCCTACGAGGACCTGAGCGGTGAGCTGCGGGACGCCCTCGAGACCTCGCGCGAGCGGATCGAGGCGTTTTACGCCCATGAACCCCGCGGTGGCTTCTTGGAGGCTAGCCCTGAGGGTCTATTAGGCCAGCTGGTGCGCCCGCTCGAGCGGGTGGGGGTGTACGTCCCCGGCGGGAGCGCCCCCCTTATCTCCTCGGTGCTGATGGCGGCGGGGGTGGCGCGGGTGGCCGGGGTTGGCGAGGTGGTGGTGGCGAGCCCCCCTAAAGTGCATCCGGCCATCCTGGCGGCGGCCTGGGTGGCGGGGGCCGACCGGCTTTTTGCCATGGGCGGCGCCCAGGCCATCGCGGCTTTGGCCTACGGCACCGAGCGGGTTCCGCGGGTGGACAAGATCGTCGGGCCAGGCAACCGCTACGTGATCCTGGCCAAGCGGGAGGTCTACGGGGCGGTGGGGATCGAGGCCCTGCCCGGTCCCACCGAAACCCTGATCGTAGCCGACGCCTCAGCGGATGCCCGGCTGCTGGCCGCCGACCTCTTGGCCCAGGCCGAACACGGCCCCGACTCCGAAGCCTGGCTGCTCTCACCCGATCCTGACCTACTGGCCCGGGTCGAAGCCGAACTCCACAGCCAGCTCGCCACCCTCCCCCGGGCCGAGATCGCCCGCCAGGCCCTCGAGAGAAGCGGGTTGGTGGAGGTGGGGAGCTTGGAGGAGGCGCTCGAGCTGGCCAACCTCTACGCCCCCGAGCACCTCTGCCTCTCGGTGGAAGACCCCACCCGCTGGCTGGGAAGGGTACAAAACGCCGGAGGGGTATTCCTTGGCGAGCATTCCTGCGAGGCGCTGGGCGACTATATCGCCGGACCCAGCCACGTGATGCCCACCGCGGGCACCGCCCGCTTCGGCGGGGGGCTGGCGGTGCGGGATTTCCTCAAGGTGATCCCGGTGGTGGGGCTCTCCTCCCAGGCCGCGGCCCGGCTGGCCCTGCTGGGGGCCCGGTTGGCGCGGGAAGAGGGGCTCGAGGCCCACGCCCGGGCCCTCGACCGTCGGCGCGGGTAAGGGCTGGCAGCGGGTGCGCAAATGTGGCGCCGGATCAGCCCGTGGGAATGCGGAGTGGGAGCCAGCTTGTGAGCGACGAGCGGCTCAGGTACCGAGTCTACACGGCGGGGCTGCTGGTCGGGGCCGCCTCGCTACCGATAATTTGGGCTTTTCAACGAGGCCAAGATCCCTTCGTGCGCTGGACCTATCCGCTTTTTTTTGTCGCCGCCTTGTTTTGGCTATGGGCTTTGCTCACCCGGCGATTCCCGGTGGCCTATATCGAGCGGCAAACCATTCTGGGAACCGGTTTGATGTTCTTGGGCAAATATGCCTATTACTTCGCTTTTGTTCGCCACCTCTCGGCGGTCTGGAATGAGCTCGAGGCCACGGTCTGGGTCTTCGCTTTCCTGATGATCCTCTTTTACCTGACCTTCGACTCGGGGACCGGGCTGCGCTATAGCGTGCTGCTGGTGGTGCTGGCTGCCCTGGTGGGAGCGGCCCGGCTCGTCCCGGACCTGCTGCAAGGGCTACACCGCGGCGAATTCCTCGGCTGGTTGCGGGATATCACCCGTATAAGCGCGATGGCGGCTTTGCTGTACGTCTTTTCCAACGCCAAAGACCAGCTGGCCCAGGCCCACCAGCGCGCCCGAGAGCTGCATCTGCTGGCCCACACCGACGGCCTGACCGGGTTGCTCAACCGCTTGGGCGCTGTTCAGGCCCTCGAGGACCGCTTGACCATCCCGCAGCCTTTCGCGGTAGTGCTGGTGGACGTGGACCACTTCAAATCTATCAACGACCGCTTCGGGCACCTGATAGGCGATGAAATCTTGATCGAGGTGGGAGCGCGTCTGCGCGATGCGCTGCGCGAAAGGGACGTGGTGGGTCGTTGGGGCGGGGAGGAGTTTTTGCTGATCCTTGAGGCTGCCGATATCCAGCAGGCCCTAGGGCTGGTCGAGCGCTTGCGGACTCGGCTGGCCGCCCAGCCCTTCCTTGAGGTCGGGACGGTGACGGTGAGCCTGGGGGTGGCAGTGCATCAGCCGGGGGAATCCCGGCTGGATTTGCTGCGCCGCGCCGACGAGGCTTTATACGCGGCCAAGCGCCAGGGGCGCAACCGGGCGGTCTTGAGTCCTCCACGAGAAGCTTGACCGAATACGCAGCGCGCTAAACTCGGTTCCAGTCCGGCAGGTTTTTGATGGCTACCGGGATCCCCACCCCGAAGCCAAACCACAGGTAGGCTGTGATGGGTACGACCGCCACGCTCAGCACCGGCAGGGTCAACGCGGCTAGGCTGGCTGCGCGGTAGCGGTTTCGGGTCAAGAAGGCACAGGCCAGGAATAGCCCCAGCGCGATCAGCAGGATCACGGGTTGAACCGCGAACAACACCCCCACCCCGGTGGCGATGCCTTTTCCCCCTTTGCCCAGTAACCAGATCGAGTAGCAGTGCCCCCATACCGCAAGAGCCCCGGCCAGTAGCCCTCCGGTGGCGTCTTTGGCCAGAAACTCTCCGAGCGCCACCGCTAGGATGCCCTTGCACACATCTAGTACGAGCACCATTGCGCCAGGGACTGGCCCCAGCACCCGCCAGGCGTTGGTGGTCCCGACGTTGCCTGAGCCCTCCTCGAGCAGGTTTTTGTGCTGCAAAATCCCAAACCAGTAGGCGAAGGGAAGGCTCCCGAAAAAGTAACCGGCCAGCGCAGCGTATAGTAAACCCATGCTTCTAGCCTAATGCCCCTTGACCCCCCGCCCGAGTGTGCGTATACTTATGCAGCATGTTCGGGCGACGACCCCACTACCAGGAGAAGCGCTATTGGGCGCAAGGGGACGATTGCCGAGGTGGATGAAAAGACGGGCGGGGCAAGTCCCCGCCCAAAGTCTGTACGGGAGGAAAAGGCGTGAAGATCGTACTGGCGTATTCGGGCGGGCTGGATACCAGCATCATCTTGAAGTGGCTTATCGAAAACTACAACGCGGAAGTCATCTGCTTCACCGCCGACATCGGGCAGGGCGAGGAGGTCGAGGAGGCCCGGCTCAAGGCGCTCAGGACCGGGGCCAGCAAAGCCTATGCCCTGGACCTGCGCGAGGAGTTCGTGCGGGACTTCGTCTTTCCCATGTTCCGCTCCGGCGGGCTCTACGAGGGCTATTACCTGCTGGGCACCTCCATCGCCCGGCCCCTCATCGCCAAGCACCTGGTGCGCATCGCCAAGGAGGAGGGCGCTGAAGCCATCGCCCACGGCGCGACCGGCAAGGGCAACGACCAGGTGCGCTTCGAGCTCACCGCCTACGCCCTCGAGCCCTCCATCCGGGTGATCGCCCCCTGGCGGGAGTGGGATTTCGTGGGCCGGCCCCAGATGATTGAGTATGCAGCCACGCACGGTATCCCGGTCCCGGTGACGCTGGAGAAGCCGTATTCCATGGACGCCAACCTGCTGCACATCTCCTACGAGGGGGGAGTGCTCGAGGATCCCTGGGCCGAGCCTCCGGCGGGCATGTTCCGCCTCACCAAAGACCCCTGGGAAGCCCCCAACGAGCCTGAACTGGTCGAAATTCAGTTCGAGGGCGGCGACCCGGTGGCGGTCAACGGCGAGCGCCTGAGCCCGGCCGAGCTGCTCTCCCGGCTCAACGCCATCGGCGGGCGGCACGGCATCGGCCGGGTAGACCTGGTGGAAAACCGCTTCGTGGGCATGAAGTCGCGCGGCGTCTACGAGACCCCCGGCGGTACGCTGCTCTACCACGCTCGGCGGGCGGTGGAGAGCCTCACCCTCGACCGCGAGGTGCTGCACCAGCGCGACCAACTGGCCATCAAGTACGCCGAACTGGTCTACAACGGCTTTTGGTTCGCGCCCGAGCGCGAGGCGCTGCAGGCCTACTTCGACCACGTCTCCCGCACCGTCACCGGCACGGTGCGCTTCAAGCTCTACAAGGGCAACATCATCCTGGCCGGGCGCCGTTCGCCCCTTTCGCTCTACGACAAGAGCCTGGTCTCTTTCGACGAGCAGGGCGGCTATGACCAGGCCGACGCCGGGGGCTTCATCAAGCTCAACGCGCTGCGCTTGCGGGTGCGGGCCAAGGCCCAGCCGAAGGATTAGGAAACCGGGGGCGGGGATTGCTAGATGACCCAGATCCGCATGGCCCAACTCGAGGATTCTGAAGCCATCGCCGCGATGATCCGGGCGGCCTGGGCGGGAAAGGTCGCGCCCGACTCGAGCGGCCACCGGGAGACGTCCGAGAAGGTACGGGCCGACCTCGAGAGAGGCTACGGCTGGGTGGTTGAGCAGGATGGGAAGATCATCGCTACGGTGCGCCTGGTTCCCCACCCGTCCGAGCGGGGGGTAGGGGAGATCAAGAGGCTGGGCGTACTTGCGGAGCACCGCAGGCAAGGCTGGGGACCAAAGTTGATGGAAGTATTGGAAGAAGAGGCTCGAGCCCTCGGCCTCGAAGAACTGCGTCTGGCTGTCCGGCACGACCAATACCGCCTCGTCGAGTGGTATGGTTCGCTCGGCTACACGTTGAACCCACAACTGGTTTACAGTGCGGCAAACCCGCTCACCCCGCCGCCGTTCGTGTTGCATAAAAATCTCGAGGTACACCCGTGAGTCAAGAGACCCAACGCACCTGGGGCGGGCGCTTTGCCGAGGCCCCCGACCGGCTGGCCCAAGCGTTCAACGCCTCCTGGACCTTCGACCAGCGGCTGGCTTTGGTAGACATCGAAGGCTCGCTGGCCCACGCGGCCATGCTGGCCAAGCAGGGCATCCTCAGCGCCGAGGAGGCCGAGACCCTGCGGCGGGGGCTCTTGGAGGTGCGCCGGGAGATCGAGGAGGGCCGCTTCGTCTGGCGGGAGGAACTCGAGGACGTGCACATGAACATCGAGGCCCGCCTGAGCGAGCTGGTGGGCCCGGTGGGGGGCAAGCTGCACACCGCCCGTAGCCGCAACGACCAGGTTGCCACCGACCTGCGCCTGTGGCTGCGGGGCGAACTCGAGGCAATCCTGGGCGAACTCGAGGCTTTGCGCCGGGTGCTGGTGCAGCAGGCCGAGCGCTACCTCGAGCCCCCCCTCATCCTCCCCGGCTACACCCACCTCCAGCGGGCCATGCCGGTGCTGTTGTCGCACTGGTTTTTGGCCTACTACGAGATGTTCTCCCGCGACGCCGGGCGCATTCAAGACGCCCTAAAGCGCCTCAACGAGTCCCCGCTGGGCGCGGCGGCCCTGGCCGGGACCGGCTTCCCCATCGACCGCCACTACACCGCCCGGGCGCTGGGTTTCGCCCGGCCCATGCGCAACTCCCTCGACGCGGTGGCCAGCCGCGACTTCGCCCTCGAGGCCCTCTCGGCTTTGGCCATCGGCCAGCTCACCCTCTCGCGCTTGGCCGAGGAGCTGGTGCTCTACACCTCCTTCGAGTTCGGCTTCGCGGTGCTCCCCGATGCCTTCAGCACGGGCTCCTCCATCATGCCCCAGAAGAAGAACGCCGACGTCGCCGAGCTGATCCGGGGTAAGGCCGGGCGGGTGCTGGGCGGCTTCGTCACCCTGGCCACGGTGGTCAAGGGTCTGCCGCTGGCTTACAACAAGGACTTGCAGGAGGACAAAGAGCCCCTCTTCGACGCCTGCGACACCTACCGGGCCTCGCTCAAGCTGATGGCCGCCATGCTGCCGGGGCTGGTGTGGAAGCCCGAACCCATGGCCAAAGCGGCGGAGTCGGGTTTCTCGCTGGCGACCGAACTGGCCGACTACCTCGCGCAACAGGGGCTGCCCTTCCGCGAGGCCCACCACGTGGTGGGGCGCATCGTGCGCCACTGCGCCGAGGCGGGCAAGGAGCTGCGCGACCTCGAGCTCGCCGAGCTTCAGTCCTTCCATCCCCTCTTCGGCGCGGAGGCCCTCGAGCTCACCCGGCTCGAGACCGCCATCCACCGACGACGCTCCTACGGCGCGACCGCGCCGGAGCGGGTCCGAGAAGCCATCGAGGTCGCCAAACGCGAGGTTGGACTGTAATGGGAGGCAAGGGATGAGCACCCTGATCGAAGTGGGAACCACCCGGCTCCCAGTGGTGCGCTGGGATGCCAATGTCGAACTGCGCAAGGCCAGGATGAAGGACGTCGAGCCGATCTACACCCTCATCAAGTACTGGGCCGAGCGCGGCCTGATGCTCGTGCGCAGCCACGACCACCTCTACGAGAACCTGCGCGACTTCTTCGTGCTCGAGGACGAGGACGGGCACATCGTGGGCTCGGGGGCGCTGCACATCCTCTGGCACGATATCGCCGAGGTGCGCGGCCTGGCGGTCCACCCCGAGCGCCAGGGGCAGGGCCTGGGGCGCTGGCTGGCCTTGGCCGCCGAGCGCGAGGCCAAAGACCTGGGCTTGCCCCAGATCTTCGCCTGGACGCTGCAGGTCAAGTTCTTCACCGGCCTGGGCTACCACGTCACCACCCGGGAGAAGCTGCCGCCCAAGGTCTGGAGTGAATGCAACCGCTGTCCTTTCTACGACAATTGCCGCGAGATTGGGGTGACCAAGGTGCTCGACCCGGAGCAGGCTTACCGGAAGGGGCATCCCTAAGCTCGGGCTAAAGGGAGTAAACTCAACACGACATGGGTTTGCTTACCGATTACCTGGCCTTGGCCCTCAAGTCTGCTCAGTACCGTCCTGGCGAGGGGGGCTACCTCGAGGGTACCGTTCCCGAAATCAGCGGTCTGCTGGTGCGGGGCCGCTCGTTTGAGGAGTGCCGCGAGCGGCTGAGCGAAGAGCTCGAGCTGTGGCTGGCCAAGAGCTTGCTTTCGCACCAAGCCGTACCCGAGCTGGGTCCTGCCGGGGCCGCTTTGCAAGAGCTCGCCCTCACCACCCATCCCAGCACCAACCCCACCGAGCAGGTCATCTTGAAGACCGTCAGGAGCATCCTCGAGGAGGTACGCGCCCTGCGGCGAGGGGGGCGCGCAGAAGGGGCAGACCGCGCTCCCGCTCAACCCCAGCCGCCCCGACAAGAGCCCAAACGCCCTTCCACCCGAGTCTCTGAGTATGTCAACGAGCTTGGGCTACAGCTCCAGCTCAGCCGCAACGGGAACAGCGAAGCAGAAGAAAAGGCCCTCGAGCGCATCAGCGGATTTATCGGCGAACGCTTTGCCGCGGTTAGCGGCTTCTACGAGAAGATCAAGTCGGCCGCGGCCAAGGGCAGCGGTGAGTTTCAGTACTCCTTGGCCTCGGCCAGCCAGAACGATATCGGGACGGTAACCCAGCTCTGCACCCTGCTCAAGGAGGCGGGGTTGCTCAAGAGTTATACCTATAGCTCCAAGCAGCGGCGCATCTATGGGCGGCTCAGCATGGAAGGGAGGGTGCAGGGTTTCGTCACCGGAGGCTGGCTCGAGCGCTACGCCAAACAGGTCATCCAGCTTTCCCTCAGGCGGCGCAACATCCCCCACGATCTGCTGGCCAACCCCAGCCTCATCTACCCCAATGGAGACCGCTTCGAGGTGGATCTGCTGGTGCGCACCCCGAACCGTTTCCTGCTGGTGGAATGCAAGACCGGTGGCTACGACGAGGCCCTCGAGCGCCACCAGCGCATCGCCCAGGACCTGCGCATCCCGGCCAAGCAGGTGATGTACGTGCTACTGGGCATTCCCGAGGCGGTTTTGGATGAGCTGCACCACCAGTGGGGCTTTACCTTCGTCAACGAGCGTACCCTGGAGGGCGAGGCCGAGAAACTGCTGCTTTGAGCGGCCCGCCGAGCCGGGATTGGCCGCTCGGCGGTCGCTGCGGGATCAGGCCACGCGAATAGAAATGCAAACATGTCGCATAATATGGGGTTTGGGATGAAAGAGCGCGCAGTTTTGGTCTTAGAAGACGGCACCGTCTACCACGGTTACGCTTTCGGGCACCGGGGTAAGGCGGTGGGGGAGGTGGTGTTCAACACCGCCCAGACCGGTTACCAAGAGACCCTTACCGACCCCAGCTACAACGGGCAGATCGTGGTGATGACCTATCCTCATCAGGGCAACTACGGGGTCAACGTCTTCGACATGGAATCAAACCGCCCCTGGGTGCGGGGTTTCGTGGCCAAAGAGTTCAGCCCCTACGCAGCGGGCCCCCGGGCGCAGCAGAGCCTGGCTGAGTTTATGGAGTTCTACGGGGTAGTCGGGCTCGAGGGCATCGATACCCGCGCCCTGGTGCGCAAGATCCGCGAGGGTGGGGTGCTCAAAGGGGTGATCGCCCACGCCTCAGCGCTGGGGGGGGAGGGCTACCGCTTCAGCGAGGCGGACTTCAAGGCCCTGCAGGCCGAAGCTCGCTCCTGGACCGATATCGATGGGCGCGACATGACCCCCGAGGTCTCCACCCCGCTGCCCTACGCCTACCCCACCCTCAAGACCGGGCGGCGCATCGTGGTGATGGACTTCGGCATCAAGCTCTCCCAGGTCAAGTACATGGCCGAACTCGGCTTTGAGCCCATCGTAGTGCCGGGTAAGACCACCCCGGCGCAGATCATGGCCCTCGAGCCCCAGGGCCTTTTTGTCTCCAACGGACCCGGCGATCCCTCCATGCCCCGCTACGCCCACGACACCCTCTGGAAGCTGATGGGCCTCTTGCCTACCTTTGGGATTTGCCTGGGCCACCAGATGCTGGCCCTGGCCGCGGGGGGGCGCACCTTCAAGATGAAGTTCGGCCACCGGGGGGCTAACCACCCGGTCAAGAACCTGCTCACCGGCAAGGTCGAGATCACCAGCCAGAACCACGGCTACGCGGTGGACATCGACTCGTTGCGTGAGTTCCGCCCCACCCACATCAACCTCAACGATGGCACCCTCGAGGGCATGGCCCACCTGCGCTACCCGGTCTTCAGCGTACAGTACCACCCCGAGGCCAGCCCCGGCCCGCACGACTCGGTCTACCTCTTCCGGCGCTTCCTCGAGGAGGTGGAGGCTTTCCACGGCGTGACCGGAGTGCCGGTGGAGAAGCAGCGGGCGGATAAGCTGGGGGTCTGACCTTTTCGTCTGCTAATCCGGTTTCACCCCGGCGTACGTGTACTTCCGCCACAGCCACTCCACTGGCCCCTGGGGGAAGCGTTCGAGCCAGACCCGGCTAAAGCTCACCTGTAACGCCACGAACCCCGCTGCGATCAGCGGAAATAACAGCGGGCTCACCTGCCCATAAAGCCCCAGGCCGTAGCCGTAAAACACCGTGCTCATCACCAAGGACTGCATCAGGTAATTGGTGAGCGGCATCCTTCCGGCGTATTGCAAGAGGTGAAGCCAGCATAGGCGATCCCAGTACAACCGGATCAGGCAGGCATAGACGAGGGCGAAGGCCAATCCGCCCAGGCCGCGCAGGGGCTCGAGGTAGCTGGGCTTCACCCAAACGTCATATGCGTTCACCGGGATGCCCAGCACGAGCCCCAGCAGGATACCCCGGCGCAGGGTGGCCGCGGAAAAACGCTGCCAGTGCTCGAAAAGGTAAAAGCCAAAGAGCATCAGCCCTACGAGCTCGAAGCCCAACACGATGCTCGAGCCGGTGTTCCACAGCCAGTCCCATAGCCGTGCCCGACTTACCTCGGCGAAGCTGCCGCCGGCGTAGATGGCGGCATCCGGGCTGACTCCACCGGGTCCAAACCAGAAGCTGAGCCCGGCCAGCAAGGCTATCCCAACGGTGTAGTAGGCGAGGCCGGTGCGCAGGAGGTGGGAGCGCTCGTGGTGCGCTTTCGTGGCGACGGCCGGGTGATAGCGCAGGGCGAAGAGGCCCAGCACCGCGTAGGTGCCCAGGATGTCGCCGCTGAAGAGCAGGGTGCCGTGGACGGCTCCAGCCCCCAGCAGCCAGAGCAGCCTACGCCGCAGCACTGGCTTGGGGTCTAGCCCCCGGGCCCGCAGCCGCGAGGCCTGCCAGGCCAGGCCAAGGCCGAACAGCGTGGCGAAGATGGTGTAAAACTTACCGCTATAGAAGAAGGTGATGATCGCCCGGCCTAGGTCGCTCATGGGTTCGCCGCTGTGCGCGACCGAGTAAAAGGGATCGGCGAAGGCTTCCAGGTTCACCGCCAGGATGCCGAATAGGGCAAAACCCCGCAGGGCGTCGAGGAAGGCGTCTCTCTCTCGAGCAGGGGTGACCACTTGCTGATTATGATCCGGCGAGAGGGTTTTAGAATAGGGGCCATGCAACCTCCTGTACCCCTTCCGCCCTTTCTGCGCGGGGATATCGCGGGTGTTTTGCCCGTGGTTTCGTTATGGCTACGCAACCTCGAGGAGGTCTTAGAGATTGTGGACAAGTGGGCTGCCGACTTAGGGCCTGCGGGGTTTTGGTGGGTCCCCGGGCCGAATACCAACCCGGTGGGCGGGTTGGTACGGCACATCGGCATCGCCTCGGTGCGGCTCTTGTACCGAGGCCGGGGAGAGGAGATCCCCGATCCTTTCCAAAAGCTACCCCCCGAGCAGCTGCGCCCTACCCACGAGCCCCCCGAAACTGTGCTAGAAGAGTTTCGGACCAACATGCAGCGGGTCTGGGAGGGGCTCTCCGCCCTGCGCGAGGCCGACCTCGAGGCCCCCCGGGCCTGGGGCAGTAACCCTCCGGTGCCGGCCATGTATATCTTCGATCATATCGGCAACCACGCCCAGCACCACGCGGGCCAGATCATCACCACCCGTAAGCTATGGGACGCGACCCGTACCTAAAGCGCTTCCCACGGGGTGCTTAGGGCATCCAGTTTCCCCCACACACCACGATTCCCAGCCGTTCGGGTAGGGGGTGACCGATCAGCACAGGGGCTAGCGGCAGCGCCCCGGTGGGCTCTACTACCTGTTTGGTGCGGCTCATTAGCAGGCGTTGGGCCTCGAGGATGGCTTCTTCGGGCACGCTCACGATCTCGTCCACCTGTTCGCGAATTACTTCCCACGGATACTCGCCCACGCAAAGGGTACGCACCCCATCCGCGACGGTCTGAGGAGCCCGCTCGAGCGCGATCCGCCGCCCGGCTGCCAGGCTTCGCTGGGCGTCGTTGGCGACCGCCGGCTCCACCCCAACCACCCGGACTTGGGGGGCCAGTGCCTTCACCGCAGCGGCCACCCCCGAGATCATCCCGCCCCCGCCCACCGCCACCAGCACCGCCTCTAACTCGGGGACCTGCGCGGCGAGCTCGAGACCGATGGTCCCCTGTCCGGCCATCACCCTGGGGTCGTTGAAGGGATGGATGAAGCTGTAGCCGCTCTCGAGGGTGAGCTTCCGGGCCACCTCTTCGCGGTTTTCCACCGTCACCCCACGGTCATAGACCTCGGCCCCGTAAGCCCGGGTGGCGGCTTTTTTTAGCGGAGAGGCATCCTCCGGCATCACGATGAGGGCCGGGACCCCCAGGATGCGCGCTGCATAGGCCACGGCTTGGGCGTGGTTGCCCGAGGAGACCGCCAAGAGGCCGCGGGGGCGCTCGAGCTGCAAGGCCGCGTTCACCGCGCCGCGGGCCTTGAAGCTGCCGGTCTTTTGCAGGTGCTCAGCTTTGAGGAAGAGCCGCTTGCCGAAGAGTTGATCCAGGCTCGAGGAGGTAAGCACCGGAGTGCGGTGGGTGTAGGCCGCGATGCGCGCCGCGGCTTGGCGGATGATCTCGAGGGAGAGCATGGGCCTATGCTATTCGATCTTCGGCGGGTAGAGTGGATGGTTGGGATGGCAGCGCTTTCTCCTGTACGCCTAGCGGTCAGGACCTTGGGGTGCAAGGTCAACCAGGTTGAGTCGGATGCCCTGGTAGGGTTGTTGCGGGCCCTCGAGCCCCAGGTGGTGCGGCTGGAGGAGGGGGCCGACTTGGTGGTGATCAACACCTGCGCCGTGACCACCACTGCCGAGGCCGACGCCCGCAAGGAGGTGCGCCGGGCACGGCGGGCCAACCCCCAGGCCTTCATCGTGGTCACCGGTTGCTACGCCGAGCTGGCCCCCGAGGCTCTGGCCGAGCTGGGCGCCGACGCGGTGGTGCCCAACGCCCGCAAGGCCGAGCTGCCCAGGGTGATCCTCGAGCACTTCGGCCTGCCCGCCGACCCCCTCACCACCCCGCCCAACGAGTTCTGGGGGGCCGGGGAGCGCGGCCTGCTCAACAACTGGGTGCGCTCGTTCGTCAAGGTGCAAGACGGCTGCAACGCGGGCTGTGCCTACTGCATCATTCCCCGCCTGCGCGGGCGCGAGCGCCACCGGGACAGCCAAGACGCGCTGAGCGAGGCGCGGGGTCTGCTCGAGGCCGGAGTGCAGGAGATCGTGCTGACCGGGGTGCGGCTGGGTTCGTACAAAGGCCACCCCCAGGGGATCGCCGGGCTGGTGGAGGAGCTGGCCCGGATGGGGGCCAAGGTGCGCCTGAGTTCCATCGAGCCCGAGGACACCGACGAGACCCTGCTGCGCACCATCGCCCGCTATGCCCCTCAGGTGCGACCCCACCTGCACCTGAGCCTGCAGACGGGTTCCCAGCGGCTGCTCAAGCTGATGGGCCGCCGCTACGACAAGGACTACTACCGCGAGCTGGTCCTGCGGGCCTACGAGCTGATCCCCGGATTCGCCCTCACCACCGACGTCATCGCGGGGTTGCCCACCGAGACCGAAGAGGAACATCAGCAGACGCTCGAGTTCCTGCGCGAGCTGCGCCCCAGCCGGGTCCACGCCTTCACCTACACCCCCCGTCCCAAGACCCGCGCCGCCTCCCTGCCCCAGGTGCCTATCGAAATTCGCAAGCGGCGCACCCACGAGATCATCGCCCTGGCCCAAGAGCTCGCCGCCCAGCGCATCGCCCCCAAGCTCGGCCGCCGGGTGGAGGTGCTGCTCGAGTCCCGCCGCGGGGGGCAGTGGGTGGGCCATACCCCCGACTACTACGAGGTCCTGGCCGACGGCCCCGCTTCCAAACAGGGCCAGACGGTGTGGGTGCGGGTCGAGCGCATCGAGGGCTACACCCTCATCGGGCCGGTGGAGGCCGTAAAGGAAGAACCCCGGCGCGTGCTGTTGCCGATGGCCTAAGGTCTCCCACCCTGGCCGCCGGGAGTTCACTTGCCGAGTTCTACCCGATCTAGCACCTCGCCGCTTTGGCCATATGCCGTGACGGTGAGCTTGTTGGAGGTAGCCTCGAGCACTAAAAAGTTTGCGCTTACCCGGCGCACCTTGCTTTCGGGGACAGCGCTGCGGAAACCCCGCAGATAAGCCCCACCCCCGCCTGCGACCAGGTGGACGATGCCCCTGGCCTCGAGCCGCTCGTAGTCGTGGTCGTGTCCCGCCAGTACCAACTGGACCCCATAGCGCACCAATAAAGGCTCGAGGCTCTGCCGCAGGCTGCGGCTCCCCCCGTGGAAGCCCGAAGAATACAGGGGGCGGTGTAGGGCCACCACCTTCCAGGGGGCCTGGGAGGTTTGGAGGGCACGCTCGAGCCAGGCCCGCTGCTGTGGGGTAAACGCTTCGGAGTAGACGATGAAGATCTCCGCCTGGCCCAGCTGAACCGTGTAGTAAGGTTGTCCGACCCCGAACAGCCTTAGCTGTTGCTCGAGCGCGGGCACGTCGTGATTGCCGAAGGCGGGATAAATCTTGACCCGGGGCAGCTCGTCCACGAAGCGCTGGACCGGCTCACCCCGAGGGTAGAAGTTATCTCCCAAAGTGAGCAGGGCCTCGAGCGGTCCCTTCTGATGCAGGGCTTGGGCGATTTGGAGGCGGTGTGGGCTCTCCGCCCCCCAATCTCCGATCACCCCGATCCGCTGGGCAAAAGCCAGCTCGAGTAATATGGCCAAGAACCACAGAACGCGCAAGGGCATGGCCTAGTTGTACCAGTTTTCCTAAGCTTGCGGATTCTCCCCTGAGCGAAGGCTAGATTCGTCCACCCCGGCATCGTTCAATACCGATTCGGCGACCAGGATGGGGGCTTGGGCACGAATGGCCAGCCCTAGGCAGTCCGAGGGACGGGCGTCCACTTCGTACTCGAGCCCCCGCTGCTCCAAGACCAGCCGCCCGAAAAACACCCCGTCCTTGAGTTCAACCACCTCCACCCGCACCAGCCGGACCCCCAAGATATCGAGCACAGAGAGGAACAGGTCAGGGGTAAGGGGACGGCTAGGGGTTTCGCCTTGGAGGTGCACCATGATGTGCTGGGCCTCGAGGGGGCCGATCACGATGGGCAAAAAGGCCCCGGTTTGGGTCTTGAGCAACACCACCACGTTGCCGGTGGTGGGGTCGAGCCCTAGAGTTTCGACCTCGGCCGGAATCATGCTGCCGGAGGTAGAGCGCTCAGTAGGGGGCATGCCTTTAGTTTATGCCTCTGCCGTTGCTGGTGTAAGTACCCCACGGCAACCTCCGAGGGTGGGCTGGAAATTCTGCCCGCGGGAGCCTTCCCCCTTAGGTAAAAAATGTGTAAGACTGTGGGGCGTGAGGACTTATCCGATCTCTATCGGGGGGGTGCGGCGCGAGTTGCCTGTGGTCCAGGTAGGACCAGGGGTGGCGGTAGCCTTGCTCAATCTCCTGGGCGATACCGAACTGGTCGAGGCAGTGGCGGCTGAGCTGGCCAAGCGTTTGCCTAGCGAGGTGGAGACCCTGGTGACTCCAGAGGTCAAAGCGGTTCCGCTCGCTCATGCGCTCTCTCGAATTGTCAAGAAGCCCTACGTGGTGGCTCGCAAAACCGAGAAACCTTACATGATCAACCCGGTCTCCCGCACGGTCATCTCTATCACCACCGGTAAACCCCAGCTGTTGGTGATCGATGGGGCTGATGTAGCTCTCATCAAAGGTAAGAAGGTGGCGGTGGTGGACGATGTGGTCTCTACCGGCAGCACCCTCAAGGGATTGCGTGAGCTCATAGAGGATGTGGGGGGGAAGATGGTCGCAGTGATGGCGGTCTTCACTGAGGGTACCCCCCGCGAGGACGTGATCGCGCTGGGGCACCTGCCGCTTTTTGAGCCAGAATAGCCAGGCCTTGTAGCTCATCACGGCGAAGAGGTAGACTCGAGGCGTTTGGGTAGTCTAAAGCGATCGCCCCCCGCCGCGGGGGTGCTAGGTAGATGTCGGCCCCAAGAACCGGAGAGATCTTCGGAGGTCAAATGGAAACTTATCCCATCACTATCGGTAAGTTCACCCGTCATGTGCCCCTCATCGAACCCCTGCCGGGCACCCGTATCCCGTTAGTAGAACTGCTAGGCGACGTGGAGTTTGTCAACGCTGCCGCCGATGCGCTCTTAGCCCATGTACCCGCTGAGACTGAGGTCTTGCTCACCAGTGAAACCTCCCCCATCGTGCTGGCGCACGCCCTGGCCGAGCGGTTGGGCAAACCTTACGTTGTGGTGCGCAAAAAGCGCCGTCCCTACATGGAAGACCCCATCATCCAGGAGGTAGAGTCGCTGACCCTGGGGGTGGGTGAGGTGTTGTGGCTGGATCGCCGGATGGCCGAGAAACTTCTTGGGCAAAAAGTGGCGCTGGTCTCGGATGTGGTCTCTTCGGGGGGAACCATGTTGGCCCTCGAGCGGGTGGCCGAGCGGGCTGGCGCCAAGGTAGTGGCGCGGCTCGCCGCGTTCCGCCAGGGGAGTGGTCCCACTAAAATCCCGGTCACTACCCTGGGCGACTTGCCCATTTTGCAAACCACATAAACCAGCCATTTTGCGGTATCTAGTGGCCGGGTAACTTGATTTGTGCAGACTTAGACGTCGTACGTCAAACGTCGTACGTCGTACGTCACACGTCATACGAAGGGGATCGTCCCCTAGGTGTACGGGCGTAGCCCGTCCCAAAGGGAATCTACCTCTAGGTGTACGGCGGTACGCCGTCCCGATTTTTTCCCCCGCGTTTAGCGTCTGGCGTTTTGCGTATTGCGTATGGCGTACGACGTACGACGTAAGCCGCGTCTTGCGTTTGGCGTATAGCGTACGACATCCTCCCAAGCAACATTTGACTGAGGGTGTCGCAGATATCGTGGGGGCATGCGAAGCCTCCTCCTTTTGGCGTTGTTGCTGGGGGCCTGTGCTCCGAGGCTTTCCCCGGTGGACCCCGACCGCCCTCCCTCTCCCCACACCTGGGGACCGCAAGCTGCTCCGCTTGAGTGGTGGTATGTATCGGCCTACTTGCCGGAGGAGGGGTGGGCTTTTCACTGGGCCTTCTTCAAAGCCTATACCCAGCTCCGTCCGGAGGTTGCCAGCACCCTCCTGGGAGCTTTGAACCCCGGCCCTTTTCACGTGGC
Organism: Meiothermus sp. Pnk-1; assembly: GCF_003226535.1. Lineage (NCBI taxonomy): Bacteria > Thermotogati > Deinococcota > Deinococci > Thermales > Thermaceae > Meiothermus > Meiothermus sp. Pnk-1. The sequence goes on along the minus strand of NZ_QKOB01000003.1, from coordinate 201,276 downwards.
CCACATCGCCGTGACCGATTTGCGCGCGGATGGGAAAGCGTTTGTCGAGCGCTCGGATGTCCCGCGAGGAGACGCTACCGTGCGCTATCCGCCGCTATACCTCGAGATGCCCCCGGAAAGGGGGGGCTCCGATAGCTGGAAGCTCTGGCAAGAGGGGGAAGCCTTTCGGCTGGTGGGGGCAGGGCTTGACCTGCGGCTCACCCCGCGCAAACCCCCGGTGGCCCACCCTCCGGGCTACTCCGGCACCGAGGAGACCGGGCGGATGTACTACGTCTCCTATACCCGCCTGGCCCTTGAGGGTACCTACCAGGGCCGAACCTTGCGCGGTGAGGCCTGGATGGACCACCAGTGGGGCGGCCAACTCGCGGGCCGCTCGGCCACCTGGGATTGGTTCGGCTTGCAGTTGTCCAACGGTACCGAGGTCATGCTTTACCGGGTGAAAAACGCTTCTGGGGCGGTGGTGCAGCTCGCGGGGAGCTGGATCGGCCCGGATGGGCAGGTGGGCGAGCTCAAAAACTTGCGCATGACCCCCCGCGAAGCCTGGACCTCGCCCAGCGGGCGAACTTACACCCTCTCGTGGAGCGTCGAGGGGGAGGGCTTTAGCCTGAGCTTGGACCCGCTACGTAAGGACCAAGAGCTCCTGGCGGCCTCGAGCCAGGTGGCCTACTGGGAAGGCCCGGTCTCCGGAGCGGGGACCTGGCAGGGTCAGGCGGTGACGGCCAAGGGTATGGGCGAGTTCGTAGCAGGCCCTTATTTTTCCGAACCATAGGCTTCGCGCAACGCCCGCTCCTCTGCGGGGATACGAATCCCCAGCAAAAGCCCAGCGTTGAGCAGCGTGGCGACGAGCGCGCTCACCCAGGCCCCGAAGACCAGCGGTAGGGCGAAGAGCTCGAGCCCTACCGCCAGGTAGTTGGGGTGCCGGAGAAAGCGGTAGGGGCCAGTTCTGACCCGCTTCGCCCCGGGGATCACCAGGATGCGGGTGTTCCAATAGGGCCCCAGGCTGGCGATGGCCCAGTAACGCAGGAACTGGGCCAGGATGAAGAGCGCCAGCCAGAACCCCCAGGCCGGGGCGAGACCCCCCCGCGCCAATCCCTCGAAAAACCACCCCAGCATCCAGCCGATGTGCAGCAGGAAGAAAAGCGGGTAATGCTCCCGCCCGTACTCCCGGGCCCCCCGCTCGAGCGCCCAGGCCAGGTTTCGCCGAGCTAGCCGGAGCTCCCAAAGCCGCTGGGCGGCGACCAATAAAAGGGCGAGATAGATCGGCCAGCTCACCAACGCAGGAGGACCCCCTCGAGGGCGAACCCCGGCCCCAGGGCCAGCAGCAGGCCCATTTCTCCGGCTTTCCGTGGGCCACCCATGAGGCGCTCGAGCACGAAGAGCACCGTGGGGCTGGACATGTTGCCGTACTCGCGCAGCACCTCCCAGGCCGCGGCTAGGCTCTCCGGGCTCGAGCCTAGGGCTTCCTGGTAGGCCGCCAGTACCTTGGCCCCGCCTGGGTGGAGGACGTGCAGGTCGATTTCTTCGGGGAGAAAGCCGTATGCCTCGAGCCCCTCCCTGACCAACCGGGGCAACTGCCGCTGCACCAGGGTAGGGATGCTCCGGGCAAAGCGCACCTGGAGCCCCTGGGGATGAAGATCCCAGCCCATCACCTCGTAGCTGTCGGGCAAAAGGCGGGTAAAACCGCCTAGGACGCTAGGAAAGCGCGTACTTGAAGCATCGGCTATCCCCTCCGCCCCTAATACCACCGCCGCTGCCCCATCCGCGAACAGGCTGGTGGCGACGAGGTTGCTTTTGCTGCGGTCGCCGGGGATAAAGGTCAGGCTGCACAGCTCCACCGTGACCAGCAAAAATACCCGCCCTGGATGGAGCCGGGCGAGATCGGCAGAACGGGCCAGGCCGGCCGCCCCCCCTGCGCAGCCTAGCCCCCATAGCGGCAGACGTATCGCGGAAGGGGGGATGCCGAGTGCTTGGACAAGGTAAGCCTCTGGGCTGGGGGTGGCGATCCCGGTGGTGCTCACGAACACCACCCCGGCTACCTCCTGGGGGGTTTTTCCAGCGGCTAGAAGCGCCTTGCGGCTGGCCTCGAGGGAGAGTTCCAGGGCGGCTTCGAACCAGGCGCGGTTTTTCTCCGGAAAGGAGTGTTCGCGGGTGTACCACTCGGGGGGGCGGGCCAAGTAGCGCTGGGCGATCCCGGTGTTTGCGAAGACCCCGATGAGCCGCTCTACCTGGGGCAGCTCGCAGAACAGCCCGCGCGCCAGCTCCTGTGCTTGGGCCTGGCCGAGGGCATAAGGGGGCAAGGCCGTTCCCACCCCGAGGATTCGGGCTTGTGAACAGGATTTACCCGCTGGGAGGATTTGGGGATCCTCAATCATCGCGCTCGGGGGTTCGGCAAGAGTCGCGGAACACGTACTGCGAGATGCGCTTGCGGTGATCCGACTTCCAGTCGATGCGGGGGCGGGGCCTCTCGGGGGGCAGGTAGCCCAGCCGGTACACCGCCATGAGCTCGAGCCCCTCCGGCACCTCCAGCAGCCGCCGGATCTCCTCCCAGGCTTCGGGGATCTCCATGGGGGTGCTCACGAACTGGATGCCCATGCCCAGCTCGACGGTGGTGAGCCAGATGTTCTCGATGGCCATGCCCAGCCCCAATACGCTGTAAAAGCCCGAAAGCTCGCCGGGGCGGTACTCCTGCTTGTCCAAGAGGGCCGCCAGCAGCAGGGGAGAGCCCGCGATGAGCTTGCGGTTGTCCTCCCCCAGCATGCGCGGCACACCCAGCCGCCTCATGAGCCCCAGCGCGCCGGGGCTCATGACCTGGCGGGTAAAAGGCCGCAAGGGCCCCGGCAGTTGGTCGATCAGGATGCCGTCGCGCCGCTCTTCCATCTCCTTCTCGCTGAAGCGGAAGTAGGGGCGGTAGCGCTCGAAGAAGCGTCCCTCGGCGATGAGGCGCTCCATCGAGCTGCCCCCCAGCTCGGCGATGCGGGCGATGAGGGCTTTATCTTCGATGAGCACGAAACGCCAGGGTTGGGAGTTGAAGTGGCTGGGGGCGCGCGAGGCGGCCTCCATCAGGAGGTGTTGGTGCTCCCTCGAGACCGGCTTGTCCAGGAAGGGGCCGTTGGTGGTCTTGCGCTTGCGGATGACCTCGAGGAACTCCATCGTTTCACCTTTCCTAAGTTAGGGGTTGAGGCTGAGTAAGTATCCCACGAGCCCCAGCGCCCCCAGTGTGGGGTGTATCCAGCTGCGGGGCCGGGCCCAGGGGAAGGCCGCCAGAGAGGCCACGGTGAGGATCAACCCCGCCTGGCGGGTGAAGAACAAAGCCGCCGCCGCGCTCAAGAAAACCGCGAAATAGAGCCAGTGGTGCCAGACTCCGAAGCGCGCCAGCCGTAGCTGCGCCGCCAGCCCCACCCCCAGGTTGAGCAGGTAAAGTCCGAACCCTAAGGCGAAGACCGGCGACATGGGTCAGGGCCTCATTCCACCAGCTGCTGGGCTTGCGCCAAGGCGGATTGGACCAGTTCCGGCGAGGGCATTTCACAGTAGATGCGCAGCACCGGCTCGGTGCCCGAGGCCCGGAAGAGAAGCCAGCCGCCATTCGCGAAATTCCACTTGACCCCGTCCAGGGTCTCCACCCCCACCACCTCCTGCTCGGCGATGGGTTGGGGTGTAGAAACCTTCTCCACGGCAGCGCGAATGTGGTCCATCGAGGGCAGGCGCAGGTCCAGCCGGTCGTAGTGGTGCCGGAAGCCCACTTCGGCCTCGATTTCGGCAAACTGTTCCCCCAGGCTCTTGCCGCTCTTCACCATCGCCTCGAGCAGGAGCAGGGCATTGTAGATCGCGTCCCGCTCGGGGATGTGCCCGCTCACCCCAATCCCCCCGGACTCCTCCCCGCCGATCAACACGCCCCCTCGGAGCATTTCCTCGGTGATGTACTTGAAGCCGATGGGGGTGGTGACGACCTCGAGCCCAAGCTTTCCTGCCAGCCGCTCCACCACCCGGCTCACGGAGAAGGTCTTGACCACCCGTCCCCGCAGCCCCTTGCGGACGAGATGCTTGATGAGCACGGCAAGGATCTGGTGCGAGTTGAAGTTTTGCCCCCCGGCCAGCACCGCCCCGATTCGATCGGCGTCCCCGTCGGTCACGGCGGCGAAGGTAAGCCCTTCCTCGGCGCGCAGCACGGTCATCACCACCTGCTGGTTGGCGGGGATCGGCTCGGGGTTGACCCCGTAGAAGAGGGGGTGGGGAACCCCGTGGATTTCGCGCAGCTCGAGCCTTAATTTGGCGTGCTTGACAAAGCCCGAAAGCCACCCGGCCCCCGCTCCACCCATGCTGTCGTGGTAGAGCACCCCCTCGTAGGTGCGCAGGGCCTCCACCTCGAGCAGGCCCATCAGGTGGTCGTAATAGGGCTTGCGGATATCGAAGGTGTGCAGCCTATGCCGGGAGGGATCGAAGGGTTTGGGCTCCGTTCCCAGCTTTTGCTCCACCTCGGCCACCAGGGTTGGGGTGGCGCTCCCCCCGTAAGCCCCTTTGATCTTGAAGCCTTGGTACTCTGGGGGGTTGTGGCTGGCGGTGAGCATCACCCCGCCGTCGGCCTCGAGGTGCTTGACGGCATAAGAAAGCGCCGGGGTGGGCAGATAGCTTTTGGACAGGTGGACCTCGAGGCCGTTTGCAGCCAGCACCTCCGCGGCCTTGCGGGCGAACTTCTCGGCCATGAAGCGGGTGTCATAGCCCACCGCTACCTTTTTCCCCCCTTGCTCGAGCAGGTGGCTGGCATACGCCTGGGCCACCTTTGCTACGTTCTCGAAGGTGAAGTTGTCGGCGATCACGTCGCGCCAGCCGTCGGTGCCGAAGCGGATAGTTGCCATACTCGTAACAGTTTAGCTGAACTGGCGCTGCGGTTGTGGGCGACAGCGGCCTGTGTAACACGCTCCGCTGGGGTTCATCGCTACGTTCCACACCGAGCCGAGGTGATAGACTTCGGAGGTTCTATGTCGGACCTCCTCTCCTCCTTGAACGAAGCCCAGCAAGCGGCGGTCCAGCACTTTGAAGGCCCGGCCCTGGTGGTGGCGGGGGCTGGATCGGGCAAAACCCGCACCGTAGTCCATCGCATCGCCTACCTGTTGCGTGAGCACCGGGTCTACGCCGGGGAGATCCTGGCTGTGACCTTCACCAACAAGGCCGCCGGGGAGATGAAAGAGCGCCTCGGCAAGATGGTGGGTAGGGCGGCCCATGATCTGTGGGTTTCGACCTTCCACTCGGCAGCCCTGCGCATCCTGCGGGTGTATGGGGAATGGGTCGGGCTCAAGCCGGGGTTTGTGGTGTACGACGACGACGACCAGAGCACCTTGCTCAAGGAGATCCTGAAGGAGTTGGGGCTCGAGGCTAAGCCTGGCGCGGTACGGGCGGTGCTGGACCGGATCAAGAACCGCCTGGGCGGGCTGTCCGAGTTCTTGCGCGAGGCCCCCGATTACGTGGCCGGAATCCCGCGCGAGGACGCTGCCCAGGTCTACCGGCGTTACCAGCAAGGGCTGCGGACCCAAGGGGCGGTGGATTTCAACGACCTGCTGCTGTTGGCCATCGAGCTGTTCGAGCAACACCCGGAGGTGCTGCACAAGGTTCGACAGCGGGCCCGCTTCATCCACGTGGACGAGTACCAGGACACCAACCCCGTGCAGTACAGGTTCACCCGGCTCCTGGCCGGGGAAAATCCCAACTTGATGGTCGTCGGGGATCCCGACCAAAGCATCTACGGCTTTCGCAACGCCGACATCAACAACATCCTGGACTTCACCAAGGACTACCCTGGAGCCAAGGTCTACCGGCTCGAGGAGAACTACCGCTCCACCCGTGCCATCCTCAGCTTGGCCAACGCGGTGATCGAGAAGAATGCCCTGCGGCTGGAGAAAACCCTGCGCCCGGTGAAGGGTGGAGGGGACCCGGTGGGACTCTTCCGGGCCCCCAACGCCCGCGAGGAGGCGGCTTTTGTAGCGCGCGAGATCGCCCGGTTGGGTAACTTCGGACAGATCGCCGTCCTCTACCGTACCAACGCCCAGTCGCGGCTTTTGGAAGAGCACCTGCGACGCGCCCAGATCCCGGCTCGGCTGGTGGGAGCGGTGGGCTTCTTCGAGCGGCGCGAGGTCAAAGACATCCTGGCCTACGCCCGACTGGCGGTGAACCCCCTGGACTCGATCAGCCTGCGCCGGATCGTGAACGTACCGGCCCGGGGGATCGGGGCCAGCACGGTGGCGAGGCTGCTCGAGTATGCCCAGCAGCGCGGCCTACCGGCCCTTGAGGCCTTCCGCCACGCCGAACAAATCCTCTCCAGGCCACAGCAGGTGGGGGCTTTCGTCGAGCTGGTGGACGAGCTGGCCGAGGCGGCCTTTGAGGCCGGTCCGGCGGAGTTTATCCAGCGGGTGCTGGACGCCACCGACTACAAGAACTTCATCAAGGATGAGCCCGACGCCGAAGACCGCCTAGCCAACCTCGACGAGCTGTTGCGGGCGGCCCGCGATTGGGAGGCCGAGGTTGGGGGTAGCCTGGCTGAGTTCCTCGACACCGTCGCCCTCACCGCTTCGGCAGAAGAGCCGGCCAGGCGCGTACAAGACGGCAAGCTCGAGCCTCCACGGGAAAAGGCCGAGGAAGTCACCCTGATGACCTTGCACAACGCCAAAGGCCTCGAGTTCCCCGTCGTTTTCTTGGTGGGGGTGGAGGAAAACCTCCTGCCCCACCGCAACAGCCTGAACCGGCTGGAGGACTTAGAAGAGGAACGCCGGTTGTTCTACGTGGGCATCACCCGTGCCCAGGAGCGGCTGTACCTCTCCTATGCCGAGGAGCGCGAGATCTACGGCAAGCGCGAATCCACCCGGCCTAGCCGTTTTCTCGACGATATTCCCGAGGGGTTGCTGGTTGAAATCAACCCCTTTGGGGAGTTCGCTCGAGAGGCCAAGCTTCCTGTGGTGGGCCGGGGGACGACCTCCGCTCGTCCCAAGCTCTCCGAGGATTTTAAAGGCGGTGAGAAGGTCAGACATCCCCGCTTTGGCAACGGGACGGTGGTGGCGGCTTTAGGCGGCGAGGTGACGGTGCACTTCCCCAGCGTGGGGCTCAAGAAGCTGGCGGTGAAGTTCGCTGGGCTGGAGAAGCTCGAGTGAGGACTCCCTCTATGGCCAGAAGCGGAAGGGCGGGGATAGCAGAACCCTCCACGCTCATGCGGGCACCTGGGAAGAAGCTTCTGAACTCGCCGCCAGGCGAGCGACAGGGGTGTAAATAGATTGTCGGGCTGTTATAAGCTAAACCTCGCCCATGAGCCTGCTTGCCGTCTTGCATCAAGGAGATAGCCGTTACTATCCGCTGTTGCTCAAGGCTGCGCTGTCCCACCGTCTACCCCTCAAAATCCACGCCGCCCAGCCCGCAGGGCTTCTCCCCGCCGCTTTGGCTGGGCTCGTTCCTTTGGGGTTTGAGGCGGCGCTGCTGGAGGCTCCCGATTTCCAGACTCGAGCCTTTGAACTGGTAGAGGCCCTCGAGCCCGAGGCCAGGGGGGCAGGGCGGGTGGACTTGGTCATCCCCGAGCGCAAGGGGCTGCGCGGCTACTACCTCGAGCCCATCGCTTTGGGCAACCTCCTCATGCGCTATGCGATGGGATCCACCTTGCTGTGGATGGGCAAGCTGCGGCCCGAGTTGATCGGGGGGCTACGGGGGATCAAGCAGGTCTCGGCCGTGAGCTCGAGTTTTGCCGAGGGAGATAGCTTCTTGGGCAAGCTCCCCCATTCGCAGCGCGGTCATACCACTGTGCCGGAGCGGGTTGAGGCGCTGGCTCGGCATGTGGACGTGATCCTCTACGGCGGGGGCAGCTTACCCATCGCGGCCCTTCAGCCCTACCACACCCTCTTGGCCCTGGTGGATCCGCCCAAGGAAGCCCTCAAACACGTGGGGCAATACCTGGGTCCGGACGAACTGCCGCGGTTTTTCCTCTCGGCGGTAGCGGATGCATTGGGGCATGGACTACCTCCCGAGGCGTTCGGGTGAGCCGAGCCAGGGCGGATGAAAAACCCCCCTCGAGCTCGAGGGGGGTAGGAAAGGGAGGGATCAACGCTTGCTGAACTGGGGCGCACGACGGGCTTTGTGCTTGCCGTACTTTTTGCGCTCGACCTCGCGGGCGTCACGGGTGAGGAAGCCCAGGGGCTTGAGCTTGGCCCGCAGGTCGCTGTTGTAGCGCACCAGGGCCCGGGCTAGGCCCAGCTTGATGGCGTCTACTTGGCCGGCTTTGCCGCCCCCCTCTACGGTGATGGTGGCGTCGAAGCGGTTCAGGGCGTCCACCGTACGCAAGGGCTCGAGGGCCGCTACAGCCTTGATCAAGCCGCCGAAATAGTCCTGGAATTCCATCCCGTTGACGGTCACCTTGCCGCTGCCTGGACGCAGGAAAACGCGGGCCACGCTGGTCTTGCGCCGCCCAGTTCCGTAGAATTGCTCGGCCATTACTTAACCTCCAGCTTCTGCGGATGTTGAGCCTGGTGCGGATGGGTCGGTCCAGCGTATACCTTCAGGCGCGAGAAGATCTTGTAACCCAGAGGGCCTTTAGGGAGCATCCCTTTGACGGCGTGCTCGATGACCCGCTCGGGGTGCTTGGCCAACATCTCGCCCGCCGAGGTCTTCTTGAGCCCACCCTGATACCCGGTGTAACGGGTATAGACCTTGCTCTGGAGCTTATTCCCGGTAAAGCGGGCCTTAGCGGCATTGATCACCACCACAAAGTCGCCGGTCGCCATGTTGGGCGTCCAGTCTGGCTTGTGCTTGCCCCGTAGAATTCGGGCGATCTGGGTGGCGAGCCGGCCTACGGTTTGCCCTTCCGCGTCTACCAGCACCCACTTAGGCTCGACCTGTTTTGGTACAAAGGTCTTGAACACTGTTGCCTCCGAGCGCTCCCGCCTACCATCAGGAGCGTTCCAGATTTGCTTTTGCCGGAGGGATCGGGGGTCACCCCGTCAAAAGCGCCATCGCGGAGTATAGCACAATGTTCAGCGCTAAGCCAACTAGACTACCCTGGAGGAGGGTTCGTCTATGGGCGCACTCACTCAGGCGCAAATTCAGCAGGCCCTCTCGGTTTTGCCCGGTTGGAGGCTGGTAGAGGGGCGCATCGAGAAGACCTACCCCTTTGCCTCGTACGCCGACGGGGCGGCCTTCGCCTTTCGGGTTACGCTCTTGGCCGAGAAAACCGATCACCACCCCGATGCCCTGACCATCGCCTGGAAGGAGGTTCGGGTGGCCTACGTGACCCACTCTCAGGGCGGGGTGACTTCCAAAGACCTCGAGGCGGCGAGGGCGCTGGAGGAGATTTACACCCCGTTCAAGGTCTAGGCGCTCAGACGTTGTACCACCTTGAGCCTTTTCGGGGTAAGCTAGCTAAAAGGATATGGAGCACGCCGTGGATAGTGGAAGCCTGGCCTTTTTGGAGGCCCTTTACCAAGAGTATCAACGCAACCCTTCGTCGCTGTCACAGGAGTGGCGCAGTTATTTTTCCCAGCTCGCCCTAGCAGAACCCCAAACCCCCATAGCTTCCTCCTCGGCCAGCGTCTTACCTACGGAGCTGGCCGAGTTCGTGCTGCGGGTCGAGCGGCTGGTGAATGCCTACCGTGAACGGGGTCACCTGGCGGCCCGGATTGACCCTTTGGGCCGCCCCCGTCCGGCTCCGGCGGACCTCGAGCCCAGCTACCACGGGCTGAGCCAGGCCGACCTGGACCGGCCCCTACCCCCGGGACTCTTCCCCGCCCCGACCCTGCGCGAGGCTATCGCCAAACTCCAGGTCGCTTACTGCGGCAGTGTCGGCCTCGAGACCGCCCACATCGAAAGCCCTGAGATCCGCCGTTGGCTCGAGGCCAAAATCGAGGCCGGGCTTCCGCAACCCGATGCCCCCACCCGTAAACGCATCCTCGAGCGCCTGATGCAAGCCTCGTTGTGGGAGGAGTTCTTGGCCAAGAAGTATTTAGGGGCCAAGACCTTCTCCCTCGAGGGCAACGAGGCCCTGATTCCCCTTCTCGATACCGCCATCGAAGAAGGAGCCCGGTACGGGGTCAGCGAGGCGGTGATGGCGATGGCCCACCGGGGGCGCCTCAACGTGCTGGTCAACGTGACCAAGAAGCCGGTGGAGGAGGTATTCCTCGAGTTCGAGGAGGTCTTCCCGGAAGGCTATGCCGGGGACGTGAAGTACCACCTGGGATACTCCAGCGATGTGGATACCCCTCATGGCAAGGTTCACCTCTCGCTCAACTTCAACCCCTCCCACCTCGAGTTCGTGACCCCGGTGGCGATGGGCCGCTTGAGGGCTAAGCAGGATCGCTTCGGTGACCGCGAGCGCAAGAAGGGCCTGCTCATCGCCCTGCACGGCGACGCCGCGTTTATCGGGGAGGGGATCGTTCAGGAGAGCCTCAACATCTCCGGCATCCCGGCCTACACCGTGGGCGGGGCTTTGCATGTGATCGTCAACAACCAGCTGGGCTTCACCACCGAGCCCCGCGAATACACCGCTGGCCGCTACTCCACCGAGGTGGCCAAGATGCTGGAGTCGCCCATCTTCCACGTCAACGCCGAAGACCCCGACGCGGTGTATGGGGTGGTGGTGCTGGCCATGGAGTTCCGCGCGACCTTTGGACGGGACGTGTTCATAGATTTGGTGGGCTACCGCCGCAAAGGGCACAACGAGACCGACGAGCCGGCCTTCACCCAGCCAGGAATGTATGCGTTGATCGCCCAGAAGCCCCAGGCGTACAAGACTTACTTCAAGACGCTCGAGGCGGCCGGGCTGGTCAACCAAGCCGAGCTCGATCAGATGACCAAGTCCTACAACGGCAAGCTCGAGGCGGCTTTTGACCGAATCAAGCGCGAGCCCCACCCGGTGCGCCCCCATGCCGGAGGGGGAATCTGGAAAGGATATGTAGGCGGTGCGGACAGCGACGTGCCCGAGGCCGATACCAGGGTTCCCTTGGAACGCTTGCAAGGCTTGATGATGGCCTTGACCCGCCTGCCTGAAGGGTTCCACCTCCACCCCAAACTGTCGCGCTTCCTCGAGGCGCGCAGGGAGATGGCGGAGCTAAAACGCCCCCTGGATTGGGCGGCGGCGGAGGCCCTGGCCTTCGGCTCCTTAGCCGCGGAGGGCCACCGCGTCCGCATGAGCGGCCAGGATGTGGTGCGCGGAACCTTCACCCAGCGCCACGCCGGGTTCACCGACACCGAGACGGCCGCCCGCTACCTGGGCCTCAACCATTTGGTGGAGGGGCAGGCCCCGGTTGAACTCTATAACTCCGCGCTCTCCGAGGCAGGGGTGCTGGGCTTCGAGTACGGTTACAGCCTCGACTACCCCGAGGCCTTGGTGCTGTGGGAGGCGCAGTACGGCGATTTTGTCAACACTGCCCAGGTTATCATCGACCAGTTCATCGCCAGCGCCGAGGCTAAGTGGGGCCGCCTCAGCGGGCTGGTCATGCTCTTGCCGCACGGCCTCGAGGGCGGCGGCCCAGAGCACTCCTCGGCCCGGCTCGAGCGCTTCCTGCAACTCTGCGCCACCGACAACATGCAGGTGACCTACCCCAGCACCCCGGCGCAGTACTTCCACCTGCTGCGCCGCCAGGTCAAGCGCCCTTGGCGCAAACCCCTCATCGTGATGACCCCCAAGAGCTTGTTGCGCAACCCCGAGGTGGTCTCGCCCATGAGCGAGTTGGCCGAGGGGCGCTTCCAGCGGGTCATCCCCGACAAGGTAGGGAAGCCCAAGAAGGTGGGTCGGATCTTGTTGTGCGCGGGTAAGGTCTACTATGACCTGGTGGCGGCCCGCAAGGCGGCTGGGCGTGAGGATGTGGCTATCGTGCGCCTCGAGCAGTTCTACCCCCTCCCCGAGGCCGAGCTGCAAGCGGCGCTCGAGGTCTACCCCAAGGACATCCCGGTCTACTGGGTGCAAGAGGAAGCCGCTAACCAGGGGGCGTGGTGGTTCTTGCGGGCCCGCTTCGGGGTGAGCATCTACGGCCATCCCTTCTACGGCATCGCCCGCGACGAGTCCTCGAGCCCGGCGGTGGGCTCTTCTAAAGTTCACAAGCGCGAGCAAGAGGCCTTGGTACGCGAAGCGTTGGCCCTGGCGGAGGAGGCCCCGCGCGCGGCCAAGGGATAGATGCGCATGGACGGGGCGGATCCAGATTGAGCCTTGGACGGGATGAGAACAGGCAAACCTACGGTAAAGTTTAGGGAGTTTATGGGGGCCGCTGGCCCCCAGTTTCGGGTTTCTCAGTGAAGGGAGGATTATGGCGACCGAACTCAAAGTCCCCGCGGTGGGGGAGTCTATCGTGGAAGTGGAGATTGGCCAATGGCTTAAGCAAGAGGGTGACCCCATCCGGCGCGACGAGGCGTTGGTAGAGCTCGTCACCGACAAAGCGACCTTAGAGCTGCCTAGCCCGGTAGACGGGGTGTTGGGCAAGATCCTCAAAAAAGCCGGGGAGATCGCGGCGGTGGGGGAGACGGTGGCCCTGCTCGAGGCCAAGGGTGCGGAGGAGGCCGCGGTGGGTTCTTCGCCCTCTGCGCAAGCTGTAGCCGGCAGAACTGAGCCCAGCAGCCCGGTCAAGGCCCCGGCTTCCGGGGCAGCGGTGGCGGAGCCCCGTACCATGCCCGCTGCTGAGCGGTTGATGGCCCAGACCGGCCTTACCCCTGCGCAAGTCGAGCCTTCTGGCCCCGGCGGGAGAATCCTCAAGGAAGATGTTCAGCGGGCCGCACAAGCCGCCCCTGCTCCGACTCCACAACCGGCGCAGCCCTCCGCAGCTCCTGCTCCCATAATTGCCCCACCGGCTGGGGAGCGCCGCGACGAGGTGGTGCCGATGACCCCCATCCGCCGCCGTATCGCCGAGCGCTTGTTGGCGGCCAAGCAGAACACCGCCATGCTCACCACCTTCAACGAGGCCGACATGGGAGCGGTGATGGAGCTGCGCAAGGAGTACGGGGAGGCTTTCCAGAAAAAATACGGGGTCAAGCTCGGCTTCATGAGCTTTTTTGTCAAGGCGGCGGTCCAGGCTTTGCAGGAGATTCCCCAGCTCAACGCCGAGATTCAGGGCAATAACATCGTCTACCACCGCTACTACGACATCGGGATCGCGGTGGGCGGGGGCGAAGGGCTGGTGGTGGTGATCGTGCGCGATGCCGACAAGAAGAGCATGGCCCAGATCGAGGCCGAGATCGCCGACATGGCCGAGCGGGTCAAGACCAAGCGGATCAAGCCGGAGGAGCTGATGGGCGGGACCTTCACCATCACCAACGGGGGGATCTACGGCTCCTTGAACTCCACCCCCATTCTCAACCCACCCCAGGTGGGCATTTTAGGGATGCACGCCATCAATGAGCGCCCGGTGGTGCGTGGCGGCCAGATCGTGATCCGCCCGATGATGAACCTGGCCATGAGCTACGACCACCGCATCGTGGACGGGCGGGAGGCGGTCACCTTCCTCAAGCGGATCAAGGAATTGATCGAGAATCCCGTACGCCTGGCGCTAGAAGTGTAGTCGTAGGCAGCGGATGAGGTGTGACGTTCGCGGAGCAAACATATGCCAACACATCAAGTCGTCGTGATCGGGGCAGGACCGGGAGGGTACGCCGCCGCCATCCGCGCGGCCCAACTCGGGCTGGATGTGGCCTGTGTGGAACGGGAGCAGGCTTTGGGGGGAACCTGTCTGCGGGTAGGCTGCATCCCTAGCAAAGCGCTCTTGGAGGCTTCAGAGAAGTTCTATGCCGCCAAGGAGGGCAAGTTGGTCGGGGTCAAGCTGGGCGAAGTGCAGCTCGACCTGGCGGCGATGATGGCCCACAAGGACAAGGTAGTAAAAGCCAACACCGACGGGGTGAGCTTCTTGTTCAAGAAGAACAAGGTCACCCGTTACCTGGGCCACGGGCGGATTGTCGGGCCAAACCGGGTGCTGGTGGAAGGGCCCGAAGGAAGGGTGGAGCTCGAGGCCACCTACATCATCCTCGCTACCGGCTCCAAGCCCGCCCTGCTGCCCGGAGTGGAGGTGGACTACCAAACCATCGTGACCTCCGACCAGGCCATAGCTTTTGACCGGGTCCCGCAAAGCTTGCTGGTGATCGGGGGCGGGGTGATCGGCCTCGAGCTGGGATCGGTATGGAGTCGGTTGGGGGCTAAGGTGACGGTGCTCGAGTACCTCCCGCGCATCCTGGGGGGGATGGACGGGGAGCTTTCCAAAGCTGCCGAGCGCATCTTTAAGAAGCAGGGCCTCGACATCCGCACCGGCATGAAGGTGACCCGGGCTTACGTCAAGGACGGTCAGGGCGTGGTCGAGGTGGAAGGTGGGGAAAGTTTTGTGGCCGATAAAGTGCTGCTTGCCGCGAGCCGGGTTCCCAACACCGACGGGCTAGGACTCGAGAGCGTGGGGATTAGCCTCGAGCGGGGCCGTATTCCCATCAACGCTCACTGGCAAACCCAAATCCCTAATATCTACGCCATCGGGGATGTGGTGGTGGGGCCGATGCTGGCCCACAAAGCCCAGGAGGAGGGGGTGGCGGTCGCCGAGTATATCGCCACCGGGTATGGCCACGTAGACTATACCTCTATCCCCAACGTGGTCTATACCCACCCCGAGATCGCCTCGGTGGGCAAGAGCGAAGAGGAGCTCAGCGCCGAGGGCATCCCCTTCAAAAAGGGCAGCTTCCCCTTCTCGGCCAACGGGCGGGCTCGAGCCATCAACGATACCGAAGGCTTCGTCAAGGTGCTGGCCCACGCCGAAACCGACCGGGTGTTAGGGGTGCACATCATTGGGCCGCACGCCGGCGACCTGATCGCCGAGGCCGCGGTAGCGATGGCCTTCAAGGCTTCCGCCGAGGACATTGGCCGGGCTTCCCACGCCCACCCCACCCTGGCCGAAGCGGTGAAGGAGGCGGCCCTGGCCGCTTGGGATAAACCCCTACACATCTGACAACGGCACCTAGGGTCACGTCGTATACCCCGCGAGCCTCAAGGGCCGGCCGGGTGCCCCGCGCAGCCGCGGCTTGAGAGGCTTGGGGCGGGGTCTTGTACTAAATGCGGTTTCCCCCGCCCCGGCCCACGTAAAACAGATGGGTCAGGGCAATGGCCAATGCGTCGGCTACGTGGGTGGGTTTGGGGTTCTCCTTGAGCCCCAAGATGGCCCGCACCATGAAGGCCACCTGCTCTTTCTCGGCGTGCCCGTAACCGACCAGGGCCTGTTTGACCTTCATAGGCCCGTAACCGTAGACCTCGAGCCCCCACTCGTTGGCGGCCACGAAGACCGCTCCCATGGCCCAGCCCACCTTGTAGGAAAGTTCGTTTTGGCGGTAGAAAAACTGTTCTTCTACGGCGATGGCCTGCGGGCGGAACTCCGCGATGACGATGCGCAGGTTCTGAAAAATTTCCCCTACCCGCGCGGGCGCCGGGTCACTGCGGTCGGTTTTGATGAGCCGGGTATGGAGTAGCTTGTGGGTCTTCCCTACCTGCTCCACCACGCCTAGCCCCATATTGGTGATGCCGGGATCGACGCCGAGGACAGTCATAAAGTCGAGCACCGGTTTCCGGGCTCCGGTGTTTGGGGGGCTCGGTTCCGCTTGGCTTAGTTGCCCCGCTTGGGAGGGTAATCCCCGTCGCCATAGCGGATAAAGGCCGGAATCTCGAAGTTGGTGAGGTCCACGCCGCTGGTAGGAAAATCTACCAGACGGGTTCCAGCAGGCTTGGCGATCACCCCGCTATCCCCAAAGCCAGCGGCGATCAGGATCACGCGCAACTCGTCCTGGGCTCGCTCGTCGTAGGTCACCCCATAGAGGATGTCCACGTCCTCGTTGCCGGTAGCCTCACGAATATGCTCGACCACCGCGGCCGCTTCCATCAGCGAGAGGTCTTCCGAGCCTACCACGTTCAGGAGCAGGCGGCGGGCCCCCTCGATGGAGCGATCTAACAAGGGGCTTTGGGTGGCGGTGCGCGCGGCTTCTTCGACTTTGTTCTCGCCCCGCCCTGCGCCGATCCCCATCAGCACCGGTCCGGCGTTCTCGAGCAACGTCCGCACGTCGGCAAAGTCCACGTTGATCAGACCGGGCAGATTGATCACATCGGTGATGCCCTTGACCCCGTGGTAGAGTACCCGGTCGGCGATCAGAAAAGCATCCTTGAGCGCGACCTTCTTGTCGACGGCGCTGAGGAGGCGGTCGTTAGAGACCGCTACCATCGCGTCCACCCGTTCGCGCAGCTTCTTGATCCCTTCGTCGGCGGCCCGCGAGCGCTTGGGGCCCTCGAAGGAGAAGGGCCGGGTCACCACGCCCACGGTAAGGGCGCCCAGATTTTTGGCCACCTCGGCCACGACAGGGGCGCTCCCGGTCCCGGTGCCACCCCCCATCCCGGCGGTGATGAACACCAGGTCGGCGCCGTCCAAGTGCTCGGCGATGAGGTCTTGCGCCTCGAGCGCGGCCTTCTCCCCGATCTCCGGATTGGCCCCAGCCCCCAGGCCCCGGGTGAGCTTGTCGCCGAGCTGCACCCGGATGTCGGCCAGGCTCTTCGCCAAGACCTGCGCGTCGGTGTTGGCGGCGATGAACTCCACGCCGGAAAGCCCCGACTCGATCATGCGATTGACGGCGTTGTTGCCGGCTCCACCCAGCCCGATGACCTTAATGACGGCTCCGTCCATGCGAATAGCTCCTTTGCCTTAAAAGAAGTCCTTGAACATGCCTTTGATCCGCTCCCACAGCCCACTACCACTACCAGCTTCCTCGCTGCGGCTGGGCTTGGGGGCGCGGGGGCTGCTTTTGCTCAGCGGATGGCTGACTTCACGCGAGGCTGCGTAGCGCACCAGCCCCACCGCGGTGGCGTGGGTGGGCGAAGCTACCACATCTACCAAACCGCTCACCCCCATTGGGCGGCCTAGCCGCACCGGCAGGTTGAACTGCTTGCGGGCTAACTCCTCCACTCCCCGCATAAGTCCGGTTCCTCCGGTGAGGATCACCTTACCCACGCTGATCTCGAGGGGGCCCAAAGCCTCGTCCACGCTCGAGCGGGCCATATGCAAAATCTCGCGCAGCCTTGGACGGATGATGCGGGCCAGCTCGGGCACCGGCACTACCCCGCCTTCTTGGTTGATCTCCAGCACCAGCTCGGGGTCGGCCAGCTCGGGCAGGGCTGCGCCATACTTTTTCTTGACCCGCTCCGCTTCCTCGAAGGGAATCTTGAGCAGTTGGGTGATGTCGTGGGTGACGTGGTCGCCGCCTAGAGGGATCACGGCCGAGTGCGAGAGGCGGCCCCCCTTGAACACCGCCACGTCGGTGGTGCCCCCGCCGATGTCCACCAGCATCACCGTCATGGACATCTCCTCGGGGGCCAGCACGGCTAGGCCTGAGGCGTAGGACTGCAAGGCCAGCCCGGCCAGTTCCACCCCGCTGTCCTCCACCGCTTTGCGCAGGTTGGCCAGCGGGCCGCGCCCGCTGGCCACCAGGTGTACATCCACCTCGAGCCGCACCCCAGCCATCCCGATGGGGTCTTTGATGCCTTCCTGCCCGTCCACCCGGTAGTCGAGTGGCAGGGCGTGGATTAGCTCGTAATCCCCCTCGAAAGGGTAGGCCTTGGCTTGCTCGATGGCCCGCTCCACGTCGGCAGCGGAGATGCTCTGGCCCCGCCGGATCGCGGCCAGACCGTGGCTGGTCACGCTCTTGACGTGGGTCCCGGCTACCCCCACATAGACCCGTTCGGCCTTGACCCCAGCCACCCGCTCCGCTTGGAAAAGGCTCTGTCGAATGGCTTCGGAGGTGCGCTCGAGGTTGACCACCACGCCCCGCTTGAGCCCCTGCGACGGAACGGTGCCTTCGCCAATGATGTCGAGAATACCATCGGACGAGAGTTCGCCAATCACCGTGCAGACTTTGGTGGTTCCAACGTCCAGTCCTACCACAATGCTCATCGGCGCTGGCTCACCCCCCACGAATAAACGTTGACCGTCATGGCACTTGCTACCGTCTTAGCGCTCGTCACCGTTTTGATGCTAGCGCCCATTTTGCCCCCTTGCGCCCACCTTTGCAACTCCATGATATTGGGCCCCCAGACCCGCACACCTTCCCACTCTAAGCTATATCCGGCCGGATTGAAGCTTATCTTTTGCACTTTGGGAAAGGTTTTGATCAGTACCAGGAGATCCCTTACTGGGACCACCCCTACGCCTTCGAGCACCGGCTTGATCAGCGCGGCTTTGGGCAAGAAAGTGCCGTCGGCGGCGAGCCCTTGACGCTGTTCTCCGCGCACTAAGGTGGCGATGGGCTGACGTTCTTCCAGCACGATTCGCAGCTTGCCCGCTTTGGGGCGCTCCAAACGCGCTTGCTTGACCCAAGGGTCCCCCTCCAGCCCTTTCAGTTTGTAAGGCCAGGCCCACAGCCAAGGGGTGCCGGGCTCGAGGCCAGTACGCTTGCGAACCTCGGCGGCGGAGAGGTGGTGGTTTCCGACCACCACGACCTCCTCGGTGGGTAGAAGTACCCGGCTGGCTACCCCCAACGTAGCCAAGCCCAAGACGATCAGCAACAGGCGAACGATCATCGGCTATCCTCTCCCACTTAATCGGGAAGGCCGTGCCTCGAGCTTCACCGGATGACCTCCTGGGGTTCCAGCTCACCCCAGATCTCCCATTCGACTTCCAGCGGGAGCACCGCCTGCACCCGCCGCAACAATGCGTACACCTCCTGGGCGGTGGCCCCGCCCAGGTTCACGATGAAGTTGCCGTGCTCGTGGCTGATCATTGCTTTACCGACGCTCATCCCTTTGAGCCCTCGCTGGTCGATGAGGCGCCCTGCCGAGTCGCCGGGGGGGTTCTTAAAGGCGCACCCGGCGCTTTTCCGCTTGGGTTGACCCTTGCGGGCGGCGTCCACCTGAGCGATCTTGGCCCGTACGGCCTCTTTGCCCAGCTCTTTGAGCTTGAGTTTGACCCGCGTCACGATCCCCCCTGGTGGCAACTCAGAGTGACGGTAGCGAAACCCCAACTCCTCAGGGCGGTACCGGTGGAAGGCACCATCGTGAAAAATCTCTACGGTGTCCAAAGCCTCGGCCATCTCGCCGAAACGGGTTCCGGCGTTCATCTTGACCGCTCCTCCGACCTGCGCAGGAACACCATAAAGCCCCTCGAGCCCGGAAAGCCCGGCCCGGGCGCTGTTTAGTAGAAGGGTCGGGACCATTACCCCCGCCCCTACCCAACCCTCAAAGCTCCACTCCTTGAAGATGCCCCCAAGCCGGATCACCCGCTCGGGCACCCCAGCGTCCGCGACCAAAAGATTGGAACCGTTTCCTAGGATGCGGTAGGGGGCTTCGGTGGCCTTGGGCAAGTCCTCCAGGGTCTCTACCGTCCACAGCTCGGCGGGTCCCCCCACCCCCAAGGTGGTATGGTTTTTGAGGAACACCCGTTCAACCTTCATCGGCTGGCCTCCCCGGGGCTTGGCCCCCCGTCATGCTCGCTCCTTGGCGCGCTCGAGCAGCTCATGCCCGAGCCTCCACACGTCTCCTGCGCCGATGGTCAGTACCAGGTCGCCATCCTTGATGTTGTTTTGCAGATAATCCAGCGCCTCGTTCCAACCCATAAACTTGGCGTTGTGTCCTTTTTCGATCAGCCTTTCGGCAATCATTCGCCCGCTGACGCCGGGAATGGGTGGCTCACCCGCCGAGTAAACTTCCAGCACCAACGCCTCGTCGGCCAGGCTTAACGCCTCGGCGAGCTCGGCCCAAAGCTGGGCTGTGCGCAGGTAGCGGTGGGGCTGGAACACCGCCCGCACCCACCGCCCAGTGCCTTTGGCGGCCTCCAGCGCCGAGCGTACCTTGGTAGGGTTGTGGGCATAGTCATCCACCAGCCAAGCCCCGCGAACCTCTCCCAACCGCTCAAAGCGGCGGTGGGCTCCGCGGAAAGCGGCCAGGGCTTTTTGGACGGCGGAGAAGGGGAGTCCCTCGACCAGGGCCACCGCCGTGGCCGCAAGGGCATCCACCACGTTGTGCAAACCCGGTACCCTGAGCTCCACCACCCCCAGGGGCTCGTTATTCCACACCACTTCGAAACGGCTGGCCATGGGGAAGAGGCCGAGGTTGCGGGCATGGCAGTGGCCCCGCTCGAGCCCGAAGCTCACCCGGTTCGGGTGAAGGAGTAGCCCTTCCAGCCCCGGCCACTCGGCGTTGTATACCAGCCGCCGGGCGTTGCGGGCGAAACGCCGCACCGCTTCTTGTAGCGAGGAGAAATCGGGGTGGTAGTTGGGCCGCTGTTCGGTAGGGGTACCTACGTGGTCGGGTTCAAGATTCAGCACCACTGCTACGTCCAGGGCTAGGTGGGAGAACCAGGGGTCGGACTCGTCCACCTCGGCGATGCGGTATCTGCCTTTACCGTGGCGAGCGCTTCCCCCCATCGAAGGCAGCTTAGCCCCCAGCACCACTGTGGGGTCGGTCCCGGCCTCGAGGAAGATCGAGGCCAGCATCGCGCTGGTGGTGGTCTTGCCGTGGCTGCCGGTCACCCCCAGCGAATAGCCCTGGGAGAGGATTTCTCCCAGCAGCTGAACCCGCCGCAGCGTGGGGATGTTGCGCCGCCGGGCCTCCATCAACTCGGGCTCGTGCTCAGGGATGGCGGTGGTGGCGACTACCCGATCCACCCCCTCTAGGTGGGTCGGATGGTGACCCTGGTAGATGATAGCCCCCTGTTTTTTGAGCCCGTCGGTCAGGTCGCTCATCTGGGTATCGCAACCGGAGACCTGGAAGCCTTCTTGCAAAAGGATGGCCGCCAGGCCGCTCATGGAGATGCCCCCGATGCCGATGAAATGGTAGTGGGGCGCTTTTGGCGAACTTCGCTTCACCCTGTGACCTCCCGAGCGTTTTTGTGCAAACTGACCTCCAGCACCATCCGGGCTAGCCGAAAAGCGGCTCCCTCAGGCGACAACTGGGCGATTGTATCACGCAGCGTTTGCCGCACCGAGGGCTCGAGCAGGGGAGCCAGGCTGGCTTGGAAGCCCTCCCAACCCTGCTCCAGCATATACGCTGCCCCCCGCCTGGCGTAAAAGCGGGCGTTGGCCAGCTGAGCCCCTCCGTCCAGCGCGGCAGGAAGGGGCACGGCTAATAGAGGAACACGGTGATAGGCGGCTTCGGCCAGGGTGGCAGCTCCCGCCCGGGTGATGGCCAGCTCGGCGGCGGAGAAGGCCAAAGCGGTGTCGAGGTAGCCGCGCACGGTATAGCCGCGCCAGTCCCCGCAGCGCTCTTGCATCAGCGACTCCCAGCGAGGGCCGCTTTGGTGAAGCACCTGATACTCGCCCAAAAGCGGCCTCAGGCGCTGGGGGAGATTCTGGTTAAGCTCCAGGCTGCCTTGACTGCCCCCTAAAACGAGGATCAGGGGTTTTTCTGGCTCGAGCCCCAGCGCGATTTTGGCTGCCCGGGGGTCATGCCTCTCCTCCCGCACGGGAAGGCCCACCACCTGGGCCTTGGCCTGCCAGGGGCGATGGAGTTCCATCGGCACCGCAAGCCCGATGGCCCGGGCGCCCGCCGCCAGCCACCGCGCAGAAAGCCCCAGCCGGGCGTTTTGCTCGTGGATCACGGTGGGTATTCCCATTCGCTGGGCGGCGAAAGCCAGGGGAAAGCCCGCGTAACCCACCGTCGAGAGGACCGCCTGAGGTTGCAGTTCCCGCAGGAGCTTTCCCGCTTCCCACAAGCCCCTGAGCACCTTAAAGCCTTCTTTGGGCCGCAAGGCTTCCCGCGAGAGCTTTCCTGCCGGGATGAGCCGGTAGGAGAACCCAGAGTTCGGTAACACCCTCTCCTCGAGCCCGCCCACCGCCCCCACATAGGTCACCTCCTGGCCGAGCGCCTTTAGGGCGCGGGCAGCGGCCAAGCCGGGGTAGAAGTGACCTCCGGTGCCACCGCCGGTGACTAAGATCATGCTCTTGCCTCCTTGGAGGGCGGATGGTTGTGTAAGGCCTGCCTAGAAAGGGCATGCAACAGCCCCAGGGCCAGCCCGGCCACGAGCATCGAGCTACCCCCGTAGCTGACCAGCGGCAGCGCGCTACCGCTTACCGGCAAAAACCCCATCACCACCCCGACGTTGTTGGCCGCTTGCAGGGTGAGGTAGGCGGTAAGCCCCAAAGCCATCACGCTGTTGGCCCCCTGGGTGCGGGCAGCAATTTGCATCCCTCGGGCGAAGATCAACCCAAAAGCCAACAGCACCATCAGCCCGGCGAACCAACCTCCGGCCCAGATCACCGAGGCCAGTACCATATCGTTATGCCCCTCGGGGAGGTGTGGGAGTGCTGCCCCTGGCCCGTGCCCTAAGGGTCCTGCCCCTACGATCACCTTCTGGGCTTGGGTGATTTGGTAGGCGGCACCGGTTACGTCGGCTTTTCCGCTGAGGGTGGCCACCCAGCCCTCGAAACGTTCGCGCACATAGCTGAAGCGATCTAGGTAAAAGCCCAGCATGGTCATGGCGATGAGGCTGGCCGAGGCCCCGATGGCCAGCAGCCTGCGCCAGGGAACCCCGATCACGATGAGCATAAAAGCCGCCAGGGCCAGGATGAACAGCCCGGTGTCAAAATCCGGTTCGATGATGATCAAACCTGCCGCCAGGCCCACCGCCAGCACCGGTCCCAAGATCGGGTAATCGGTGCCGCGTTGGTGGAAAAAAGCGGCCAGATAGATCACCATCGCTACTTTCATCAGCTCGGAGGGTTGAAAGTTGAAAAGGCGAAGGTCGAACCACCGGCGCACTCCGGCTGGCCCTTCGCCCATGAGTAGCACCGCGACCAGGAGCCCCAGCGCCACCAGATAGAGCACTCGAGCCTGGCGGGTCAGGAAGCCAGGGGAGAGCCAGCAGGTCACCAGCGTCACCAGCAGCGCCACGCCCAGCCGGATGAGGTGGGAACCCTGCAGGCTTGGCTCGGCCACCCCCACCCCGAGGAGGGAGAAGCCCATCAGCAGGAGCTGGGCGGTGAGCAAAATAGGGTCTATGGTCTACCCCCTTCCCACGCCGTTGCCCCTAGCTCGAAGGCCACCCGGCGAAACACCTGCGAGCGCTCCTTGTAGTCCTTGAACTGGTCGAAGGAAGTGCCCATCGGGGCCAGGAGGATACTGCCCTCTGACAGCCTCGAGAGCCCTTCCTCTACCGCTTTGCGCAAGGTGGCCTCGCCGGTGGGCGCTTGAATCTCCACCACCTCGGCGCACTCCCGGAAGGCTTGGGCCATCCGGGGGCCATCTTCGCCAATGGCCAAAACCACCCGAACTCGCTCCGCTACGATGCGCTCGAGCCCTGTGGTAGGGGCTCCCTTGTCCCGCCCCCCCAGGATCCAAGCGATAGGGGCTGGCGCAGCTTGCAAAGCCGCCTTCACCGCGTCGTAGCGGGTGGCGATGGAATCGTCGATAAAGACCACCTGTCCTTTACGGGCGAAGGCGTCGAAGCGGCCCGGAAGCCTGGGGGCCGTCGTTTCGGCCTCGTCCAAGACCAGCTCATCCACGGCTCTCCCGGCTATGCGGGCATAGGCCCGGGCCGCTTCCCGGGCGGCGCGCAGGTTGGTCTGCCGCGGATCCGCCCCCGGATGAAAGGGGTACTTTTGGGCCGGGGAAGCCTGGACGGCTTGGGCGATCTTGCGGTCCTCGGCGTTATAGACCAGGGCATCCTGGGGGGTGAGGTTGCGAATTAGGTTGAGCTTGGCGGCGTGATAGGCCTCCAGGGTGTGGTGCCGGTCCAGGTGGTCCACCCCCAGGTTCAAGAGCACCGCCACCCGTGGGCGGAAGTGTACGACGCGCTCGAGCTGGAAGCTGGAGAGCTCGGCCACCGCCACCTCGGCCTCTTCGATGATGTCCAGCAGGGGCGGGTCCAGGTTGCCCCCCTCGAGCGCTTTGAACCCCAGCGCCCGCAGAAAGTGGGCCGTTGCGACGGTAGCAGTGCCCTTGCCCGCCGTTCCGGTGATGCCTACGATGGGGGTGCTCACCATGCGGTATGCGAGTTCGGCCTCCCCGATGACCTCAGCCCCTCCTTGCCGCAACCGCAAAAGCCGAGGGTGATCCAGCGGTACCCCGGGGGCAGCGATGACCTGTTGGTACTCCCCGGGCTTGGGGTCGTCGTTGAAAGCAAACCCCAGTTCGGCCGCCGCCAGGTATTCGGCTTCCTTGGGGTTCTCGTCAAAGCAGTGGGCCTCCATCCGGTGGCGGGCCAGGAAGCGCAGCACCCCCATCCCGCTGCGGCCTAGCCCGAAGACCAGGCGTTCGGCCCTCCTCATCTCAGCCCTCCCCAGAGCCCTACCGCAAGCGCCGTGCAGAGTGCGGTGACCACGGTAAAGCGGAAGACCACCTTGCTCTCCTCCCACCCGGCGAGCTCGAAATGGTGATGGATCGGGCTCATCCGAAAAAGGCGCCGCCCGGTGCGGCGGAAGTAGGTCACTTGGATCACCACCGAAAGCACCTCGAGCACAGGGATAAGGGCCGCTAGCGGCAAAAACCACAGCTTCCCCTGCAGGATGAAAAGCCCCGCGACCAGCACCCCCAAGGCCTGGCTGCCGGTGTCGCCCATGAAGACTTTAGCCCTGGGCGAGTTGTGCCAGAGGAAACCCAAAAGCGCTCCGATGAGGCTTTGGGCCAGGGCTAGCCCGGCAAAAGGCAAAAGCAGCACCAGGGTAACGCTGCTGAGAAGCCCGTCCACCCCATCGGTGAAATTGAAGGCGTTGGCCGCTGCTACGATGGTCAGGGTGATGATGACGATATCGAGGGCTTGCCCCAGGTAGGGCGCGGCGAGTTGGCGCTCGGCCCATAGCGCGAAGACCAGCGCCATCAGAAACTGCAACCCTAGCTTTTCCCTGGCCCTGAGCGGGCGCTTCAGCATCCCGGCTAGGTCGTCGGCCAGACCCAGCAGGGCGAAGCCCAATCCCAGCAGCCAAAGCCCGGCATAGCGATCCCCGCCCGCCAGGAAATACACCACGGCGGCCCCCAGCAAAAACGCCACCCCGCCCATGCTCGGGGTGCCAGATTTGCTGAGGTGAGCTTGCGGGCCATCCAGACGTACCGATTTGCCCAACTTCAACGAGCGCATCAGGCCTATCCACAGGCCTACCAAGAACCAAGAGAGAACTAGGGCGGCGGCGATGCTCATCGAACTCCTTTACTGTTTGATGAGGCGAGCTGAAGATCGAAGGAAAGCCGAAGGAGTTGCCCATCTCGCAGGGCATACACCCCTTGGGCGTCAGCGGCCAGGTCGGTAAAGGCTCCGGCCAAAAAGCGAAGGATGAGCCCGCTACGGCTTAGCTGATAGATACCCTCCGGGGTCAGCAGATACAAGTCGTCCGCCAGGGCGACAGCGCTTGGTTCCGCCGGGAGCGGGAACCACACCCCCTCCGGCCAGCGGTAGGCTTCGCGCTTGGTCAGGGCGACTACATAATCTTCGTCACCTACGATCTTGTCGAAACTTCCGTCGGCGATCTTGCGATATCCGGCGTAAAGCGCTTTCCCGTCCACCCAATACAGGCCCCTGCTTGTGTGGATCGCATCGCTGGCGGTAAGGGCAAAACGGCCACCTTCCGGAGTAAAGAGGCCAAAGTCCCCGCCCAGCACCACCTTAGGACGTACCTGCATGAACTTCGGCACGCCGGGCAAAGGGAGGCTCTCTTTGAGGAGGCCGCTTTGGTAGACCAAAAGCTGGAAAGGATAGGCTGCATAGACCGTCTCGCCGTCCGCTGCGGCCAAGACGGGTGCTGCGGGTAGGGCGAACTGCTGGCTCCCCAGGCGTACCCAGCGGCCCTCAACTACCCCCCCCGCGATCAGCAGGGTTGGCTCTTTAGAGGCGGCCCCGGAGTGCGGGGCGCAGGCCGCTAGGGTCGCGGCCACCCCCATGGCCAAGAAGGCTTTGCGCGGATGCATGTTCCGAGTTTGCTCTAGCCCGGTTTGGAGGGTCTGAGAGTCACTGCGCATCCCAACCCTCCAGGAGCCGCTCGAGCCCGATGGAACGCGAGGCCTTCAGGTAGACCAGATCCCCGGCCTGAACGTAGGCTTTAAGGTAGGCTTTAGCCTCCTCTAAGGTTTCCAGCCCCACGCCCCCGGCCTCTGCGGCTTGGGCTGCGGCGAATTTCCCCACGAACACCACGTCTGGGCTTACCGAGGTGGCCAAGCGGGCGGCCTCGAGGTGGTAGGCCAGGCTCTCCTCCCCCAGTTCACGCATCTCCCCCAACACCAGCCACTTCCGGCCCGGGAGGTGGCGCAGGAACTCCAGCCCCGCCCGTAGCGATAGAGGGTTGGCGTTGTAGGCGTCATTGAGGAAGGTCAGGCCGTGCTTCTCCTGGCGCTCCATGCGCCCATGGGGAAGCTTCAACCGGGAGAGGCGCTCGATCACCGGCTCGAGCGCCACCCCCACCAACTCCGCTACCGCCAGCGCAGCCAGCGCGCCGAGCAAGGGGCCAAAGCCCGGATAGGGGAGATGCACCCGCCGCCCGTTGAAGCGGAACCGGGTGGAATCTAGGCTCAGCTCGAGGTCCGTGGCTTGGAAATCTCCGGCCTCGATCCCGTAGGTTTTGAGGCCGGGCAGGCTGACCAACTCGGCTGCCTGGGTGCTGGCCAAGCGAACGTGGCTCGAGGCCAAAAGCCTGGACTCTTCGCGAAGCACGTTTTCCAACGTTCCTAGCCCTTCCAGGTGTTCAGCTCCCAAGGCGGTGAGCACGCCCAGCTGGGGCTGGGCCAAGTAGCATAGCTCGCCCATCTCGCCCAGACGATCGATGCCCAGCTCGACCACCGCCCCCGCGGAGCGAGGGTCGAGGCGGAAGAAAAACTGCGCCAGTCCCGGGGCGTTGTTGAGGTTTCCCTCCGGCTTGGGCCAGTCCAGCCCTTGGGCGATGGCTTCTTTGGTGGTGGTCTTGCCTGAGCTGCCGCCTACCCCTACCACCACCCCGCTGAACTCCTGGCGCAGGGCGTGGCCCAGCTCGAGCAGAGCCCGCGCAGGGTCTACCACCTGGACCGCCCCGGGGTGGGCCTGGTCGGTGAGCACGAAGGCAGCTCCCGCCTGGAGGGCGGCTTGGGCGAACTCCCGCCCGTGGACCCTGGCCCCCGGCAGGGCTATAAAGGCCGATCCCGGCCTGACCGTTCGTGAATCCCAGGTCAGGTCTAGGGCGGGCCTCACCGGTGGGTGCACGGTTCCCTGGGTGACCTGCGCTACCCATTCCGGTGTTACTTCCCTAACTGGCGTCATATACACATCATGCACAAAACCCTCACCGAGAATCCAGTGTACCGGGTTTGGTGGTCTCTGCCGGAGGTACTCCCCAGTAGGCAAAGAGCCCTGCGGCGATTTGGCGGAAAATCGGGGCGGCGACCCAAGCCCCGTGGATGCGTCCACCCTTGGGGTAGTAGACCACTACCACCACCGTGGCCCTGGGTTCTTGGGCAGGGAGGAATCCGGCGAAGAGGGCGGTAAAGATCTCGTTGGAGTAGCGCCCATTGACCACCACCTGGGCAGTGCCGGTCTTACCGCCCAGTTGGTATCCCGGCAGCTGGGCTTCTTTGACCACCACCTGGGCCAGCGCGCTGCGAAGGCGGCGGGCCACCTCGGGCCGGAATACCGGCTCGGGAACCGGCTTGCTCGTCGGTTCGAAGAGGGTGGGGGGGACGTAATCTCCGTCGTTGGCTAACGCGTTATAGGCAGCGGTGAGGTGAAGAGGGGTGATGAGGAAGCCTTGCCCAAAGGTGTGATTGGCGTACTCGACCTCGCTCCAAGCGCTCGCCGGGCGCATCCGAGGGGCTGCCACCTTGGCGATGGCCATCGGCTCGGGGTCGTTGAAGTGCAAAGCGGTGAAGTAACGCTCGAGCACCGCAGGGTTGATCCGCTTGGCTAAGGTGCTGATTCCCACATTGGAGGAATATTTGAGCACTTCCTGGAGGGTCAGCACCTTGGGGTGCGGTACCACATCGTTGATGGTCCAACCGCCGATCCGGCGGCTCATGGGGGCTTCGACCTGGGTATCGAGGGAAGCTGCACCCTCGTTCAGAAGGGTGGCGGCGGTGAGGGCCTTGATGGTCGAGCCGGGCTCGAGCGCCACCCGGAAAGCGTGATTGCGCCAGGAGAGGTCTTGGCTGGGGTCGCGCCGGGGGGCCGAGGGGTCGAAGGCCGGACCGTTGGCCACCGCCAGGAGTTTGCCGGTTTTGGTCTCCATCACCAGGGCCGAGCCCCACTCCGCCCCCGAGGCCTCGAGACCCTGCCACAGGGCTCGCTCGGCCAGAGATTGGATCACCGGATCGAGGGTGAGCTGCACGTCCAGACCTTGCGAGAGGGTGGGTTCAAGGTCGCGCTCGAGCCCCTCCAAGCCTCGCAGGCTGCCGCGCTCACCGTAGCCCAGCACCTGGGCAGCCGACACCCCCAAAGGGTAGAAACGCTGGCCCTGTTCGGGGGTTATAGCCAGCGGTGTGCCATCCGAGGCTAACAAGCGCCCCCGCAATCCGCCTTGGGCCTCCTGGGCCGGAGGTCGGAAGGTAAGCCGGGGGGATTGCTGCACTAGCTGGTAGAGCCCCAGGCCCATCAGGCCAAGATAGAGGAGGCTGCCAAACAGCACTACCCAGACGCGGTTCAGACTGGCTTGACTCATGGCTTACCCCCTTGCTTGATCCACTGTCCCAAGCTCATCGGTATGTAGCCGTTTTCTTCGGCCCACTTGCGCAGTTCCAGGGGGGACATCCGCGCATAGCGCTGCAGCAGCAGCCGGGTCTCTTGGGTTTTTAAGGCCTGTTCGCGCTGTTCGAGGGTTTCTAATCCCAGGCGTTGCGCCTGGTTCCAATGCCCGATGGCCAGTAACAAAGCCAGCAATCCTAGGTAGACGAACGCCCAGCGCAAGCCCACCCGCATGGCCGGGGTCCAGTTCATGCGGCCTCCCTAAGCCGTTCGGCGGCGCGCAGCTTGGCGCTACGGGCTCGAGGGTTCTTGAGGGCTTCTTCCTCGCTAGGCTCGAGCGGCTTCTTGGTAAGCACCCGCAAGCGCGGTTCGTTGCGCAGAAAATGCTTGACGATGCGGTCTTCAAGGGAGTGAAAGCTGATCACGACTAGCCGCCCCTGGGGCGCCAGCACGTTCACGGCGGCCTGGAGCAGCTCTCGCAGGGCCCCTAGCTCATCGTTCACGTAGATACGCAAGGCCTGAAAGGTCTTACGGGCAGGGTGACCGGCTCCCCGGAAGCCCGTAGCCCGCCGCACGATCTCAGCGAGTTCGGTGGTGGTCTGGATGGGTTTTTTTCGGCGGGCTTCCTCGATGCAGCGGGCGATGCGCCAGGCCTTGGACTCCTCTCCCAGCTCGCGCAGGATGCGGGCGAGCTCCTCCACCTCGAGCTCGTTGACCACCTCAGCGGCGGTTCGGCCCTCCTTGGCCATACGCATATCGAGGGGGCCTTCTAAGCGATAGCTGAAGCCGCGCTTGGGATCATCGAAGTGGAAGCTCGAGACCCCTAAGTCGGCGAGTACCCCGTCCACCTGCCGAACGCCACAAGATTGGAGCTCGGCTTGAAGGTAACGGAAATTGGCCTCTACCAACGTGAGTTGTTCCGGAGATAGACCTGGAAGCAGGAAATTCCGAGCCCTTTCGATGGCGGCAGGATCTTGATCGAACCCCACTACCCGGCCTCCCCGTTGCAAGATGCCCTGGGTATGGCCGCCTCCGCCCAAGGTTGCGTCCACATAGAGCCCCCCGGGTTTCACGTTCAGGTATTCCAGGGCTTCGTGGTAAAGGACGGGGCTATGGAAGAGGGGTTTGTCCATAAATCAACCAACCAACGTTTTGAGGGCTTCGGGGGCCGGGGGATTTTCCAGGACCTTATTGATGCTCTCCCACCACCTCGCCTCGCTCCACAGCTCGAGCCGGGTGGGCGCCCCGGCTACTACCACATCGTTGGATTCCTCCATCGCCGCGAACTTGCGCAAAGGGGGAGGGATCATCACCCGCGAGGCGCTGTCCATCTGGGTTTTGTAAGCTCCCGAGTAGAAAAAGCGCACGAATTTTTGGGCTTCCATATCGGTGAGGGGAAGGTTTAAGAGTTGCTTCTCGATGTTGGACCAGGTTAAGAGGGGGAACATGTACAAGCAGCCCTCGAGCCCGCGGGTGATCACCACACCGTCCTCCACGAAGTTACGAAAGGCTTGAGGGATTACAACCCTTCCTTTGTCGTCAAGGCTGTATTGGTATTCACCAAACGGCATCTCTCACCCGGGCCTAAAAACTGCGTTCTGAAGGGAGGTTGTGTCTTTATCTGAGCACTTTCCCACCCGAAGGGTTGTTCTGTACCTCAGGTTACCACGGTTGTACCACGTTTTACCACTTGCTCCCACTTCTATCCCACTACCCTACCACCAGGCCAAAGCGTAACGCTCGGCGGTAGGGGGCTGGATTTGGGGGGCATGAGGTGGTGAGGGCAAAAAGACCGCCTTAGGGATAGGGGCGGGTCAAGCTGTTTGTCAGTGGTAGCCTTGATCTACCTCGCTGCCCGATTTGCTTCTGAGTCCGCTATTTCTGCGGATTAACACTTGGGGCTTAATACTGTTTTAATATTGGCGCAGGCGAGATGCGATATGACTAACGCCGTCCAAGGCGGTATGTGTAATGCTCTACGGTATTGGTCAGTAGCCGTATTAAGTAGAACGAGCTGGAATCAAGTGGTGTGAAGCGCGGCGGCAAGCGTAAAAAGGCTGTGTTCGGGTGGAACTGAGCGCGGCCTTTTCGATGATGAGGGTGGGTCATGCTATTTGTCAGAATTGTCCATTCTGGGTCGCGCTATTTGTCAATTTGATTCACGCTATTTGTCAGAAGTGGGCTTGTATGAGGATTCTGAGAACGGGGCTGACGTTGCGGATAAAACTGTCTATCTCCGCCCTGATCGCGCGTATGGCATGTGGTGGCGAGCCTGTAGGGCCTGCCGCTGGCCCCAGTCCGGATGTCCAAGCTGGGGCGCTCTCATAATCCAGCCTGGGCCTCCAAATCCCCTCGAATGTCCAAGCTGGTTGACTGGGATGTCCAAGTTGGATTTTTGCCTTAAGCTTCGAATTTCTTGCCGAAGGATTGAATGAAAAACATTTTTCAAATTTACACACACGATGTCCAAGCTGGCGCTGAGGTGTCCAAGCTGGATTTCTACCGCCCTGATCGAGTTTTCTTTTTCTGCTGCGCGACAAACCTCACTTTCTAAACTCAGTAGAAGTTGTCCATCCTGGTTTCCAAGTTGGATTATGAGAACCCGACCTTAATCTTTGTCCTGAACGTTCTCGGGTGGGGCTATTCTTCCTAGACCAGACCATAGTGTGGCTGGCTGTGGGTAACTGCGAAATAGGAACCGGCCCCTCAGGTGGGGCCGGGCTGGGGCTTGGTGGGGGGATAGTAGCGGCGTTCTAGCCAGAGCGCTTGGCGGGTCTGCTCTATGAAAACGTCGAGGTCAGGAGAAGGAGGTTCGTGGAGCCAGTGGCGGATGAGGGCGGCATACTGCTGCAACGGGCTGAGGGGTTCCGCCAGCCGCGTCGCTAGCCCCCGATCGGAAAACCCAGCTTTTCGAGCACGCCCTCGGTGACGCGTTGGGCGAACCCGGGATATTCGGCTAGCAGAGCATCCCATGCCTCCCGCTGGTCGCGGTCGATGATTGCCCGGGTGAAGCTGGCAGCCGCCTCTGTGGGGCTCTTGCGGGCCCTTGCGATGGTTGCGTCGATCTGTTGGGCAGATGGGCGGCTGAAACGATAGCTTACGCCCTCGTGCTCAAAGGTGTAGAAGGCTTTCTCCATGTGGCTCCTTAGCTTAGGCAGGTACGCCGTCGGTGATGATGTCGCCGAGGATCTCGAACTCCAACTCTACCGTAGGGCCCTCGGTGTCCTGTTCGATGCCGGAGAAGCTACGCTTGGTGAACTTGACGGCCTCAAGGGTATCGGTGCTGACCACGCCGTCCCCCTTATCGAACGAGACGATGATGTTCACCGGGTCGATACCGTACAGGCCTTTGGCCTTGACATCGGCATCCTGGATCAGGCGCTCGTACTCTTCACGCATCAGCGAGAGCTTGCCCGAACCCTGCTTGTTACCCAGGGTATAGCCACGAGTCTTGCGGCCCTTCCCGTACTTGCGGTTGAGCTTTTGCTCGTCGCTGTACTCGATAGAATCGACGTCTACCAGGGTCCCACCCTTGAGCTTGATGGTGATGTGCTCCCAGTCGTAGTAGCGTCCGTTAACCATGACTTACCTCAAGCGGTTTTGAAGGGATTCTCGAGCCCGAGATCGAGGATGATCTCCCTCGAGTAGCCCTTGGGCACGATGCGCACGCGGATGGTGATCTGCGAGGTGGCGAGGATATCCTGGCCGGGCGGGATCACCACCGTAGCCCTCACCGCCTCGCCGCGCGCGATCATGGCGTTCAGCGACTGCTGGGCGTCGGCCTCCATCGCCTTCAGTGTGGCGCTGGCCGCCGTGGGGTCCTGGTCCTGCTGTACGTAGGGCAGGAGGGCCTGCCGCACCTGCTGGACCGCCTTGTTGACCACCCGCCGGTTGGCGATGACCTTGAAGTCGGAGGTGGGCGCGGCGGCCATCCGGTCCTCCACCACGAACACCCCGGAAAGGCCCTCGAGTTTGTAGACCGTGGTGAAGCCGGCCTGCTCTAGGGCCAGGGCGTGAGCATTGGTGAACGTGGTGGACTTAACCGTGCCGCTGATAACGAAAGGGGCGATCTCCACTACACCAGGCAGCGGCCCAGGCCGTACCCAGGAGGCCTTGACGTGTACCGGGCTAGCACTTAGGCGGGCCCCGATACGTGCAGCCAGGCTCTGTACCTCGATGCGCCCGGTGAGGGTGTCGACCACCTCGCCGTAGGCGGCCACGACCGCCACGTGCTTGGAGCTGAAGCTAGCCATCTCGGCCAGGCGAGCGTTGACCCAGGTGTCCACGTCGGTAGCCGCGTCCGGAGGCACGGTTTCGGCCAGGAAGAAGATGTAGCGGAAGTTGTTGGCCGCTTCGACCGCCAGAGCGTCCAGCGCGGCCCACGTGGCTGCGTCGGAGGGCTGGGCGAGCTGGATGTACTCATAGAGCAGGTTGGTGTTGAGGGCGGCCCGAATCGCGGCCTGGGCGCTACTTACCGAGAGCTTGGGGGCGGTGGCGTTGAACTTGTATACCGAGTCCAGTACATAGTTGCCCACGGCGCAGTTGAGCGTCAAGCCCGTACCCGGAATGGTATAGGTGGCGGCGGTAGCGATCTGCGCCGACACCGTGTCTCCGCCGTCCAGGCTGTAGGTGAAGGCGCTGGTGCCGATAGCTCCGGCCTTGGTGATGGTCACCACCAGCTCGTAGGCGTCAAGCGGGTTGCCGGTGATGGTGACGGCCGGGGTGGTGGGGTTCGCCGCGTCGGGGGTGACCACGCCCGCCACGTCCGCGCTGCCGCGCACCGCGTAGACCTGACCGCCGCCGAAGGCGAGCTGATCGGCCACCGCGCGGGCCAGCGGGCCGGTGCCCAGCTTGCTCGGCACGTCGCCGAGGTCGGACACGGCGACGACCTGGTTCACGGGCCCCGCGCTGGATACCCCCACAATTACCCGCTGCCCGTCACCTGCGGGTGCGACGATGCCAAGCCCGCCGTCCTGGATTTCTGGATATACGCCCGGTAGACGTGCCATTACTCAACCCTCCCGTCGGTGGGGCCTTTGAGGAAGCGCTCGACTGCGGCCCTGAAGGCCGCTTCGGTGACCCGCTGGCCCTCGGCCCACCGTTCGCGCACCTTCACGCCCGCCAGCGCCCAGGCCGGGGTGCCCAGCGTTTTGGCGTGCTCTTCGATGGTGGGGTTCAGGGGCTTCTCGCCGCCTTTCTCTTCACTCGCCATCTGCTCCTCCTTCGATCTCTGCTTCGATCTGGATCTCGATCGGGACCCAGCCGTGCTCACGGAAAATCGCCAGCTCAAACGGGAAGTCCAAAATGACCGCGTTCTGGGACACCAGGATGCCCTCGTTGTCGACGTACGAAATCCCAACCGGGCCGCTTGGGAACTCCAGCGGCTGTCCGTTCGGGTGAGTCAGGGTGTTGTCGTATAGGAACTCTAGGATGCCCTGTAGAAGCTGAGCGAGCTCGGCCTGGTCTCGGGCGAAGAGCGTCAGGCGCAGATTTCCGCTCCCCTCCCACAGCCGCCGTATGGTGGGATCCTGGTCGGCGCGGACGCGGCTGCCGTCGCGGGTCATCCGGCCCGAAACGGGGTAGAGGTAGGCCGCCACGCCGCTGGGGTACTCCTGGTCAGGGACCTGCGTCTGCAGGATGTAGCGTTCGGGCAGGCCAGCGTGCCGCAGGGCATTGATGAGGTGCTGGCGGGCGATCTCGAAGGTCATAGCGTGTCCAGCCCCCCCTTGAGGATGCGCTCGATCTCAACCTGGTCCTCCCGGGAGATTCCCAGGAAGGGCCGCGCCGGGATGTCGCCGAAGGGGATGGCCTGGCCTCTGGAGGTCCGGCCGAAGGCCCCGGCTTTGGCCCCGAACTGGTGGGTGGCGGCATAGACCACGTTGGTCCCTACCGCGACCGTGGTGCCGTTGACCGTGAATGCGATGGAATTGCGCAGCCGTGCGGTTTGGATCAAGATCTTGCGATTCACTAGCCGACGCTCGGCGCTCTTGCGTAACCGTCCAGAGCGAGTGAAGTCCCGCTTGCGTGGGGCGATGGTGGAGGCGGCCAGGGGCTGCCAGGGGGTGCCGTCGGGGGCCTTCTGCTCGTTGAAGCGACGGATACTACTGGAGACCAGCGCCTCGCCGATCTTGCGGGCTGCGGGGCGTAGGGAGAGGTCGCGCATGCTGCGCAGCCGGCGCTCGAGGCCCTCGAGGTCACCGCTGATGCGCACGCCCATCAGAAGTCCTCCAGGCTGTCCCGGCTGAAGCGCCGGGGTTGCGCCGTGATGCGGGGCTTGGACCCTCCGTCCACCTTGGCGCCGTCGGAGCCCTGGAGCCCGTTGGCGAAGGTGAGCGAGGCCTTGCCGGTCGCCACGTCCTTGAGCCAGGACACCGCCAGCCGATACTGATCGATCACGCTCTCGTCGGCGCTGCCGGGCCGGATGCCGCGGCGCAAGAACAGGCGGTAGACCGCGATGTCCAGGGTGCGGGCCTTCAGGACCGGGGGCACCTCGGGTAGGGGCAGCGTGTAGCGCTGGGCGAGATAGGAGTTCACCTCGGATTCGGCATCCTGAATACGTTGCTCGATGCGCTCCTCGCCCGCGGGCGTGATGGCCCCCTGGCGCTCGTCGTCCACCAGGTACTTCAGCACGTCCTCGGCGATGGCGTTGCCGATGTCATTGCGGGTAATGTACGCGCCCACGCTGCCCCCGAAGCTCTGACTGCTGGCTGCTAGGCCTCCTCGCCGGTCGAGCCGTACATGAGCTGGGGGAACCCATAGCCCGCGGCCTTCCGGTCGTCGTAGCCGTAGAGGTACTCGTCCTTGTGGAAGACGTTGGGATCCTCCGGGTTGTCCAGGGCTACGAACTCGGGCTCCTTGCGGCGCTGGAAGATCAGGGGCTTGACCGGTTTGGTGGTGTCGGCGAGGAACCACATATCGGCGTAGGGCCCGGTCAGCTCGGGTAGCACCAACACCCGCGCGGCCCGGTAGTTGGGGTTATCGGCCCCATTGGCGAGCTGCTGTACGCCGACGATGCCCAGCGCTGTGGCCCGGTTGGTGGGTCCCACCACCAGCAAAGGGGCCATATCTCCTTCCCCCATGAACACCCGCAGGGGCTGCCCGGCGGCGTTCTTGAGGCTCTGCATTTGGGCCAGGGCGGCCTCGAAGTTGGCGGCGCTGAGCTTCTTGGTGCCCTTGTTGGAGAAAGTGACGCCCTTCTTGACCGGGTGATCGGTGGCGAAGAAGGTTTTCCCGTCCCAGCACTTCTCGCTGAAGCCAGCGGGCAGCAGGCCGAAGACCAGCTCGTCGGGGCTGTAGGCCACCTGAGCTCCCAGGGCCTCGAACATGGGTCGATATACCCCGAGGTTATCGTCCTCGATGTGAGAGCGCTTGACGCCCACGGTCAGTTCGAACTGCTTGTTGCGGATGGTGTATTCGGCCTCGGAGATGTTGTGGATGACCCGGTCGCCGACCCATTCGCGCATACCGGGGATGTCCTTCAGCCACCCATAGGTGTTTTCACCGGTGGTACTGGGAGCCAGCATGGCGAGCTGGCTCCAGCGAGGGGTGGCTTGGCTCATGCCGAGTGCGGCCAGAGCGCGGAAGTTTTTGCGCAATGCTTGCAGATTCGCGGAGTTGATGATCACGGTATCACCTCAGTCAAAACCCGACCTTGACCCAAACCCCATCGGCGTCCACCGCCCAGACCTTCCCGGCTACGGAGCGGGTGCCGCCGCCGTTGGTCTTGGCTACGGTGGAGTCGTCCACGATGTAACAGTCCGAGCCGATGTCGGTCTCGGCGATGGCATCGCCAGCGGCCGAGTTGTCGAAGCGGTAGATGCCGGGCTCGACGTTTACGCGCTTGGCGCCATCCGCGCCGCCGGTGTTGTCCACCGTCTCGGTGGCCAGGCCCAGGGCCACCAGGTTGAGCGCAGTGCTGCCGGGGGCGGCATAGCCGCCGTTGCGGACCACTAGGGTGCCCTGGTAAATCTTTACGTTGGCCTTGACCGGCAGGTTGAGAATTTCCCCCTTGCGGCGGGGGGTGTCGCGGGCTTCGGTGGCAGCGGCCATCACTTACCTCCGTATTTCTTGAGCTCGTCTTCGGAGAGGCCCAGCAGCGAGGCGACGTGGAGGTCGGCCTCGAGTACGGCGACCCCGTCGGTGGGCTTGGCGGGGGTGGTGATCGGGGCGGTGGGCACCAGCCTGGGCATCATCTCGAGGGCGGCCCTGGTGCCCTCGAGGTCTTTGGCGGCCTGGTCGCGCCAGAACTTGATGCGGGCATCGTCCTGAGCCGGGATGCGGCCGTCCTCAAGCGCCTGCCGGATGAGGGTCTCGATCTGCTCCTTCTTACGTTCGGAGGCCTGGGCCTCCAGCGCCTGGCGGAGCTGGTTAACCTGTTCGACCAGGCCCTCGTTGGCCGCCATACGGATGATGCGCCCGCGCAGCTCGGGCGTCAGCTCGGGTGAGCTGATCTCGAGCGTCTGCATAAGCAGATCGCCCAGCCTGGCCTTTCCCTGGACGGCCTCGAGCGCGGCCTTGACCTGCTCGTCGGTAGCGTCCTGGGGAAGGCCCAACATTTGCTTGAGCCAATCCATCTTTTCCTCCAATCCGATCCGGCGTTGATGGTCGGTGCCGGGCCGATTCGTTAGCGCGTGACTGTGGTAGCCCACGACATGCCCATCCTCGGTGTAGTACAGCACCGGGGAAATGAACGCAAAACCGCCCTGTGCCGCCTTCTCCTGGCCCAGTGGGGTCCACTCCACGATCCCGTAAACCGTGTCCCCCTCGACTTCCACGTCATGGATGAAGCCCATCGCAGGGGCTTCGGCGGCCTTGCCCTCCTCGACCTTGAGGGTGGCGTGGTGGAGGTCGATCACGAACGGCACGCCTTTCTCCCGCAGTTGGGCCTTGACCCGCTCGAGGCTGTCCGCATCGAAGCGGAAGCGCATGCTCCCGCCGTTGGCGGTGAACTCCCCGAAGGGGTGAAGCGGCACGCGCGCGGGCAGGGCCCCCTCCGAGAGGGAGATACGGGTGAGGAGCTGGGCGAAGCGGTTCTCCATGCTCTTCAAGCAGCGGGCCGCCTGGCGAAGCGCTTGATGAGCACCTCGTAGGTGCCGACGCTGAGCCCAAGAGTGGTGGCAAAGCAGATCAACACCGCCACGATGTCGGCGCTGCCGCCCAGCGAGCTCACCACGGTGGCGATCGCGCTGAAAATACCCGCCACCACCTGCGGCCTCTCCCTGACCCAGGAGATCCAACCCTTGACGAGCTGGACGAAGAACGAGATCAACGGCCCCCACACCAGGCAGGGGTCTGCCGACGCAGGGCCGGTGTGGTTTTGGCCCTGGGCCAGCACCAACGCACACGCCAGCGCCAGGATGATCGTTGCGGTTCGCTTCACACGCCCTCCTCTGACCAAAAGCCGGACCCCCAGGGGGGTTCCCCGGGGGTCCTCTGGCTAGGTTATGGAGAGTTTACCACGCAACGCTGGGCTGAGTGTACACCCTCAGCGTGGCGACGTCCCTCAAGGGGCGATGGTGCAGTACGAGTTCCACCCGGTGCCCGGCTTTCCCGCCCGGCTGATCGCGATGGTGAGCTCGCCGATGCCGAACGACGCGTTGCCAATGAAGGCCATGTAAATCGGGCCGAAGGCTTTTTCGTACTGCCCCCGGCCGCGCTCCAGCAGCACCTCCATTCGGCTGACGAACCAGCCCTCGATCTCGGATGCCACAGCGGGTGACGCCCCGAGACAGCTCTGCAGAACGATGCCGACCACCAGGCCCAGGGCGAATCCGCTGTTCCCGATGTCCGAGCCCTGGGGAAGTGTGACTCCGGACTTGAAGACATGCGTGGTGCCCTTCGCCACTGCCAAGAACCATTCGACCATAACCACCTGGTCGTTGGGGTCTCTGACCTGCAGGCGGTACTTGCGCTCGAGGCTGTGCCCGGCCAGCGGCGCACCGAGGCGCACGTGCTCGAAGCGGACGACCCGCCCCGCCTGCACCAACCTTGTGACGAGCTGCTTGTCGCTAATAGGCTTTCCGAGGACCAGGCCCCCGAGCACCAGGAACCCCAGCAAGACCACGTTTCGCATGTACCCACTATAGAACAGTTCGCATCTGCCTCTGGTTCAGATTTCGTGCTGATGGGCTACGCAGGCATTTCCTCGAGCAGGGACTCGAGGAACCTCCAGCCTCCTCAGGGGGACCAGGGCGTCAGAGCTGTCCCTGGACCATGATGACTTTTCCGACGATCTCGGCAACCTCGCTGGCGGGGATCATCGGCGGGGTGCTGTTGGTGTACATCGGGTTGAGGCTCATCAGGTGGGCCCCGAACCTGTCGACCTTCAGCGCTTTGCACACCGTGGTGCCGTCGACCAGGCGGGCCACCACCACTGAGCCGGAGTCACCCTTGTCGTTCAGGTTGGCGACGATGATGTCTCCGTCGCAGATCGGCCGGCGGCCGGCGCACATGCTATCCCCGTAGACCCGGTAGGCCGCCAGCCGTTTCCCCCGCGCAAATGCGGACTCGACGAAGATATACCCGTCGTCAACCTCGATGTCCTGACCAGGACCCGCTCCGACTACTCCCACGACCGGCACCCGGACTTGCGCGCGCGTGGTCATCAGCTCGCTGCCGGGAGCGTTGGGCATGAGCCGAAATATGAGATCCTGGATCGGCCGGTTCAGGGCGATCGCCAGCAGCTCGAGGGTCTCGATGGAGGGTTTGACCCAGGTACCCTTGGGCGAAACCCGGCCCCGGATAACGTTGTGCATGGTGGCTCGGCCAATTTTCGCGTACCGAGCGAACTCCTCAACGGATTGAATGCCTAGCTCATCCATCCGCTCCGCAATCCAATCATTAAACGGGCCCTCCAACGGCAACTTTCGACTCATA
This sequence comes from Meiothermus sp. Pnk-1, assembly GCF_003226535.1. Taxonomy (NCBI): domain Bacteria; kingdom Thermotogati; phylum Deinococcota; class Deinococci; order Thermales; family Thermaceae; genus Meiothermus; species Meiothermus sp. Pnk-1. The sequence continues at coordinate 161,827 of NZ_QKOB01000003.1, read as the reverse complement.
GGATTTTGCTCCGCAGAGTGTTGACACATGTGGACTACACGACTAGCATGGTAACAGCGTCTACATATGTGGACAAGTGAGGCATGACGTTCATGGCACTGGGGCAGAAATTGCGGCAGGCAATGCTCGAGCATGGGGACACGCCCAGCGATGTGGCGAGGAGGACGGGGCTGGCCCGCTCGACGGTATACGCCATCCTCAGCGGCTCGCGGGGGAAGCGCCCAACGCTGATGACAATCCAAAAGTTGGCCGACATCTACGGCCTCGATCTCCGTTTTTTTTCCTCCGAACCTCAACATATGCAGCCTACATCGCGAGGTGAGGAATGACCCAATTCGTTACGGTCGTGGAAGCAGCGAGGCTGCTTGGGGTTTCCGATAAAACCATTCGGCGCTATAGGGGCGTTCCCGGTGTGATTTGGGAGGAGCGTCGGAAAGTGCGTCCCCAGGGGAGAGCGGCGAAGTACTGGGTGGTGGACCTGGATAGCCTGGCTCGAGCCCTGGACAAGGATGTTCAAGCTGAGCACCGGTGGGGACATTTATTCAACCCGACAGACGAGGAGGGGGGCTCTTCGCGGGGTGCCCAAGTCACCCCGGGCCTCGCGCCGACCGTGCTTAGCCTCCGCAACCCCGAGGCCATCCCCACACACCAGCGCCAGCGGGCTCAGCAGATGCTCGAGTGGCTCCAGCCCCTGCACGCCGAACTGCAGCAACTCGGCTACGGGGCCCGCGCCCAGCGCGTGCGCGAGGAGGCTGCCCGTAGGGGGGTATCCGAGCGTCACATCTGGCGCCTGCTGGGCAAGCTGGCCCAGGCCCGTGACCCGGAGAGCGGCCTGGCCCGCAAGCGCCGCACCGATAGCGGGGTTCCCCGCCTGCCGGAGGAACTGCTGCGGCTGGTGATGACCCTCTGGATCATGCACCCGCGCTACAGCGCCCGGCGGATACGCCGCATCATCGAACTCAACGACCCGGCCCTCCTGCGATACAAGCCCTATCCCCGGGCCCGCGCCACCAACACCCTCAGCCCCGGCACCATCCAGCGCGTCCGGCGGCAGATGGAGCGCATCCCGGCGTTCCGGGTGGCGCTGATGGACGACCGGGGCAAAAAGGAGTTTGGCCGGGTGTGGGTGGGGGAGGTGCTGGCCGAGCGAGCCAACGAGCTATGGATGGTCGACATGACCCGCTGCGACACCTTCGTGTACGACCCCTACAGCGACAAGATTTTGAGGCTACGCATCCACGCCGCGATCGACGTGTTCAGCGGCGCGGTCCCGGCCTTCGTCTTCAGCCGGGAGGAGGGGCAGGCTCCCACTGACCGGATGCTGATGCTCGGCCTGCTGGAGAAGCCCGACCGCTGGGCCCAGCTCTGGCCCATCTGGGGCCGGCCCGAAGTCATCTATTGGGATAACAGCAAGGTTTACCGCTCGGAGAAGTCGGCGCAGATCGCCCGCACCCTGGGCATTCGCCTCGAGCACTCCCTGCCCCGCGTCAGCCACAGCCGCGGCAATATCGAGCGGTTTTTCGGGGTCTTCCACAACACGTTTGAGCGCGGTCTTCCGGGCTACGCCGGCCCGGACACCACCGAGCGCGACCACCAGCAGATCGCCCGGCTGCTGCACAACACCCGCCGCTGGATTGCCGAAGGGGGGCCAGATCCCCGCGATACCAATGATCGACTCCTCACCGAAGAGGAGTTCAAGAACGCCGCCCTGCTATGGCTCACGATGGATTACCACCGCGAGATCCGCAAGGGCGGCAAATCATACCAGGAGCTGTTCCTCGAGACCGCGCCGCCTGCGAGCCGGGCCCGCTTCAACTTCGGCGACCTGAGCCTGGTGTTCTCCCGCCAGGAGCGCCGCAAGGTGCGCGGCAACGGCACCGTGGTTTACGAGGGCCGCACCTGGGGCCTGGCCGACGGCAGCCTCATCGCCCACCAGGGGGACGAGGTGGTGCTGTTGGTCAACGACCTGATGCCCGCCCAGAATCTGGTGGTCGCGCTGCCGGTGGGCGACCGGCTGCAGGTGTTGGGCCCCCTGGTTCCGATGGACTTCGCCGCGGGCAGCGACGAGGCGCGGGAGATGCGGCGCCGGATCCGAGCCCAGGTCAAGAGCATCCTCGAGGCCGCCGAGGAGGTGCGGCGGCAGTTCACCGACCCGACCTACCGGCACGACCGGGTGCTCGAGCGCCTGGCCGCCAAACCCGAACCCCAGACCTTCCATCTCGCCGCCCCGGAGGCCCGGCTCGAGGCCGACCCCGAGGCGCAGAGCCGCGCCGAGATGCAGAGCGCACTCGAGGATTTCCTGGCCGAGGGATTCGTGCTCGACGAGGAGTACGACCTCGGCAACGACCCGTTAAGCCCCAACGGTCTGTAGCTCTTGCCGGAGGCAGACCGAGAGGCAATCCACGTCAAGGAGACTGTATGGATCAGGACAAGGATACACGACAGACCGAGACTCCGGTGCAGCTGTTGTTCAAGGACCCTGAGGAGCTCTCCCGGTTCATCGATGAGGCGCTCAGCGAGGAGCTCGGCTTCTCCCTCGAGGACCCCACCCAGGGCTACGTGCAGACCAAGGCCACGGCGATCATTGCCGGGCGCTTGCGTGACGCCGTAGAGGACCAGTTTCCCTTTGCGCTGGTGACCGGGCCCGCAGGCTGCTCCAAAACCATCACGAGCCGCCGCTTCATCCAGAAACTGAGGGAGGACAAACCCGACCTCAATACCGCCTACATTCACGCGCCGCCCGACTTCGGTCCCCAGGCCCTGTTGGATGAGCTGGCCACCAACCTCTTCATCACTAAGGTGGCTAACTTCCGGACGCTGATCGGGATCATCCACCAGCAGCTCATGAAGCGACCCATCGTGGCCGTGATTGACGAGGCCCAGCGGATGCCGCGGGAGAGCCTAGAGGTGCTCAAATACCTCGCCGACGAGTCGGGGAGCACCTTCATCCTGGTCTGCACCGAGGACTACGCCCGGCTACTGCGCCGCTGGCGCGACATCGAGAGCCGCATCGGCGTAGTGGCGGAGGCCAAACCGGTGGAGCTCGAGGAGCTGCTGAGCATGCCGCAAATGGCCGGGTTTAAGCCCGAGGTCATCAGAAAGATGCACGAGCTTACCGGCGGTGTCATGCGTGACGTGCTGCGGCTGGTGCGCCAGATCGACCGGGCCATCTCGAAAAACCGCGAGAGGGGCCTGAGCCGGGAGAATTTCGCTCCGCGCCACGTGCTCACAGCGGCCCAACGCATCAACCTCAGCGGGGGCCGCACGTGACAGCCCTGCTGCTACCCGGAGGGAGGGCCGCAGTGCTGGCCCCCTCCGGCACGCTCTACGTCAACTGGCCGGCGGTGGGCGACCAGGGCCAGGCCCGGCGCCTGGCCGCCCTCACCGGGGCCCGCGCCTACTACCACGACCCCGAGCTGGTCGTAGCGGCGTGGGACCCGGTCCGCCGGGCGCTGGGGGCATGGGAGGGGTTCGCAAGGGGGGAGAGCGATGGATAGGGCGCGTGGCTTGGCCTTCATCATCGGCTTCTATGCCGTGCTGGTTTTGGTGCTGGGGTTGTGATGGGAAAAAAACGCCGATTTGCCCAGGTGGGTTCGGAGCGCATCCCGCTGCATGAGGATGCCGCGACCGTCCTGTACCTGACCGACGAGAACGGGGATTGGCCCCGAGAGCCGCTCAACTACCTGCGGGCGGACCTGGACTGGATCCGTGAGGGGGAGGTGTTCGAGCTCGAGAACCTCGACCCCGGCAGCGGCGACATGGGACGGATTGTCACCGTGGCGGTCATCCGGGTCGAGACCCGCATCCAGACCCATCGGGGCAAGTACGGACAGGTGATCCGGCGGGTGCTTTTGCAGCCCGTCGAATCAGGCGAGGCGCTCGACCGGATGACGGCCGCGGAGCTGCGCCTCCGCAGGGGAGGTACGCCGTGACGCTCAACGAACAGATCGCCCGGGTACTGGCGATCCCGGAGGAGATCTACAGGCTCGAGCGCACCCTGACCCGCCACCGCGCGGAGAAGCGCGAGACCGAGGACAACCTCAAGCGCCGCGCGGCTGAGGTGCGGGTGCGGGCCCGGGCCCGCGTGGAGTTCCAGCAGATCAAGGGCGCGGCGGCCCAGGAGGATTACCTCCTCCTGGCCGTCTGCGAGGACACCGACTACGTGGAATACCAGAAGCGGCTGCGCCAGTTGCAGGTGGCAATCGACAAGACCGAGGCCGACATCGAGGCCTTGCGCCGTGAGCACCAGAGCCTACGGGCGGCCCTCGAGGGCCACTACGCCAGGCTACTGGAACAGATCTTCTCCGACCGCCAGCTCGCCGAATTTGTCGCGAAGCATGGCTCCCATGTCGCATAAGCGCTTTCGTACCGACAAGAGCCGCACGGCTCAGCTCATCAGATTGATGTTTGGCCGGAGGTTTCACATGGCCGAGATGGAAAAACTGAATAACCCGGAGACCGTGGATCAGATTGCCGACAGCATCACGGTTCCTGGCTACAAGGTCCTGGAGTTCAACCTGCGCGATCTGGCCCGTGAGCTGTGGCGGGTGGCTGACGAACTGGGCGAGACCCGGCAGATCGAGCCTATGCAACTCCAATACACCCTGCGCCGCCATGCCGCAGCCTACGCTGCCAGTCTTGAGCTATTTCCGCTGGTGGGCAAAGGCTCCGACGAGACCGCCAAGGAGGTCTTGCGTCACCCGCACCGCATGAAGGGGGTGGAGATCCGATGACTACCCCGCCCGCCCGCGGGATGCCCGTGAATCGGCCGCCAAGGAACTCGGCGCGGCCCTGCAGGCCCTTCAGCCGCCGGCCCAGCGGGAGGAGCTATGAACGCCCCGTTCATTAGCCCACTTGACCGTATTCGCCACCATGCCCAGGTGCGGGGTCATGGACCCGAGGAATTGCGCCACCGGGCTACTATCTGCGAAAAACTCGGCCACACCTTCATGGCCGAGCTCTACCGGGACGAGGCGGAGGTCCGGGAGCTTCTGGCCCGGCTGGCCCGCTCCGCCCCGTGCGGGACCTGCGGCGGCACCGGCCGGGTAGCGTGGGACATTCCCTGCTGGAGGTGCGTCCATGAGGATTAGCCCCGATGAGGCGCTGGAAATCATTGCCAACCAGGATGGCCAGGAATGCCTGGTGCACTTCGCCGATGGTGAAGGCTGGCGGGTGCGCTACCTGGGACTGGTCGAAACCCCGAGCCTGGCCTCGGGGGCTTCGGCTATTCCGGGCTACAACCACAGCGAGGTCTTCCCGCTGTTCGCGACCTGGAGCCCCAGCGCGAAGTGCTGGCTCGAGGTCACCCAGAAGACCATGCTGCAAGCTCTGTCCCGCCGCGTAATCGTGCGGGTGGAAGTGGAGCCGGTGGGCGCATGAACGCGACCGACCTCGAGCTCGCCCGCCAAGTCTACCGCGTCCTGGCCGAGGCTCATGCAGGGCTCAGCCGCGAGCAGCTCCATCAGCGGCTAGGCACCGACGAGCGCAAGGCCCGCGACGCCGTGGCCCTGGCCAGTGAGAAGGCCGCACCCCACCTCAAGGTGATCGGCTTCGACCCCGAGGACCAGCGCTACCACCTGGTGGACCTGGTGGGAGCCGGACCCGCGGAGGTGGCCCGGGCCCGTCGCATCATCCTGTTCCTGGCTGCCTACTTCGAGACCACCTACCAGCGCTACTCGGCCTTGGCCGAGGCCTTCGTGCGGGGTACGGGAGAGGGGTTGGACCCGGTGAAGCAGCCCACCCTGCTGGAGGCCAGTACCTCGCCCGAGCAACTGCTGCGGGTGCTGACCCTGGCCGCCCTGCCCCAGCGCCGGGCTAGCAGGGAGCTCGAGCGGGCAGTGGCGCAGGCTGCCGAATACCTGGGATTAGAGGTGGGAACGCCATGATCACCATAACCCCTGACCCCATCGGACGCCGTAGCGCCCTGTTGGAGATCGCCGAGATCATCGACTGCTACCGGACCGAACTGCGCCAGGTCATGCAGGAGGGTGGGGTCATCGACCCCACCCCCGCCTTCGACCGGGTGCGTCAGATCATTGCCCAGCAGGGAGACCTCGAGCGGGCTATCGCCACCGCCGAGGCGATGAAAGTCCGTCTGGAGCGCCTCGAAAAGGAGATGCGACGTGATCAGGATCAAGCGGAATAACATCCCCTACCTCAACGATCAGCAGTACTACCTATCCGTCGCCTACGACCCTCGCCAGAGTGGTTGGGTGGGGCTGGTGTGGTGCATCTGCATGACCCGCCTTGGCGACGACGTGCAGCCCTACTACACCGTTTACCACGTGCCCCAATACGTCTTCCCCACGGCGGAGGAGGCTCGCCAGGCCATCAACGCCGCCTTCCCAGAACTCAGGCCCGTGCCACCAATGGAGGAATGGGATGCCCCGGCTTGACCATACCCGCTTGATCATCGTCGCCCTGCTGGGCATCTACGTGCTGGCTGCCGTGGTTTCCACCCCGCACCTCGCCGCGTTCTATGCCCAGTACAACGGCAGCCTGCCGCCCGGCATTGCCTGGAGTATTGCCGTGGCATTGGAGCTCTTCGTGTTGTCCACTGGCATGGTTTCCCGCATCTACCAAAAGCAGGAGGTCGCCTGCTACGCCTTCTGGGGCAACATCGCGTTTTTACTGATCGTGTTCGTCGGCAACTGGCGTTCGATGTGGCTGGCAGCCCCCTCAGAGTTGTGGGGGCTCGAGTGGTGGTTGACCCTACTGGCCGCGAGCGCGTTTCCCCTGGCCGGGCTGGTCATCGGCAAGGTCATCGGGGGGCTACTCCATATGTCCCAAGCGGTGACCGAGGCGACACCCCAGGTCATGACCCCGGTTACAAAACCGAAACCCCGACGACCTACCCCGGTCATGCCCATGACCCAAGCAGTGACCGAGGTGACGCCCCAGGTCATGACCCCGGTCAATCCTGCCCCCGGATTCATGAGCCAACTCGAGCACCACCACCGGGTGGAGGAGACCACCACCCGCCTGACCCTGGCGCCTAACCTGACCCAGGCCCTCGAGGTGATCCGGGCCAGAGGGGGCAGCATTGAGGCCAAGGAGCTGGCGGAGGCCATCGGGCGCTCGAAGGAGACAGCCGATCGGCGGCTGGCCAAGCTGCGCGACCTGGGCCTCGTGGAGTGGACCGGGCGTGTCTGGCAGGAGGTGCGCCGGTGAGGGGGAGCTCGAACCCGGTGGCGATGTGGCGGGCCGAGTGGGCCATGCACGCCTTGTGGATGGTGGCGCACGAGCGCAAGACCTGGGTCAAGGTGCTGGGGGGGCACAATCCTCACCGTGCCAGCTACCTTGAGGTGCACGTGCGCCCGGTGCCCGGCCTGATCCAGGCCGAGACCCTGCGGCTGTGGCGGTGGGACATGGAGCGCTTTCTGGATAACCTCGAGCCCTGGGAGCGAGAGGAGTTGGAGGAGCACCTGGCGACCACCCGCTACCGGGCGGTGTTCCGGGCGCGGCGTGACCGGGGTCGCGTCGAGCGGGCTAACGTATCCGAGTCGCTGGCTGAGCTGGCGCTCAAGCTGGGGCGGTTGTTGCGGCCATGTCCAACCTGATCCACGCTATTTGTCAAAACCTCCCGCTTTCCCAGCCTGACCTGTTACACTAGCCTTAACCTGGTAGCCCCCTCGGGGGCTGCTTTTCTTTGGCCCGGGAGGCGCGGTGGATGATCTGGAACTCGAGTTGGTTGAGGGTATGCTCGCAGAATTGGAAAAGTCGCCCGGTACTAACCCGGATCACCTCGACCGATTGCGGGAAAAACTGCTCACGATCAAGCTCATCCGCAAGATTGAAGCCAAGGAAAAGCCCACACTGCGCTGGTGGCAAACGGAGTGGTTTTTCAGGCTACTGGTGCTCGTGCTGGCCCTGCTGATAGGCATTATCGACATCAGGAGCACGGTTGCTGGGTGGATCAAGTAATACGGAGGGAAAACGACGATGAGCGTGTTTCAAAAGCGTGACCCCAAACGTGCCCGGATGCTGCGAGGGTTGATCCTCTATGTGATCCACGTCGCCGCTGAGGGCGATGCCCTCAATCCCGACGATCCCTACTGCATTGGGCATTACGAGCTGACCCGCACGCTCGAGGAGCTACGGAGCCTGCCCGCTGATGCTGAACTCCACAATGCCCTGCGCTACCTCGAGGGCAAGCAGTATGTCCAGGTGGGCTGGAAAATGGATGGCTCGGGGTCGTTCGAGTGGGTGCGGCTCCTGCCAGCGGGAATCGATGTTAATGACGGGACCACGACGGATCCCGGCGTCTTGGTGCGGGTGCGACGGTGAACGCGGAGCGCCTTGAGCAAGAACTCCGAGCGCTACGTACTGCGACGGATGTGCGGCTGTCGGCTATCGAGGCCGATATGGGCCGCCTGGTGAAACTGCTCGAGGCCGACCATACGCGACGTCGTTGGCTGGCCTGGGTTGTACGAGCCACAACCCTGCTGGTGGCGATCGGGGGATGGCTGCGATGATTTATGTCACTTCTACCCGCTGCAAGATCTGCCAATCCAGTCTGCGGGAGCGGATCGACGCCCGGCTGCTGGGCGAGGAGCGCAAGCCGGGCGGTATGTCCTACAAATACGAGGAGATCGTGCAGTGGGCGGCTACGGAGGGCCTGGACATCAGCGTAGGCGGGCTCTCGCGCCATCGGAACAACCACCTGCTGCCTGCCCTGGGTCAGGCGCTCGAGACCCAGCAGGTCATGGACGCCATTTCCAGGGCCACCGGCAAGCAGCTCTCCCTGCACAGCGCCGTGGTTAACGTCATCGCCCACAAGGCGCTCCGGCTGCTCGAGGATACCGAGCTCGAGGACCTCGACCCCATCAAGGCGCTCAACCTCGCGGTGCGTTCGGCCGAAGTCGCACTGCGCCTGGAGAAGACCGAACGCCTGCTTACCGAGGACGTGGCCAAGAAAGTCGAGGAAAAGCTCTCTAAGCAGTCGGGCATTACGCCCGAGGTGCTTCGGGTCATCCGCGAGGAGCTCTACGGCATCACCCCCTAAGTGCTATGTCGGACCCCAATACCGCCACTAACGGCAATATCGAGCTGAAGGTCTATAGGGGCCGTGCCTTCCGTCGCGCCTTCTGGTATGTGTGGCTGTCGCGTGGGGGCATACCAGCCGATCTATTCATCATCGATTACGTACGCTTCTCGGCTGATTACAGAAAAGGGAGTGTGGAGGCTATATTGCCCCCCACTAAAGTGGGGGGAGGAGGCCACACCCCGGTGCGGCCATGAGTGGGATTCTTCTGCCCTACCAGAAGCTCTGGATCGAGGACAAATCTCGATTCAAGATCGGCATGTGGTCGCGCCAGAGCGGGAAAAGCTTCGCGGGGACGCTCGAGACGGTGGATGACTCCCTCGAGCGCAGGGCGTTGTGGATCTATCTCAGCCGTGGAGAACGGCAGAGCCTCGAGCTCGCCGAGAAGGCCAAGCTCCACCTCGAAGCCTACCGCATCGCTGCCGAGGCGATGGAGGACTACTTCCTGGCCGATAGCGGGGAGAAGTACACTCAGCTCCAGCTTCGCCTCCCCAACGGCTCGCGGCACATCTTCCTCCCGGCCAACCCCGACACCGCTCGCGGCTACTCGGGTAACGTCTTCCTGGACGAGTTCGCCTTCCATAAGGACTCCAAGGCGATCTGGACGGCGTTGTTCCCCACCATCACCCGCAATCCCAGCTACCGAATCCGCATCGTGAGCACGCCCAACGGCAAGGGAAACATGTTCTTCCAGCTCTGGGAGCGCGGGGGAGAGATCTGGAGCCGCCATCGGGTCACCATCTACGACGCGGTTGCTCAGGGGCTGCAAATTGACCCGGAGGAACTGCGGGAGGCTATCGCCGATCCCATCGCCTGGCAGCAGGAGTATCTCCTGGAGTTCGTGGAGGAGAGCACGGCCTTCATCCCCTACGACCTGATCCTGGCCGCTGAATCCGCGGGCTGCCTGGCCGAGGAATGGGACCCTGACCGCGCCTACCTGGGCATGGACATTGGGCGTCGGCGCGACCTCACGGTGATCTGGATTGATGAGATCGTGGGTGACGTGGCCTACTGCCGCAAGATCATCGAGCTGCGGAGCACCCCCTTCGCCACCCAGCTCGAGGTGCTGCTGAGCTACTTGCCACGTGTCCGCCGCGCCGCGATCGACGCCACCGGCCTGGGCATGATGCTGGCGGAGGAGGCCCGGCGCAAGTTCGGCTGGAGGGTCGAGCCGGTGGAGTTCAACCTCGAGGTCAAGGCCGACCTCGCTCAAAGCCTGCGGCTGGCCTTCGAGGACCGCAAGGTGCGCATTCCGGCCAACAACCAATCGTTGCGAGAATCCATTCACTCGGTAAAGCGCATCGTCACCAGTGCGGGCAACGTGCGCTATGATGCCGAGCGCAACGAGCAGGGCCACGCCGACCACTTCTGGGCTAAGGCGCTGGCCATGCACGCGGCGACCCGCCCGAGGGGGCCGGTGGAATATCGCACGGTCTTGAAGGGCCGGTTTGGTGGCCACGAGGGGCTGTACTGAGCGGCCCGCTGGCCCGCCGATGGGGCGGCAAATGCCCCGGCACGCGGGGGGCCGGTGGTTGGACCGGCCTGCCCACGGAGCCCCGTAAAAAGGCTCCTAATGCCTGGGGAGTTCTGACAGAAAGCGTGAGCCAGGTTGGACATATACTGACCAACGTGGATCCCATTGACCTTGATCGCCAACTCGAGCTGGCGAAGCGGGCTGCGCAAACAGCCTCGGGCGTCCTGGAACGACACTTTGCCTTGATGGACCTTATGGAGCTCCAGTACAAGCACCGTGACCGGCCAGGGATGCTGGAAGCTGCCCTGGGGACCGCGCGTTCAATGGTAGCAATTGCCCCCCAAGTTCGTGAGGCGATGCGCAGGAAATACGGCAGGGGTGGCGCGACGGGCGTCCGTCACCCGGGGTTTGAGCGCTTGGTGATCGTTTTGGAAAAGCAGGGACAGCTCGAGGAGGCCCTAAGTTTCAGCATTGAGGCACGCCGACAACGATGGCATGGTGATTGGACTGAGCGCATTGAACGGCTCAGGGCGAAACTGGAAAAGGCTGGGCGAACTGCAACTAAACCCACACGAGTGAAGTAGACTGTCGGTAACCTAGCAGCCCCTTCGGGGGCTGCTTCTTTTTGGAGCGCGGACTATGCCAATCCTCGACCAGTACGGCAACCCCATCAGTTCCAGCCCCCCTACCAACAAGACCCCCTCGCCGGTCTTGGGACTGGACTCGAGGTGGCGCAGCTACCCGCTGCGGGGCCTGACCCCGCAGCGCCTGGCCCAGATCCTACGCGAGGCCGACGACGGCTACCTCGAGACCCAAGCTGAACTTTTTGAGGAGATGGAGGAACGCGACGGCACCCTGCTCAAACTCATGCAGGATCGCCGGCTGGCCAGCATCGGCCTCGAGTGGCGCGTCGAGCCCAAGGACAGTAGCAGCGAGGCCAGGCGCTACGCGGACGCCTTCCGCGAGGTGTGGACCGACATGCCCTGGCGCGGGCTAATGCTGGACCTGCTGGATGCCCTGGGGCAGGGCGTGAGCATGGTGGGGTTGGTCTGGGAGCGCGTAGACGGGCTGTGGCAGCCCACGCAGTTCCAGCACATTGGGGCTAAGCATCTCATCTACGACTTCAACCTCAGGCGCTTTAAGATCCGCACTCAGGAAGAGCCCACGGGCATGCTGCCGCAGTACGGTCAGGTGATCGAGCACCGCTACCGGGCCCGGGCGGGCTCCCCCACGCGGGCCGGATTGATGCGTACCACCGCCTGGTGGTACCTCTTCAAGCACTACGAGCTCAAAGACTGGTTGACCTACGGCGAGCTGTACGGACAGCCCTATCGACTGGGCAAGTATGACCCGGCGACCGGGAAGGACGAGCGGGATGCCCTGGAGGCCGCCGTGCGCAACCTCGGCACCGACGCTGCCGGAGTGATCAGCAAGGATACCGAGATTGAGATCATCGAGACTGCGCAAAGGGGTGGCCCAGAGGTCTATGAAAAGCTGATCGAGCTGGCCAACCGCGAGATGACCCTGGCCGTGTTGGGACAGACCCTCACCTCGAGCGAAGGCCAGCACGGCACCCAGGCCCTCGGACAGGTGCATCTCAAGACCCGCATGGACCTGCTGGAAGCCGATACGCTGGCCCTCGGCGAAACCCTGCGGGAACAGCTCGCCAAACCCTTTATCGCCTTCAATTTTGGCATCGAGAGAATAAAGCTGGCCCCGGTGATTCAGGGCATCCTCGAGGAGGAGAAAGACCAGAAGCAGCGCGCGGAGACACTAGACCTCCTTCAGCAGATGGGCGTACCCATCCCCGAGAGCTATGTGCAGCGGGAGTTCGGCCTGCCCGCACCGCAGGCCAACGAGCGTATCCTGATCCGGCCCGGCGCCCAGCGCCCGACCCCCCTCGAGGCTACCCGCGTGAGCCTGGAATCCGCACGACCTAGCCGTGGAGTGCTCAACGGACAGCAGTACGTCTTCGAGCTCCTAGGTCAGGCGCTCAACCTTGGCAGCGAGGCCATGAAGGACCCGCTGGACCTCCTGCTCGAACAGGTGCGCCAGGCCGACGGATACGACGACCTCAGGCGGCGCCTCATCCGGCTGTTCCCCCAGCTCGACGTCTCCCAGCTCAGCCGTCTGCTGGAGGTGGGCGTGACCCTGGCCGAACTGGCGGGGATGCTAGCCCAGCGAGAAGACGCCGATGTGGATGGTTGAGAGCATCGCGGTTGACCCGGAGGCGGCCCTCGAGTTCTTCCGCTCGAGGCTCCCCGTCACCGACCCCGAGTTCCGTGCCCTGAGCGACGCCGCCCGCCGGCGGGCGTTCTTCGTAGCCGGCTTGGCCCGGCTCGACCTGGTGCAGGAGGTCATGAACGCGCTGGACGCCGCTCTGGCGGAGGGGGAAACCTTCGAGAGGTTCCGGGAGAGGCTGAGTCAGCAGGTAGCCCGGGCCTGGGGAGGGCAGAGCCCCCACCGCCTGCGGACCATCTTCGATACCAACCTGCAGATGGCCTACGGGGCCGGGCGCTGGCGGGCGGCCAACGAGCTGCGGGACTCCCGGCCATACTGGGGCCTCGAGGTGGTTCTCGATGGCCGCACCTCCAGCATCTGCCGCAACCTCGCCGGGGTGGTGCGCCCGGCGGATGATCCATTCTGGACTAACCATATTCCGCCCCTGCACTTCCGCTGCCGCACGGCGTTGGTGACCTACTCGGCGGAGCAAGCACGAGGACGCGTCAGCCAGACCGTGCCCGACCAGCCCCCGCTCGAGGGCTTCGGCAGGCCTCCGGATGTGGAAGGATGGCGACCCAGAGCATCGGACTACGATCCTGAGCTATGGGCGGCCTTTCAGTATGAGCAGGATAGGATGGGCTCCATGCGGGCCGAGCAAATTCGCTTAGGGGAACAGTTTTTGGCCGGCAGAAGCGTTCTCTCAAGCGCGGACACCAACGCAGTTTACCGGGCTCTGGCCCAAGCTGGACTCAGCGAGTATCTGCGCAAGCGACCCCTGGCAGTCCTTGACATTCAACCTCTACCCGGCCAGGGGGAAAACGTGCTTCTGGGGTATTACCTGGAGGACGAGCAGCACCTGGTGCTCAATAGCGCACGCCCCGCACAAACGATCAATCAGGACTTCCGTCCGGCCCGCCTCAAGACCTTCTCAGCGACCGGAGAAACTTTGGTGGAGGCCCTGCGCCGTACCCTGATTCACGAGATCGGCCACCACCTGCTCGTGGACCTCAAGGGTCGGGAGGGCTTCATCGCCCTGGTCCAGGAGGCGTATCGGAGTGGATCAGCGATCAGCCTGCGGGCACGGCGTGACTGGGAAGAATACTTCTGTGAGTGCTTCGCAGCGCACACTTTTGCCGCTCGTACGCTGTTTGCCTTCGACCCGACCGGGCATGCTATGATTGAGAAGGCTCGGAAGGAGCTTGGTTTGCCATGATCGCCCCTCCCCAACCCAACCTCGAGCGGCTCAACGTACTGGCCGCCGAGGCGCGCCGCCTCAAGGAAGCGGGCAGGCTGGGATTTGCGGAGTTCAAGGAGCTATGGCATAGTTCCCTGGTCGCGGCCCAGTATGACCTGGATCAGCTCGAGCCCCTCATCGTCATGGCCAAGCGAGAGTGGGTGGAGAAGCTGCTAGCCTCCATAGACCAGAGCCCAGCCGATTAAGGTACACTGTGGATACCCTAGCGGCCCCTTCGGGGGCTGTTTTTCTTTGCTGGAGGCTCGTGTGACTGTCGGAGAGAAGATCGCCAACAAGGCCCTGGCCGCGCTCGGCGAGCCCGATACCGAGCGACGACCCTTCTTCTGCCTGGCCTTCGTGCGGGATGTAATCGAAGAGGCACTGGATCTGCCCGCATATCAACTCTACGCCCTCCTAGCCAAGGGCATGACAGCGCAGGAGTACCGTCGCCGCTGGGCCGTGGATGCCGAGATGGCCTGCAGGAAGCTGGGCTATAGCGTTGTTATCGACCGCAAGAATCCCCTGAAGCCTGGCGACATCGTCTTTAGCGACGCTTCCGCTCCCTATGGCCATGTGGGGGTGGTGGTCGAGCGCGATGGCCGGCTGTATGTGGTGGAAAACACCGCCTCCAAGAGCCGCCAGCGCAAATACGGACAGGGTGGAGGGGCCCTGGCGGTTACTCCCCTGCAGGCGTGGGACCGCATCACCACAGTGGTCCGGCTGCCGGAGGACTTTGGAAGCCTTGGGAGGGCAAGAATCGCGTGAACGGCCTCTACCGGCTGCAAGTCCTGGTGGACCTGGCCGACCGGCTCAGCGGGCCGATCACCCGGACGCTGGGGCGGATCCAGGCGCTGCAGCACCACGTGGCGCTGGCTGACGAGGCCATGCAGCGCATGCAGGCCGGTGCGGGCATCGCCGCCGTGGGGGCGTTGCTGGCGGCGCCGTTGGCGGGCGCCACCAGCGAGGCGATGAGGCTGGAATCCGCCTTCGCCGACGTGCGCAAAGTGGTTGATTTTACGCCCCAGTATGGCCCCAAGGCGCTGCTCGACGACCTCCGCCGCCTCTCGCGCGAGATTCCGCTCTCGATCGACCAGCTCACCCAGATCGCCGCCGCCGGGGGTCAGGCCGGCATTCCCCTGGCCGAGCTGAGCGGCTTCGTGCGCGACGTGGCTAAGACGGCGGTGGCTTTCGACATCGGCGCGGGCGAGGCGGGGGACACCCTGGCCCAGCTCCGTAACATCTTCAAGCTGACCCAGCCCGACGTCATGGGCTTGGCGGATGCGGTCAACCACCTCTCCAACACGACGGCGGCCAAGGCCCCGGACATCCTCGAGACCCTGCGCCGGGTGGGACCGGTGGGGAACCAGTTCCGCATGGCCGGGCAAGACGTCGCCGCGTTCTCCTCGGCGATATTATCCACCGGCCGCTCCCCCGAGGTCGTCTCCACGGGGCTTTCCACCCTGATCAACCGCCTTGGCTCGGCGTCGATCCAGAGCAAGGACTTCCAGCGGGGGCTGGCGACCATCGGCCTGAGCGCCGCCGAGATCCAGACGGCCATGCAGCAGGACGCTACCGGAGCACTCTTGCGGTTCATGCGCGCTGTCCGGGGCGCCAAGGACATGCCCACCACGCTGGGACTGCTCTTCGGGGCGGAGTACAGCGACGACATCGCCGCGCTGGTGAACGTCCTGCCCGACATCGAGAAGAACCTGGGGCAGATGGCGAACCGCCAGGGGTATGCCGGGAGCGTCGCCCGGGAGTTCGCCAGCCGGGTCGCGACCACCGAGTCGAAGCTCCAGCTGTTCGTGAACGCGCTGAAGAGCCTGGGCGTCACCGTCGGGAACACCTTGCTGCCGCCGGTCCAGCGGGTGCTCGAGGCGGGAGCGGGAATGTTGAACTGGGTCACGGATTTGCTCGAGCGCTTCCCCCTGCTGCGCAACGTCCTCGTCGGGGTGGTGATCGGCCTGTCGGCGCTCGCCCTCGGCGGCGGACTGGCGGTCGCCGCGCTCGCGGGGATCGGCTACGCCTCGGCCCAGGCGCGGATCGGCATGGCCTTCCTCCGCCAGACCATGCTCGACGTCCAGCGCACCGGGCGCCTGCTCTCGTTGGGCTTGGCCCTGTTGCGCTTCCAGCTCCAGAGCCTGGGGGGCCCTATCCCGGCCCTGCGCCTGGGCATCATCGCCCTCACGGGCGCGGCGCGCGGGCTGGCCGCGGCCCTGCTTACCAACCCAATCGGCCTGATGATCGCCGCCGTGGTGGGCCTGGGCACTGCCTTTGTGTGGGCCTGGAACCACGTGGACGGTTTCCGCAGGCAGGTGGCCTCCGCGCTGGCCCCACTGGTCAGCACCTTCGGGCAGCTGCACCAGGCCTGGGCCAACGTCCTGACCTCGATCGGGCCCATCGGGGCAGTGCTCGAGGCGGGCCTGCAGCGGGCAGGTGGGGGGCTGCGCTGGCTAGGGGGGCTGTTCGCTTGGGTCCTGGGCTTCATCGTGGGCATTGTGACGATCGGCCTGACCCGCATCGCTGCCGTGTTCACCCAGGGCCTCGCGGGCATCACCAACATCATCAGCGGCTTCATCGACATCGCGGTGGGCCTCTTCACGGGAGACTTCGACCGGATTCGCGCGGGTGCGGCCAGGGTCATGCAGGGCCTGAGCCAGACCCTCACCGCCCCACTGCAACTGCTGGGGCCGAAGTTTGTCGAGTATGGGAAGAACCTCCTAATCGGATTTGCCGACGGCATCCGCAGCGGGGTAAAGGGCGCGGTCGAGGCGGTGAGTGGCATCGCCAGCAACGTCATTGACCGTTTCAAGCGGCTTCTGGGGATTCGGTCGCCCTCGAGGGTCTTCGCCAGTCTGGGGCTCATGCTCCCGGTGGGCATGGCTCAGGGCATCAGCGCCGGTCTCCCCGAGGTTTCGGCGGCGGTGGCAAACCTGGCGACCATCCCCACCCTCCAGATGCCGCTGGCGCTGGAGGCCCGGGAAGGGCTGGGCCTTTTGCCAGTAGCCGTCCGCTCCAACCGCAGGAGTACCTACCACATCACCAACCAGTTCTACCTGTCTGTTCCCAAGGGAGCTGAGGCCCGGGAATTTGCGGAGCGCGTGGCGGAGCTGTCCGCCGAAAGGGTGCTCCTGGCCATCGAAGAGCTTGCCATCGAGGAGGGCCTGAATGGCTAGTCCTAACCCCTTCATCAACCCCGAACTGTGGGAAACCCTAATCCTGGTCGGCCCCAAGGGGCGCGTAACGGTGCCCGGCGTTGTCAATGTTGACGTGGAGCCCGGCGCGCCCGAGGTCGATGAGGTGAGCGTGCCCGGTCAGGAGGGGGTGAGAGCGCTCGAGCTGGGTTGGAGGGCCGGAAAAGCGACCGTCCGCGTGGAGGTGATCGACGCTGAAGAGTTTTCAAAGCTCCGGGCCGTGCTGGACCTGTACCGGCGGCGCAAGGGCGACCCGATCCAGCCTCTCAATGCCCTGCACCCGAACCTCAGCCTACATGGGCTAAAAGACGTCTACATCGCGTCCATCCGGGCCCCGGACTACAGCCGGGAGGGGTACTCGCTGGAGATCGAACTCCGGGAGTATTTCCCCGAGTACGCCCAAGCTCGGGTCAACGTCGGTCAAATTGGCACGGAGTCGTCGCCCAGCTCGAGCGGGGATGGTACGGACCCGCGCAAGCCCGGAGCCCAGCCCACTGCTAAGCAAGCCCAGAAAAACCCGCCCAGCTCCTACTTCGAGAAGCAGTTCCAGGCAGGGTTCAATTTCGCGCAACAGATCACGGGGGGTCGGTGATGGCGCTGTTGATGGCAAATCGGCATCCGATCGCCCGCGCCAACCTCAGCATTCCCCGCGTAGGCAGGCTCACTGCCAGGCTCCTGCTGGCCGTCGAGGCCAGCAGAGCCCCGATCAGGGTAGGAGACTCGGTATCCCTAATCCTGGCCGATATGGCGTTTGCTACCACCTGTCTGAGGGTGGGCGCAGCCGGGGGGTGGTGGTCGGTGCTGGTCGTAGGCGGAGCCGGGAAGCTCGACATGGACGTGCGGCCCAAGTTCTATCGGGGTGTTCGGGCCGACGTCGTTGTGCGCGATACGCTGGCGGAATGCCGCGAGAAGGCGGGAGAAATCGACCTGCCAACCTTACTACCCACCTGGAGCCGCATGGGGGGGCCGGCGCGGTTGGCGCTCAGTCAGGTGCTGGAGCAGTTCCCCGGGCGTGCCTGGCGTGTGTTGCCTAGCGGCGAGGTGTGGGTGGGCAAGGAGAATTGGCCGGGGTACGACAGGTCGGTAGACGTGGTCGAGGCAATGCCGTTGCTGCGGCAGTATCAGCTCCAGCTCGAGCCCTCCCTCCTGCCCGGCGTGCGCCTTCAGGGGTATGTGGCGGGCAAGCTCACCGAGCTGGGCCGGGTGGAGCGGGTACTCCACCTGATCGGTCCGGAGTTGCGCACGGAGGTGCTCTGTGCGTGAGCGGTTGAAGCAGGCTCTGCGTGAGATCACCCGTGACGGGCGTATCGACTACCAGGCGCTCTACCCGGCTAGGGTTCTGGTTGACCACGGCGACATGACGCTGGACCTCGAGCCCGACGACGCCAAGCTGCCGTTGCTGGTGCGGGTGCCCCTCCGGGTGTTTTTGCCCGGCGCATACGTCAAGGTGCGGCCGGGTGCGCGGACGCTGCTAAGTTTCGAGAATGGCGATCCCGCACAACCCGCCGCCCACCTATAGCAGACGGGCAGCCTGGCCGTGCTCGAGGTGGCCACCCCCGAGGGCTATAGAGTGCGCCTGGACGCGGAGGCCGGGTCCATCAGCCTGCTCTCCCCGCTGGCCTCGGTGGTGGTCCGGGGGAGTGAAGTGGAGGTGGCGGGTCTAGCGGTATCCGTCAACGCGGCCAGCATCCAGCTCGGCGGCGATGCTGCGGTATTTCCGGTAGCGGTGTACGGCCCTGGGGGTCTACAGCCATCTACTGCGGTCAAGGGGGTCTAGCTATGGCAGACTTCGGCACGGACATCGGGGCCATCACCCAACAGGGGTTTACCATCCTCAGCGGGGCAGACAACCTCGCCGCCGCACTGCTACGTCGGCTGATCACCCCTCGAGGGGGCCTGTTCTACGACCCTACCTACGGGTTTGACCTGCGGGAGTACGTGGGCGCCGCCGTAGGGCCACAGGAGGTCTACGAAATCGAGCAGCTCGCCGCGGCGGAGTGCGAGAAGGACCCTCGAGTCCTGAGTGCCACGGCCACGGTACTCAACCCCGACCTGCTGGCGCAGCGCAGCCTGAACCTGCGGCTCGAGGTGGAGACCGACGGCGGCCCCTTCGCCTTGATCCTCGCCGTGGATCAGGTGCGTGTGGAGGTGCTACGTGCCTGAAATTAGCCTGCAACAACTCCTTTCCCCCAAATCCGCCGACCAAGTGCTCGGCGAGCTGCTGACGGCCCTGGCCGGGCGTGGCTTCGTCACCAACGACTGGTACTCCGGCGGCTGGGAGCGCACCCTGCTGGAGGTGGACGCGGCGGCGCTGGCCGACCTGTACCTGATGGCCATCGAAATCGCCAAGGGAGGCTACGGCAGCCTGGCCAAAGGGGGCTGGCTGGACGCCTGGGCCTTTGACCTCTTCGGCCTCGAGCGCTACCCCGCGGTGCGCAACGTGCGCAAGCTGGAGCTGCGGGCCGAGGGCTGGGCCGGCCCCTACACCATCGCCGAGCGCCAACTCTGGGCCTCCTCCGCACAGCAGGGCGGCCTGCTGTGGAACAACACCGAGGGGGGTACGCTTCCCCCCGGCGGCACCCTACTGCTCACCTTCGAGGCCGAAGGCCCTGGAGCGCAATACAACGTCCCAGGCGGGACTATCCGCTTCCTGGTCACCCCCTTGCCCGGCGTGAGCGTGACCAATCCACCTGACGCCATCCTCACGCTCGGGGCCGACGCCGAGACCGACGCGTCCCTGCTGCGCCGCGCCCGGTTGCAGTGGGCCAAACTGAGCCGGGGCCGGGTGCGCGACTTCTACGAGGCCTACGCCCGCGACGCCGACCCTTCCATCACCAAAGTGAAAATCCTCGACCAGCACCCCCGCGGGATGGGGACGGTGGACGTGATCCTGTGGGGCGAGGGTGGGCTGAGCTCCGAGGCCGTGGCCAGGGCCAACGCCCTGATCCAGGAGTATCGAAGCATTACTGCCAACGTGGCGGTTTATGCGGCCACGCCGATCACCATCGCTCGCTCGTACCGGGTCGAGGTGTACTCGGGCTACAAAGCCCAGGCTCAGGCCGCCGTCACCTCAGCCCTGGCCGCACTAGAGCGTGGCCTGGAGATCGGTGGAACGCTCTACCACGCCGCGATCATCGAGGCGCTGATGGTGGAGCACGTGCGCAACGTGGTGCCCCTGAGCGGCTCGAGCGACACCGCGCTGGAGCCAAGCCAGGTGGCGGTGCTCAATCTGGATTTGCAGTGGATGGAGGTGTAATGACCAACTTTACTCTATCCGCGCAGGCATCCGGTGTAAACAGTTTAATGCTGGTGTACCCCTACCCGATAAACGCCGCGCAATTACATCACGCAGTAGTGGTAGCGACCAACGTACAAGGCGATTTGGATCGGTTCGGGTTGCGGTTGTACCCAAACCCCGACCAGGACGCCTGGGCCGTTAGCGACGCAAACGTTTTTGTTGATTCAAACAATTCACTGGTATTCATTGGAGAATTCGTTTGGCATCCTCGTTTATACTACGGCGGCGATGTCGCCGCTGAAATCTTCCTCCCCCCGGGCACAACCGCGGATTTGCTTGTCATTTTAGACGAGCAAAACGATGGGTGGAATAGCTTTTACCAACAAATCGCGTTAGGACAATCGTTTGCGCCGGAGTTTCATCCGCCCAATCCCCCAACCAATCCCCCATACTTCGGCGGAGAGTGGATTGCCGCGTTTGCTGCAGAAAGCGTGGCCGCCCCCACCGGGTGGTCCCAAATTGCCGAGGTGGGCAATGCTAAAATATTACAAGTATTCCGCAGGGACTATAATCCCTGGGCGGCTCCAAATCAGCTATTGCCAGTAGGAACGTTTTACGGCGACGCCGATACGATTTGGATTTATAATTTGCAACAAAACACTTTCTCGATTGATTTTTCCCAATCCAACATAGAAGCTCGCCCAGGCGACAGCGTGAACATCTACGTAGATATTTTTCGGGGGGCAAACAACGAATATCAAGGAGTCATCGAATTTACTCTTATATCCTCGCCAAACGTACGTGCAATGATTTCTCCCCCGGCAGTTACGGGCAATACAGCCACCCTAACAATATTCATCAATCCTGACGCATTGCCAGGGAGTTATGAATATGTAACGATTGATGTCGGAGAGGCTGGGGAGAGGGTAACCGTCAATATCTCTATTGTTGAATCTGATGAAAAGAAGTTTGGCCTCTACCGGGCCTACCAGCGCGATCTCTCACCCCCCTGGCTGCAACAGGACTGGGGGCGGCAGTGGCAGGAGGAGCTGGGAGGGGCCAAGGACCGGCTGGTGGACTGGCTGGTGCTGGCGGTGCGCGCGCGCTATATCACCGCGGCTCCCGACGACGCCCTAGCCCTCATCGGTCAGGACCGGCGCATGCCGCGCTACCCATCCGAGGGGGCCGATGCCTACCGAGCTCGGCTGCTGCGGGCCTGGGACTGGTGGTACCGTTCGGGGACGGTGCGCGGTTTGGAAAATGCAATGGCCATCCTGGGATATACGGCCAAAATCTATGAACTGTTTCGCTCAATCCCGGCGCGCTGGGCCGAGTTCAGTTTGACATTAAGGCCCACTAACCCTCAGAGCGTGCCGAATTGGGCGGATGATGGAATTTGGGAGGACGACGGAATGCTGTGGGGAGTACAGCTCAGCGCCGACGAGCGAGCGCGCATTTTGGGAGTGGTTAACTCCCTAAAGGCGGCCCACAGCGTCCTTGCATATTGTTTCTACATAACCGGAGGTGCCATTTGGGGAGAGACAGATGAGCTGTGGCAAGACGACGGCGTGTGGGACGAAGGGGAAATTGTCGAGATCTACAGGAGGACTTAAATGGAAAACCTGACCGAATCCAGTACGTTTGATCCAAACGTCAGCGTTCCGGTGGACGGGGTAGACCGGCGTACCGCCGCATCGCTGCGCCCCGCATTTCAGGCTTTGGCTAACCGCAGCCAGTACCTGAAATCTGAAATCCTTGATATAAACGGACGGCTCGACACATTAGAATCCACGAGTTACTACGTCAAGCTGTACCAGCAGGACGCGGCGTTGAGCCAAAGTTCTCCGGACTTGAACCCTGTGTACTACGCGTTTAGCTTCAACGAAATCGACGATCCGTTCAACATGTACAACTCTGGACAACTGTCCGTTCCGCGCAGCGAGCTATATTTGTTGCGCTTGTTCGTAAGCCAGGTACGTTGCCGCATAAAGCGTAACAACGTTGAAATGTTTTGGGCGGAGCACGGAAGTTATGACACAACGACTGTGAATATGCTGTACACGCCATCGGGGTGGGCGTTCTCGGGACGTGAGGCCACCAGCTACTCCCCGGACGGAAGAAGCTACGGAGTTTTACATGAGGATATTTTGGCCCTTCAAGCAGGAGACGTGCTTACATTCGACTATTCTCGCAGCGACCTATACACCCTTGCGCCAGTGATTCGGCTAGAGCTATACGGATTGAAATAGCCTCACGCTGGGGGTGCTACTGACAAATAGCGTGGTTCACTTCTGACAAATAGCGTGGTTCACTTCTGACAAATAGCGTGGCACATGACAGTATGAGAGCGGTGATCTTGATATCACTCACCTTTAGCCTCAGTGCATGCACCTTGATCCGCCCGTGTCCGGGCCCTGCTGAGGTTGAGGCATTTGTGCCTGAGGATTCTCGCAGCTCTTCCCAGGCTTATTGGCAAATCGGCTCTCTCTCTTGCTACACCATAGACAGCCGCGTCACTGTCACCAAACATTTCGACAGCGATTTCATCGATTTCATCCTGCGCAAGACCCAGGCTGCCGATTCTGCGCTGGACAACCAGTGGTTTTTTCTCACCGCAGAATCCTCGGGGTATGAGATTAGCCTCTATCCACAGCAAGTGCAGCTAGGCCAGAGGGTGTCGCTTATGATCAAGAACAAGCCCAGTCAGCCACCCCCTCCCCCGGATCAGCGGATCGTGGGTGTCTTGGTGAGCTGGCAAAACAAAACCCAGTCCATACGCTTTATGGTGAACGACCTCAGCGCGAGAAGGTGAAGGCAGAGGGGATACTTGTGGCCCGCTTCAGCCAGGCTGAAATAGAGTGAACCCCCTCCTCGTGGAGGGGGTAGCCCGGGAAAGGGTGTAAGCCGGGTTCTGTTTCCACGGTCATCTATCTAGGATCGCTGTCGCCAGCGACCTCGAGCGGCTGTTTCTCGCAGGTACGGGCCGGGCAAGCCCTCCCTACCTTACCCGCTTACGCGGGCTAGCCTTGCACCGGGTGGGGTTTGCCTAGCTGCCGATGTTTCCACCAGCACTGGTGGGCTCTTACCCCACCGTTTCACCCTTGCCGGCTCGCGAGCGAGGGGTTGTAGGCCCCGGTCTCGGGCGAGCTTAGGCGGTCTGCTCTCTGTTGCACTTTCCGTCGGGTTACCCCGCCCAGCCGTTAGCTGGCACCCTGCCCTATGGAGCCCGGACTTTCCTCAGATGGTTGCCCATCCGCGACCGTGCCCCTTTCCCAAGGCACTCTATTGTAGCGCAGAAAGACCTTACTTGTCACGCTCAGCCGGGGCTATTGGCTTCGTCCGGCGCTGATCTTCTCGATGACCTTGCGCACCTTTTCCCCAGGGGCCACAGGCCCTAAGGCTTTAGTCACCGCTCCCACTGCTGCCAGGGGCACTTTGAACTTGGAGAAGTCGATGTGGGTGCGAATCCAAGCCTCGAGCTCCTCCTCGCTCATCTCCTTGGGCAGGTAGCGGTCCAGATACTCGATTTCAAAGGCGTTTTTGTTCTCCTCGGCGGTAAGCCTGAGGGCTTTGAGAATCTTTACCGCGTCGGTGTCCTCGAGGGGTCTGCCGTCCCCCTTGCGGTCGAACTCGGCCTTCACCACCCGGGCATAGTCCCGCGTCGCGGTGTCGCCCCGTTTCATGGCCTCGATGATGTCTTTCTTGACTTGGTCGTAGATGCTCGTGCCCATGAGTATCAGGGTACACGAAAGCCGGCCCAGGTATGATTGCCCTATGCGGGCACTGATCTCGGTATCCGACAAAACTGGACTAATCGAGTTCGCCAAGGGATTGGCGGGCTTGGGCTTTGAGCTGATTTCCACCGGGGGAACCCACCAAGCCCTCGAGGCGGCAGGGCTATCGGCGATTCACATCTCTAGAGTCACCGGATTTCCCGAGATCCTCGAAGGCCGAGTCAAGACCCTTCACCCGGCGATCCATGCCGGGTTGCTCGCCAAACCTACCCCCGAGCACCAAAGGGAGCTCGAGCGGCAAGGCATCGCCCGGATCAGCTTGCTTTGCGTGAACCTGTATCCCTTCCGTGAGACCCTGGCTCGGGGGGCCTCCTTTGAGGAATGTCTGGAACACATAGATATTGGCGGC
This sequence comes from Meiothermus sp. Pnk-1, assembly GCF_003226535.1. Lineage (NCBI taxonomy): Bacteria > Thermotogati > Deinococcota > Deinococci > Thermales > Thermaceae > Meiothermus > Meiothermus sp. Pnk-1. The sequence continues at coordinate 137,278 of NZ_QKOB01000003.1, read as the reverse complement.
CCAGCCATGCTGCGAGCGGCGGCCAAAAACCACGCTGCGGTGTTGCCGGTGTGCGACCCGGCGGACTATGCAGCGGTGTTGGAAGCCTTACGCAACGGGATCACCAACGATTTTCGCCGCCGCCTGGCTTACAAAGCCTTCACTCACACCGCAGCCTACGACGCGGCGATCGCGAGCTGGCTTGAGGGAGAGAAATTCCCGCCGATAAAGGTGTTGGGGCTTGAGCTGAAGGAGGACACCCCCCTGCGCTACGGGGAGAACCCCCACCAGGATGCGGCCATCTACCGGCTCGAGGGCCAGACCGGCCCGGTGCTCGATGCCCAGGTGCTCGCAGGGAAGCCGATGGGCTTCAACAACTACGCCGATGCCGAGGCGGCCTGGCTCCTGGTGCAAGAGTTCACCCAGCCAGCCTGCGTCGCGGTCAAGCACGCCAATCCCTGTGGGGTGGCGGTGGGGGAGACCCCAAAAGAGGCTTGGGAACGTGCTCGAGACGCCGACACGCTCTCGGTCTTCGGCGGGGTGGTGGCCCTGAATCGCCCGCTAGACCTCGAGACCGCCCAGGCTATGCGGGGAACTTTTCTCGAGGTGGTGATCGCCCCGGCGGTCGGCGAGGAAGCCCTGGAATGGTACCGGGCCAAGAAACCCGACCTGCGGGTATTGGTGGCCCACCCTACGCGGATAGGAGGGCTCGAGTACCGTCCCCTCGTCGGTGGGTTTTTGGTGCAAGACCGGGATCTGCGTAGCTGGGGCGAGCTCGCTCCTCGGGTGGTGACCCGGCGCGTGCCCAGTGAGGCCGAGTGGCGGGACCTGGAGTTCGCCTGGAAGGTGGGCAAACACGCCCGCAGCAACAACATCGTATTGGCCAAGGACGGCGTGACCGTGGGCATCGGCACCGGCGCGGTGAGCCGCATTTGGGCGGCGGAACGAGCCATCCTGAATGCGGGCGCGAAGGCCCGGGGGGCAGCTCTCGCTTCCGAGGCGTTCTTTCCCTTCGACGATGTGGTGCGCGCCGCCGCCGCCGCTGGGGTCACTGCCATCGTTCAGCCTGGTGGGGCCAAGCGCGATGAGGAGGTGATCGCCGCCGCCGATGAGCTAGGGGTGGCGATGGTGTTTACGGGCTCGAGGCATTTCAAGCACTGACTCCAGAGAAGACCCCGCGCCCTGGGCGATCTTTTCCGGGGGGCGGATTTGCTGCATCCCAGGTAGGACGCTTCGCCCTCCCCCGCCCCAGGGGCTTTGGGCGATGGGAGGATCGGCGGAACCCGGCTTTTTTCTTACCCAGATCTGACCAGGGCTGTTGCACCCTGCGTAAGAAGGGGGAAATGCTGCCTCGATCTGCGCTGTCTTGCAGGTTTCGGGCTGCCGAAAGGGCCGGGTTCGACCAAGTTTGATGACCCCGATCGCCCCCCTCGAGGAGGAAGATGAACAAGGGCATGGCGTGGTTCGTTTTAGGGCTGGGAGCGCTGCTCTCGGCATGCAGTGGCAACGGGGACAGCAACGGCCTCAACAGCTTACAGATCACTTTGGTGGCCCCGAGTGGGGTGAACCCCCGCGTAGTGGTGCTCGGCCCCAACAACTACCGGCAGACCGTAACCGCCAGCACCACCCTCACCTCGCTCGCTCCGGGCAACTACTATCTGCTGCCCCAGAGCGTTCGTAAGAGCGGCAGCGCGATCATCGACACCGCCTATAGCGCCGACCCCCAGACGGTAGTGGTCAGCGGCAGCGCCCAAGCCAAGCTGACCTATGTCCAAGCTCCGGGCAGCGGGAAGGTCTGGGTGGGTATGAATTTCATCAACTCAGGGACCCCTTTGATCCTGGGCTACGACGGCGGCGGCCTTGGCATGAGTAACCCCGCCCTGAGGGCCACCACCAGACTCGGTCAGGATGCCTCGGTGGACGATCCGCAAGATTTGGCCTTTGACGCGGGCGGGAATTTGTGGGTCGTCAGCCGTCGGCAAAATCAACTGATCCAATACACCGTTTCCCAACTGGACAGCAATGACCCCGACCTCAAACCCGCTCGAGTCCTCACCAGCGCCGACTTTGACGGGCCGTTTGGCTTGGCCTTTGATGAGGAGGGTGGGCTGTGGGTGTCCAACTTTACGAGCGGCAAGGTGGTTCATTTTTCGGCCTATGCCCTGGCCTCGGCGAGCACCACCCTCACCCCGGACCGCACCCTGCAAAAAATCTTTTACAACCCCGCCGGGCTGGCCTTTGACTCTTCGGGCAACCTCTGGGTCGCCGACGGCTCCACCAGCGCCAACAAGGTGTATGGCTTCCGTCCCTCCAAGATCGCCAGCAGCGGCAGCCCGGCCCCAGACTTCACCCTCACCGGCGGAACCGACACCACCCCTATCGCCCCCTACGCGCTGGCTTTTGATGCGGGCGGCAACCTCTGGGTCAGCACCCTCGACTGGTTGTTCCGCTACCCCAAAAGCGAGCTGAGCAGCACCGCTGCCAAGCCGGACGTGCAGCTCCAAACCGACACCCCCTCCTACCTGTTCGGGGCCATGGCCTTCGATAATGAGGGCAACCTCTGGGTCACGGATTTCAACGGCAGCCAAAACCTCTTGTTGATGTACGCTCCGTCCAGCCAAACAAGCGGGCTGGGGCAGCAGGTCAAGCCAGACCGCAGCTTCAGCGGCCCTGACTTGAACCACCCCCCCTATGGCCTGGCTTTCAACATGGCTCCGGCTAACCTACCCTTGCGCTAGACCACCAAAGGGCAAGCTTATGACCAAACTGGGCTTCTTGACCTTCGGCTTCGCGTTGACCCTGACCCTCACCGCCTGCCCCGGCGGCGCTTCCGACCCGGAGCCCGGCCCGCCCACGCCCGGCCAGGTCCGCCGGGACAGCGCCACCCTCCGCATCGGCGGGCAGAACGTCGCCGTGGACCGCTATGTGTGGACCGACTCCAAGGGCTTGGAGCGCAGCGTGTCGCTCAAACGGGAGGGGGGTGGCAACTCGGGGCACGGAGGCTACGCCGTACAGTTCAGCTACATCCAGGATGGGGTTCGGGTGTTGGTGAACGCTCCGGGTGACCCGGACGGCGGCTTCGGCTACTTCGTTTCGCACGAGCAGTGGCGCGTTTTCACCGACGGCAGCCAGGGCAGTGTGGCCTCCAAACACGGTGAGGACGACTCGCCGCTGGGAAAAGAGTTCCCGGTGACGGAGGGGCCGGTGAGCTTGGCGGTGGGGGCCACCGCGCCGACGGCCAGCCACACCTTCAAGCAGATCTACTACCGCTGGGGTACCCTCCAACCCGTGCCGGTCGAGTTCAACCAAGACGGCAGTCCCAAAGACCGCACCCCGCTCGATGGGCACCGGAAGTACTTGATCCCGCTCGAGATCACCTGGACCTTCACGGCGGGCAAGGACTACCCCCGGATTCGCTACAGGTATGACCTCGAGGCCGCTCAGGTTCCGCCCGACGCACTGCGCTTCGACCTGCGCGGGCCCTACGGGGTTTTAGACTTCGATGCCGGGGCCGGCACGGTAGCTACCTCCATCGCCTGGGCCGACGGGTTCTACAAGTTCAGCGCCGCCAAAGCCGGTGGCCTGACCTGGCAGACCCCCTTCACCTGGAATACCCCCTGGAAGAAGGCCCGGTTTCACGTCCTGATCTTCGGCGGCAAGTACGAGATGGGCCTGTTCGAGCCCCTGCCTTCCGGCCAGAGCCTCTTCACCGACGGGTGGGCGGACTCGAGGGGGAAAACCGGCAACACCCTGCCCCCGGACTGGCAGTGGCCTTACCAGTCGCTCAACTATAGCCTGCAGGGCAATGACCCCACCACCGGTAAGAAGATCGCTTGGGGTTCGTCGTCGTTCTACGGAACCTCGCTCGGCACGGTCTACGCAGGCGATGGGCTGGCTCAGCCTTTCGGCTATGGCCAAAAGGCCCAGGGGGCCCAGTTCGCCCCCGCCGTGGACTACACCCTCTGCGTGGTGGTGGGCCAGAGTTCCGACGCCGCGACCCTCACCGAGAAGGCGGCGAGTGAGCCGGTGCCTCCTTGTTGACGCAGCACCCAGGCCCGACAGGTGTACCGGCCCCGCCGGTCCCGATAGGGAATCGTCTCCTAGGTGTACGAGCTTTGCTCGTCCCGAGACGCCACCCCACGGCTTACGCCGAAACAAGCGTCTCGCTTCGCTCGGCGAAAGAAGCGTCTCCTTCGCCGCCGGTAGGCGGGGTAGGGAATCTACCCCGGGTGTACCGGCTCTGCCGGTCCCGATAGGGGATCGTCCCTCGGGTGTACGGGCGTAGCCCGTCCCAATAGGGAATCTACCCCCGCGTTTTGCGTATGGCGTATGACCTAAGTCACGTCTTGCGTTTTGCGTATTGCGTACAACACAAGGCGTGAAGCCGCACGAGGCCCCATACCAGTGCGCTAGGGACACCCGGGTTTGGGTGTCCCTTCTACCCGCGCGCTACAAACGGGGGGTCTCTCCTATCCCACCTCTTAGGAAGCCTGCCGCAACCGAGCTTCTTCTAAAGCCGCTAGGGGTTTATCCAGGTGCGGAAGGTCTACGACGATCTCCCAAACCCCCGACCCGGGAGCCTCGTACATCAGGTCCACCATAGCCTTCTCGATCACCGCGCGTAGGCCTCGAGCCCCAGTACCGCGCTTGAGCGCCCGTCGCGCTACCTCCCGCAAGACGGCAGGGGTAAATTTGAGTTCGATCCCTTCCATCCGCATGAGCTCTTGATACTGACGCACCAGCGCATTCTTGGGCTCGGTAAGGATGCGCACCAATGATTCCTCGTCGAGCGCGTCGAGCCCTACCACCACCGGGACTCGCCCCACAAACTCGGGGATCAGGCCAAAGCGCACGAGGTCCTCGGGGATGATCTCGAGCTTTTCCGGATTAAACTTGGCCTTGGTAAAACCGATGGGGTGCTGGTCTACCCGGGCCTTGACGATGCGGTCTAACCCATCAAACGCCCCGCCTAGGATAAACAGGATGTTCTTGGTGTTGACCTGCACGAACTCCTGGTGAGGGTGTTTGCGCCCACCTTGTGGTGGCACGTTGGCTATGGTTCCTTCGATGATCTTGAGCAAAGCCTGCTGCACTCCCTCGCCCGAGACATCCCGGGTCAGGCTAGGGTTTTCCGACTTGCGAGCGATCTTATCGATCTCGTCGATGTAGACGATACCCCGCTCGGCAGCCTCGACATCGAAGTCGGCCGCTTGTAAAAGCCGCAGCAACACGTTCTCCACGTCCTCGCCTACATACCCGGCCTCGGTGAGGGTAGTGGCGTCGGCGATGGCGAAGGGTACATCCAGCATCCGCGCCAAGGTCTCGGCCATGAGGGTCTTGCCGGTCCCGGTGGGGCCGATAAGCAGGATGTTCGACTTTTGAATCTCGGCCTCAGGGTGCATCAGGCGCTTGTAGTGGTTGTAGACCGCCACCGAAAGCGCCCGTTTGGGACCTTCCTGTCCGATAACGTACTGGTCGAGGAAGCTTTTGATCTCGACGGGCTTGGGAAGCCGCTGGGGACCTTGAAAGCGGGGTTTGGGGGATTCATCCTCCAGGATCTGCACCGCCCGCCCCACGCATTCGTCACAAATGTACACCTCGCCCAAGGGTGACTCGATAAGGTGGGCCACCTCAGGGTGTTGGCGGCCACAGAAGCTACAGGCGGGCTTACTCCGTTTCATGGGTCACCACTTGGTCGATCAGCCCGTACTCCTTGGCCTGGGGAGCGCTCATGAAGTAATCGCGGTCGGTGTCGCGTTCGACCTTTTCCACCCGCTGGCCGGTATGTTTGGCCAGAATCTCGTTCAGCAGCCGCTTATTCTTGGCCAGTTCCTCCACCCGGATCATGATGTCCGAGACCTGCCCGCCCAAGCCTCCCGAAACCCAGGGCTGGTGGATCATGATGTTGGCGTGTGGCAGGGCATAACGCTTACCCGGCGCTCCCGCTGCCAGCAGCACCGCCCCGAAGCTGGCCGCCATCCCCACGCAAATTGTGGAGACGGGGGAACGCACAAACTGCATGGTGTCGTAGATGGCTAGTCCTGCCGTCACCTCTCCACCTGGGCAGTTGATGTAAAGCCGGATGTCCTGCTGGGAGTTTTGCGCATCGAGAAAGAGCATCTGGGCCACGATGGTGTTGGCAACGGCGGCGTCAATGGGCGTACCCAAAAAGATGATGCGATCCTTCAGCAGGCGGGAGTAGATGTCGTAAACCCGTTCTCCCCGAGTGGTTTGTTCGATGACGTAGGGAACTACCATACTGCCTCCCATTCTAAGCGCCAACCTTTGAGACAAAGGGCCATCGCTTACGTTGAAAACCCCGGTAGTCGTTTACGGCTTTATTCTGGTGTCAGCCGAAATCCGGTTCAATCTACCGGGGCACATTCAACGGAGCCCGAACGACCTTACTCGAGCTTTTGCAGGGCTTCGGCCAAAGCCTTATCCTGGGTGCGCTGCACCCGCAGGCGCTCGAGGGTTTCCTCACCCAGCTCCTTCTTCAAGCTTGCCACATTGGTGCGGTAAGCCCTCGCCATGTCCGAAAGGTAGGCGTTCCACTCCTCCTCGGTGAGCTCGGTGCCAAGCTCCTCTTGTAGCCTCTCCTTCGCCAGCGCCCGGCGGATACGTTTTTCCGCGGAGGCCTTCAGGTCGGCCCGGAACTCTTCCAGCTTGCCTTCGTCCTCGAGCTTCTTGAGGTAATCCTGCAGGGTGGTCTTCTCTTTTTGCAGGTCCTCGGCCATGTGCTCCAGGAGGTGCTGCTGTTCGCGGTTCAGCATAGTGGGGGGAATCTCCGCCTCGAGCCCCTCCGCGAGCTTCTCCAAAAGTTGCTCGGCCTTGGCCTCCTGCACGGTACGGGCCGCCTGAGCCTCCAGGCTCAGGCGCACCTTGCCACGCAACCCCTCCAGGCTCTCCTCGCCCACGGTTTTGGCGAACTCGTCGTCGAGCTCGGGAAGCTGTAGGGCTTTGACCTCGAGGATCTTGGTCTTGAGCTCCTTGACCACGGCGTCCCCATCCTTGACCGGGACCATCACCTCGTCGCCCGCAGCCTTACCCAATAAGGCCTCTCGAACGTGTTCGAGGGCCTTCTCCATATCTACGGGGAAGCGGGCCCCGTCTTCGGTCTCGATAAAAACCTGGTCCTTGGCTTCGATGGGCCGCTCCACCGGCACCAGCTCTCCGTACCGCTGGCGTAGCTCTTGAAGGGCTTGCTCCACCATCTCGTCGGTTATTTCGACCGGGGGAACCTCGAGCTTGAACTCCCGCCAGTTGGGCAGCTTGACCTCGGGGTAGTTCTCCACCTCGGCCACATAAGTGAAGGGCTGGCCTTGCTCCAGATGGGCCTCGAGCAGCTTGACCCCCACCGGGAACAGCTCGAGTTCCTTCACCGCCTCGGGGTAGCTGGCGTCGAGGAGCCGCTCTTTGACCTCCTCCAGCAGGCTCTCGCGGCCCAGCCGGGCTTCGATCACCTTGGTCGGGGCTTTACCAGGGCGAAACCCCGGAACCCGCACCTTGCTCGCATACTCCCGCAACACGGCGTCGTAGGCCTTGTTGACCTCCGCGGCCGGAACCTCAACTTTCAGCTTCACGCGATAGCCTTCACGCTCGAGAATCTCTGCCACCTTGACACCTCATCTAGAGTTCCAGTCCAGACCAGCAGTCCGGAGTTACCAGCGTTACAGTGTACTCGCTATGCGAGGTTTTAGCTACCCCGGCCACAAGGGGCAAACCTCGAGGTTAGCTTTGCCCGGCCTCAACCCGTATCAAAAAACCGGCCCACTGGGGCCGGGGGTGTGGTGCGAGGAGGGGGACTTGAACCCCCACGCCTTGCGGCACCAGATCCTAAGTCTGGCGTGTCTACCAATTCCACCATCCTCGCGCGCTCAGGATGAGGACACAGGGGCCACTGAACCCTGACCCCCGTGCGCTGCAACCTGTTTGGGGTGAGTGATGGGACTTGAACCCACGACCCCTGGTTCCACAGACCAGTGCTCTAACCAGCTGAGCTACACTCACCACGAAGGCGGGCCGCAACCCGCTCTACAGCAAACGCTATTGTAGGCGCAAGCGCCGGGCGCGTCAAGGATGGCTGCGCGGGTAGGGGCGTTAGGAGGATGCGGTAAACTAACGATTGTTTGTTATGGGCCGCCGAGAAGAAATCCTAGCTCGAGCCGGGGCTTTATTCAGCAGCCGGGGCTATCACGCCACCTCGATGCGCGATCTGGCTCGTGAACTGGGCCTCCAGGGCGGCAGCCTTTACGCCCACATCGCGGGCAAAGAAGAGCTGTTGTGGGAAATCGTCAACCGAGCAGCGGACGAGTTCGACGCGGCGCTGGCCCCGGTGCTGGCCTCGAGCGCCCCCCCAGCGGAAAAATTGCGGCTAGCCCTGGAAGGTCACCTCGAGGTGGTGGCCCGCAATAAGGACTTGGCCACGGTGTTTTTCAACGAGTGGAAACACCTCTCCCCCGAGCGCTACCACGCCATCGCCCAGCGGCGCAACCGGGTCGAAAACGTCTACCGCGAGATCTTCGCCGAAGGAATCAAAAACGGCCAGTTCCGCAAAGACCTGGATCCCAAGCTGGCCGCGGTGTTGGCGCTCTCCGGCGCCAACTGGGCGTACCAATGGTTCAACCCCCAAGGGCGCCTAAGCGCTCGGCAGGTTGCCGACGCCTTCGTGGAGATGCTGCTCGAGGGCTTCAAGCGATAATGCGCGTTCGATTCAGCTTTAGCTTCAAGAATATTCGTAGCGAGCCCCTCCCGGTGCTGCTGCCCATTCCCACCGACCGGCCTGGTCAACAGGTGCGGGGGGTTTCGCTCTCTTTCCGTCCCGTGCAGAGCCAGTTGGTGGGGGAGGACCTCTTCAGCGGCTACACCCTAGGGCCTAAGCAGGAGGTCTCGATATGGGGAGAGGCCCGCCTCGAGCCGGTGGGAAAGCCAGGGCTGGCCCATCTGGCCGAGTTGTTAGAAGAAGCCCCCGAGGATTCCGCCCGTATGGTCAGCGAGTGGGCCAAAACCCGGCTCGAGCTTGAAGGATATCTGGTGCGCCGGGCCGTGGGGGTACTGCTGGACGGAAAACTCCATCACTGGCTGGAGGTCTGGCACGAGGGAGCCTGGCTGCCCCTAGACCCCTGGGCCTTTTTAACCCTAAAGCGCGACCCCGGTGCGCTGATCGCGCTGGGGGTCACCGACCCGCAAATCTACCTGGGTGGGCACGAGGGGCGGCGCATCCACCTGGGGCAACCCCATGAAAGCTGGGAAGCGCTCGAGCTGGAAGCTACCCTGGAGGAAGGGACCACCGACCTCCTCCTCTCGACGGCCCGCCTCCTGGCGCTAGGAAGCGTGGGGCTGAACCTGCTCAACACCCCGGTTCCCCCGCTGGCTGGATTTGTGGCGTACGGGTTTTATCTCCTGTTGCTCGCGCTACGGCAAGGGCGAACCCTCTTCCGGGTGTTCCGGCGGCGACCCACCCGGGCGCTCGAGCCCCTTTTCTTCCACGCCTTCGCCCTCTCTTGCCTTTTCCATCCGGAACCCGCGCTGGGGCTCATATTTTTGCTCCTTTTCGCCTACCACCGCTGGCCCCGCCCCCCCGCCTAGCGCCCGGCTGGCCGGGCACGGATAACCCCCGGGAGCCCAAACCGCGGGGTATACTGTGATCGACCGTACACACCCCAGGAGGAAACCTATGGAACGCATCGCCATCCTAGGCCCCCTCACCGCCCTGCTGCTGGCCGGCTGCGGCCTCATCAGCTCCCCGCCCATCAACAACCCCTTCGGCCTGGAGGGAAAGCAGAGCACCTTCACCCTGGGCCCCAGCGCCCAGGTGGAAGGCAGGACCACCGTGGGGGCGACCTTCGACAACCTGCAGAACCTGAACCTGCCCGCCACCCCGACCGGCTTCACCTTCAACCCCAGCATCGCCAAGATCGACTTCGGCGACGACTGCCCGAAACCCCTCCCCAGCTCCATCCAGGTCACCCTGGACGCCACCGCGACGGTCTCCGACACCGACGCCCAGAACAACCCCCGCAGCGCCACCGCCAGCGTGCGGGGGGCTTCGTTCACGGTCAGCGTGAGCGGGGGCGCGGTGAGCGTGGGGAGCATCTACAACGGCTCGATGACGTTCTCCGACCTGAACACGCTCCTCAACATCCTGAAGAACGGCAGCTCCAACACCGCCACGCTCGAGGCCACCCTCACCACCCAGAGCATCCCGGACCTGGAGGGCTGCACCCTCACCGTCACCTGGGGCGGGGGGACCGGGACGATCAAGTTCTGAGCCCGCCCGGAGGAGAGACCATGGGACACCCTTTCACCAGGATGCTCGCCGCGGCGGGCCTGCTGCTCCTTCTGACCGGATGCCCCAGCACCCCCCCGCCCGGCTTCACCCTCGCCCTCAACCCCGCCAGCCTCACGGTGACCCAGGGGAATAGCGGCACCACCCAGCTCACCCTCACCCCCCAGAACGGCTTCGCCGGGACGGTGAACCTGGCCCTGGTGGACGGCAGCGGGAACGCTGTCCCGGGGATCACCGTTTCCCCCGCCAGCCTGAGCGTCACCGGCGGCAGCCCGGTGAACCAGGCCTTGACGATTAGCGTGGCTTCGGGCGTGGCGGTGAACACCTACAACCTCAAGCTGCGGGCCACCGGCGGCAGCCAGACCCGGGAGGCCGGCCTGACCCTCACCGTGCAGGGCGCCCCCGGCTTCACCCTCGCCCTCTCGCCCAGCAGCCTCAGCGCCTTGCGCAACGAGAGCAAGACCACCCAGCTCACCCTCACCCCCCAGAACGGCTTCACCGGCACGGTGAGCCTCTCCCTGGTCAACCCCCCGGCGGGGGTGACGCTCTCCCCCAACAGCCTGACCGTGAGCGGCCCGGGGAGCGTGCAGCAGCCCCTGACCCTCGCCACCAGCGCCGGCACCCCGGCGGGGAGCTACACCCTGACCCTCAAGGCCACCTCGGGGGGCCTGGAGCGCACCGTCCCCCTGAGCCTGACGGTGGACCCGGCCCTCCTCTTCACCGTCAACACCCCCGCCGACACCGTTGACGCCACCCCCGGCGACCAAGCCTGCGCCGACTCGAGCCAGAACTGCTCGCTGCGGGCGGCGGTGATGGAGGCCAACCACCTCTCCGACCCGGTGGTCGTCCAGATCCCGGCGGGCATCTACACCCTCACCCTCACCGGCAACGACGAGGGGGGCGGCGACCTGGACCTGAACGGCAACATCACCCTGCGCGGGGCCGGCCAGGCCAGCACCATCCTGGACGGCAACGGCACCACGGGGCTGATCAAGGTGTACAGCGGCAAGACGGTGCGCATCGAGGGGCTCACCCTCCGGAAGGCGCCCAACAATGCCTTCGGGGTGTTCAGCGACGGCAACCTGACCCTGGACGGGGTGGCGCTCAAGGACAACCTCGACGCCGGGGCCTACATCAACGGCGGCACCGCCACCCTGAGCAATGTGACGGTGAGCGGAAACGGGAAGAACGGGATCTTCGTCAACGGGGGCAGCCTCACCCTCACCGACAGCACCCTGAGCGATAACCCGGGGACGGGGCTTCGCAACTACGGCACCGCCACCCTGACCAATGTGACGGTGAGCGGGAACGGGGGCGGGGGGATTCTCAACACCGGCACCCTCACCCTGACCAATGTGACGGTGAGCGGGAACAGCACCACGGGCGACGGCGGGGGGATTGCCAACGAATACAGCGGCACCCTCACCCTGACCAACGTGACGGTGAGCGGGAACAGCACCACGGTTGACGGCGGGGGGATTGCCAACAGCGGCACCCTCACCCTGGAGGGCGTGACGGTGAGCGGGAACCGCGCCCGTAACGGCGGGGGGATTTACAACACCGGTACCCTCACCCTGAAGGACACGACGGTGAGCGGGAACAGCGCCACGAACGGCGGGGGGATTGCCGGCGGCGGCACCCTGACCAACGTGACGGTGAGCGGGAACAGCGCCACGAACGGCGGGGGGATTTACGGCGGCGGCACCCTGACCAACGTGACGGTGAGCGGGAACAGCGCCACGGGCAACGGCGGGGGGATTTACGGCGGCAGCACCCTGAAGGTCGCCTTCTCCACCCTCACCAACAACACCGCTTCCAGCGGCGGAGGGCTGTACTTCTTCGCCTACTATAGCGGCAGCGTCCCCCTCAAAGGGGTCATCCTGGCGGGCAACACCGCCACCTCCAGTGGGCCGGATTGCAGCGGCGGCGGCTCCTACACCATCACCAGCAGCGGGTACAACCTCGTCGGGAACAACGCAGACTGCAACTTCAGCGCTCAGGGCACCGACCTGGTGGGCACGGGTTCCAGCCCAAAAGACCCCCAACTGAACCCCCTGGCCGACAACGGCGGCCCGGTGCAGACCCACCTGCCGCAGTCGGGCAGCCCGGTGCTGGACCAGGTGCCGCCCTCGGCCTGCACCGACCTGGACGGCAACTCGGTCGCCACCGACGCCCGCGGGGTCAGCCGCCCGCAGCCGCAGAACGGCAAGTGCGACATCGGGGCGGTGGAGCGGGACTAGGCCGCCCCCGGGAGCGTCCCCACCCAGGGCCCGCGCTTCGGCCCCGACGGCATCATCGCGAGACCAGACTGAGTTGGTCTGGCCCGACAAGCTGATCTGGGGCGACAACCTGCTGGTGATGGGATCGCTCTTGGAGAAGTTCGCAGGCTAGACGGGCTTTCCGTCTGCGTCATGGCGGGGCGGGAGGACCTCTGAGGCTCCGCCCCTTTGCGCGCCGGTCAGCCCTTGAGTAGGCGCGGGTCGAAGGCGAAGGGCCGGGGCTCGCCGACGTGCACCCGGCGGTACTGCGGGTGGGAGACGTTGAGCACGTAGTGGTGCTCCCAGGGCACCACCGCGCTGGGGACCCTCAGCAGCACGCTGGCGCCCTCGGCCGCCCAGCGGCTGCCCAGCTCCTTGGTGCTCGGGGGGGCGGGATCGGCCCTCCAGTCGGGGGGCAGGCGCGGCGGGTCGAGGACCAGCTCGGCGTCGAAGCTGACCGGGAAGGCCAGGTACTCCGGTAGCTCGGCGTAGCTCTCGGCGTGGACCAGCACCTCCAGCGCGGCCAGGCTGGCGGTGGAGGCCAGGTACACCACGCGGGTGCCGGGGTGGTTCCAGCGGTTGCCGTAGCGGAAGCTGCCCTCGCCGTCGAAGGCGGTCTCGGCCCGGTGGCGGGCCACCAGGCGCCAGGCCTGCAGCCGCGGCATCTAGGCGGGTCCCCCGTCGAGGATGCGCTCGAGCACCCGCTCCACCTCCTCCGCCCCCAGCGGGGTGCGGGCGTACTCCAGCGGGGTGGCCCCGCCCAGCGCCCGGTTGGGCCGGCTGAACCAGCGCGCGACCCCCTCAGGGGTGCGGAAGACCTGGGCGGCGTGGGCCACCAGCCGGGCCAGCCGCCACAGCCGCTCGCTCTCCTCCGGGGTGAAGCGCCCGCTCTGCTTGCGGCGGTGGAGGGTGGTAGGCGGGATGCGCACCACCCAGGCCAGGTGCCGCTCGCCCACGCCCAAGCGCTCCAGCAGCCGGTCCCAGCCCTCCGCGGGCAGGCCGTCCAGCAGGTAGCGGATGCCCTCCTGGGTGTCGCGCGGGTGCAGCCCGAAGAGGGCGAGGGACTCGAGGGCGGGGTCGTGCGGGGTCGCGGTCATGGCGTCTCACCGTTCCGTCTGGAATCTTACAACGTCCATTTGGCGGATGCGTGTCGAGCCTTCCAATCCGCTCTGGTGGGCGCAGCGCCGGTCGGCCTCGGGGGGCCCTGTGCCTGAACCGCAGGGCTTCTCATTCCGGTGGGTCTATCCTTTCCGCCTCGACGACTCGGGCTTCCCCCCTAAGCTGGTCTTCCCCGACAGCCCGGTGAGCTTCGAGGTGCTGCCCGAGTTCCCCTGGGGCGACGCGGCCCCCACCGACGACCGTGTGCGGGGCTACCTGCGCACCCTGCCCAAGGGCGGCCTGGGCGAGAGGCTCACCGACGCGGTGCGGGCGGTGGCCCAGGCCAACCCGGCGCTCTCCGGGGTGGTGGACGTGGTGGACTTCAACGCCACCGCCGTCGGGCAGCGCATCGTCCCCGACGACTACCTCAAGGCCCTGATCGAGGCCCTGCGCGAGGCCGTGCTCAACGCCCTGATGCACCGGGACTACGCCGACTCCGGCGACATCCAGGTGCGGCTCTACCCTGACCGGCTCTCGCTGTGGAACCCCGGCACCCTCTACGGCGGCCTCACCGTGGAGGTGCTCCGCCGGGAGGACCACCCCTCCCGCCTGCGCAACCCGGCCATCGCCCAGGTGTTGTACTACGCCGGGCTGGTCGAGCGCTGGGGCTCGGGGATCACCCGCATCCGCCAGGCGCTCCGGGACCAGGGCCTCCCCGAGCCGGAGATGGCCGAGGAGGCCGGTGGGTTCCGCCTGACCTTCCTCAAGGACGCCTACACGCCCGAGCTGCTGCGGGCGCGGGGGCTCTCCGAGAGACAGGTATGGGGGGTGATGTACGCCAAGGAGCACGGCGGCATCGGCAACCGTGAGTACCAGGAGGTCGCGGGTGTCTCCAAGTGCACCGCCAGCCGTGACCTGGAGCAACTGACGGAGGCGGGCATCTTCGAGCGGGTGGGGGAAACCGGCAAGGGGACGCGGTATGTCTTGAAGGGGCCGCAAAGGGGTCAAACGGGACAGGAGGCAGCCATGCTTGAGCCGTACGCAGCCATGCAGTCAGACACAGATCCTCTATCACCTATAGCTGATGTGCTTCCCCGCGACTACTCAGTGAACAAACTAGAATCTACAAACCACCTTACCCAAATCAGGCCATGCGATTATGTTTAGTCTGCAAGACCGCATCGAGGACATACTCATCTCGTTGAGCAAGCAGTACCACCTCATCCGTCTGGGGGAGAAGTACCCCTATCTTTTCTTCTCCTACGTGCTCGACCCAGGGCGGGCTAACCTTGCCCTGGCCCGCCTGAAGCTGGCGGAGGTGGAGAGCAAACTGGTTTTGTAGAAAAGAGGGGGGCGGGACTCCCCCGCGCACCTCAGCGAGCTCGACGGTACCTCCGAGGACACCTGTGAAGCGGGTGCTCATCGTCGATTACGAGCTGCTATTCCTCAGCAGCCTGGCCGAGGGGCTGCGCCCCTACGCGGCGGATGGCCGCGAGGCGGCAAAGCTCCTGGAGCAGGTCGATTTCGACCTGCTGGTCACCGACCTGCGCATGCCGGGGATGGACGGCTTCGCCCTCATCGCCCACGCCGCCCGGGTCTTCCCCGGCCTGCCCATCGTGGTGGTCACCGCCTTCGGCAGCGCCGAGACCGAACGCCGCCTTGCGGGGTTGACCTGCGGCTACATCGAAAAGCCCATCGAGTTTGCCCACCTGGTGCAGACCATTCGCCGGGTGCTGGCCGAAGCGACCACGGGGAGCTTTCGCGGCATCACCCTGCCGGGGTTTTTGCAGCTCATCGAGGTGGAGCGCAAAACCTGCAGCGTTTGGGTGGAGGCCCGGGGAAAGGTGGGGGTGCTGCACTGCGCCGCCGGTCAGCTGGTGGGGGCGGAGGCGGGGGAGCTGCGGGGGGAGGAGGCGGCCTGGGAGGTCCTGGCCTGGGAAGACGTTCAGATCGAGGTGAGCCGGCTTCAGCAAGGGGTGAAGGGGACCCCCATCCCCCTCACCGCGGTCCTCCTGGAAGCCGCCCGGCGCAAGGACGAGGGCCGACGCGGCCCGGCCCTTCCTCTGGAAGGGTTGCTCGGCCTCGAGGGGGTGCGCTCGGCCGCGCTGCTGGACCCTTCGGGAGGGCAGGTGCTGGCCGCCACGGGGAGCTCGTCGCAGACCTTGGCGGGCCTTGCCCCGGTGGCGGCCCTGGCCTGGCAGATGGCCGCAGGGTTGGCGGGGGAGGAGGTGGAGGAGATCGCCCTCTGGGGTCCGGGCCTCGCCCTGCTCTTTCGCCCCCTCAGAACCCCTCCGGGCCTGCTGGGGCTTCTCCTGGAGGGGCCGGGACCGCTGGCCCTGGTTCGCCTCCAGCTGGAGGCGATGCTGCGCCGCTGGCCTCCTCGAGGGTGAGGGTCACCCGGGTGCCCCGCCCCCGCTCGCTTTGCACCGAGAGGGTCCCCCGCATCCCCGCCATGAGCCGTTGGGAGATCACCAGCCCCAGGCCGCTCCCCTGCCGCTTGGTGGTGTAGAAGGGTTTGAACAGCCGGGCCAGCTCCTCCGGGCCCATCCCCCGGCCGTTGTCGCCCACCGTCACCTCGACCCTCCTCCCCCGCCGACAGAACTCCAGGGAGATCTCCGGCAGGGGGTGCCCCTCCAGGGCCTCTGCGGCGTTGCTGAGCAGGTTGAGGAGCACCTGGTGCAGCGCACGCGGGTCGGCCCAGGCCACCACCTCCTCCTCAGGGGGGCGGAGGGTGAGCTGGATGCCCTTGCGCTCGAGGTCCTCCCGCACCAGGAGCAACAATCGCCGGAGAAATCTGCCCAGCTCGAGCCGCTCCAGCTCCAGCGCCTCCAGGTTGAACGTCTTGAGGGTACGCAAGAGATAGGCTACCCGCTCCAGCTCCACCAGGGCCCGCTCCACGAAGCTCAGCACCTGCGCCGTGGGCCAGCGGGCAGCGTTCTCCCGCAGCACGCTCAGGGCCGTCATGGCCGAGTTGATGGGATTGCCCAGCTCGTGGCGCAGCCCGGAGAAGACCTGGCCGAGGTTCTCCGCCATGTTCACCGCCTCCGCGATGGCCTCGAGCCGCCGCCGCTCGCTCACGTCGCGCTGGATATGAACCAGCTTGACCACCCGTCCGCCCGCCTCCCTGACCGGGGAGACGGTGGCCTCCTCCCAGTAGACCTCGCCGCCGCGCCGGCGGGCCTGGTAGAGGCCGCTGTACACCCGCCCCTCCTCCACCTCCCGGCGCACCTGGGCGGCGACCTCTGGCGGGACCCCCTGCAGGGCGAACAGCTCCATGCCTAGCGCTTCCTCGGAGGACCAGCCGGTCTTGGCCCGAAATGAGCGGTTGAGGCTTTCGATCCGCCCCTCCAGGTCGGTGACCACCACCGCATCCGCGGCCTGCTCCACCGCCGCCAGGAGCCACTCCAGCTGGGAAGAGAGGGCCTTTTGGGCGGTGATGTCCCGCACCACGTGCACCTGTCCCCCCTGAGCGCGGGGCAGCGGGTGGTTGGCCACGGAGTAGCAGCTGCGCCCCAGGCGGAACTCTCCCCCCGCGCCGCGAAAGAGGCCCTCCTCCTGCCCGAACAGCTCGGCCAGCCTGCGGTCGATGAGCTCCCTGAAGCCCAGGCCAAAGAACTCCGAGGCCGCCAGGTTGCACCGGCGCAGCCGCCCTGCCCCGTCGGTGAGGAACACCATCTCCGGCAGGGCGTCCAGCGTGGCCGTCCACTCCCGCAAGGCCCGCTCCAGCAGGCGGAACCCCTCCACCCGCTCGGTCACATCGAGCTGGATCCCCACGAAGTGGGTGGGGTTCCCGTCGCCGTCGCACACTGGAGAGAGGTGCAGCTCGTTCCAGAAGGGCCGACCGTCCTTGCGGTAGTTGAGCAGCAGCGCCCGGGTGCTGCGCCCATCGGCGATGGCCTGCCGCACCCGTGCCACCGCCTCCCGGTCGGTGGCGGGTCCCTGGAGAAAGCGGCAGTTGCGCCCCAGGACCTCCTCCTGAGGGTAGCCGGTGAGCTCGACAAAGGCCGGGTTGCAGTAGATCACCGGGCAGTCGGGCGCTCGGGCATCGGCGATGACCACCCCGGTGAACGTGGACTCCACCGCGCTGAGCAAGACCCTATCCTCCACGGAGCTCCCCCCTCGCTCTGATCATAGCCGGGTGCGCCCGGCCTCCTGGTTCAGACCCCACCCTCCGGGCTGAACGCGCCGGCCCGGAGGGCCTCCGGCCGGGCGTGTGATCGAAGAACCGGAAGGCCGGACCCGCGGGATAACATGGGATCAGGGGGTGAACCCTATGCAGAACGTAACCCGCGAGATCGCCGAGGAGCTGGGCTTCGGCCTGGTGCCCAACCTCTTTGCCCAGGCCCAGAGCGAGGACCTACAGACCGCCTTGTGGAAGGCCTTCCGCCACGTGGTGCTGCGGGGGGCCTTGCCCCGCACCCTCAAGGAGATGATGGGGGTGCTCGCCTCGCGGGCCCGGGGTTCGCGCTACGCCGCCGAGGTGCACCTGCACGCCCTGATGGTGCAGGGGACCGAGGAGGGGATCCTGGCGGCGCTGCGGCGGGGCGAGGTGCCGCCGGGGCTGCCGGAGAAGGTGCAGGCCCTGCTCCACTTCGCCCACGCCGCGGCCGCCTCCCCTAGCCCTAAGCTGCTGGAGGGCTTGCGCCAGGCCGGCCTGAGCGAGGCCGAGGTGCAGGAGGCGGTGGCGGTGGTGGGGCTGTTTGCTCTGGTCAACACCTGGACCGACCTCCTGGAGATCCCCGTGGATCCGCTGTGAGCCTCGAGCCCCTCCTCTTGCGCCTGCTACTCCTCCACGAGACCGTGGTGGGCTACGGGGGCCTGGCCTTCGCCGAGGTGCTCGCGCACGCCCAGCGGGGGGTGGGCTGGGTTTTCCAGGGGGCCCGGCTGATGGTGTTGGCGCCGGAGTCGGGGGTGCACCTGGCGGGCCGCGGGCGGGTGCCGGGGGGGTATGGGGCCTACTTCCCGGGGCCGCCCCAGCCCCTCTACCTGCGGCTGGAGCACCCCGGCATCGACGACCCCACCGAGCTGCGGCTGGCGGCGCTCTACCTCGACTACCTGCTCGCGGCCCTCAAGGGGGCGGGCTACCGCGAGGAGCTGGAGCGCCAGGCCCGCTACGACTGGCTCACCGGATTGGGCAACCGCCGAGCCTTTGCGCGGCGGTTGGAGGGGGGCCTCCCCGAGGGGTGGGGGCTGGCCCTGTTGGACCTGGACGGGCTCAAGCGGGTCAACGACACCCAGGGCCACCCGGCGGGGGACCGGCTGCTCGTCGGGTTGGCCCGCGCCCTCAAGGAGGAGGGCCTCGAGGCCTACCGCATCGGCGGGGACGAGTTCGCCGTGGTCCTAAACCGGGCGGATTCGCCGCGGCTTCACCACGCCCTGGCCGGCCTGCCCGCGAGCCTGGGGGTGGCCTGGGCCGAGGAGGCCCAGGGGGAGAGCCTGCTGGCGCTGGCCGACGCCCGCATGTACGAGCACAAGCGCCGCCGGAAGGCCGGGGGCTGATCGGGGCGCTACTCCTTCCGCCTTCCCAGCTCTGCCACCGAGGCCAGCCCGGTGCGGGCGGCCACTTCGGCCGGGGATAATCCGGCGCGCAGGTACCTTCGCACCGCTCGCCAGCGCAGCGAGCCGACGATCTGCTCGGGGAAGACCTGGGCCAGCTCCATCACCCGCTGCAAGAGGGCGTTGAGGCTGTTCATGGTCAAAGGCCGCCCCAGCCCCCCTCTTTTGTTGGTCATGCGCAGGAACAGGTAGGGGGGAGGGATGGGCGCCAGGGAAGCCACCGATTCGCGCTCTTCCAGATAGTCGCGGATGGCCCTGGCCGCCTCCCGGGAAAGGGGCAACGTCCTGGCCCGTCGGCCGCGTATGCGCAGGGTCTGGCCGTTGAAGTCCTCCGTCCGGAGGGCAAAGACCTCTTTGGGCCAGGCCCCGCTCTCTCCCAGCAGGTATAGCAGGGCCACGCCCAGCCGCCGCAGGCGCCCCTCGGGGTGGCGGCGGGCGGCTTCCAGCAAGCGCGCGAACTCCTCTTCGGAAAGGTAGGGGCGCACCAGGGCATAGCGCGGTTTGGGCGGCATCTCCAGCCGGGGTACTTCCACCCCGGCCCATTGGAGGACCTCCAGGGTCCGCTTCAGACCCCGCCACCAGGCGTAGAGGGTGGTGTTTTTGCGCAAGGGGCGCTGGGAAAGGGGAGGATGGCGGGTGGTGCACTCCTCCCAGAACAGCAGCAGGGCGTTTTGCGGCAGCCGGGGCCAGACGTAGCCTTGCTCGGCCAGCCAGTAGAAGAGGTTGGTGAGCACCGCGAGGGTCTGGGACTCGTGCCAGCGGAAAAGCCGGTGGGCATAGACCGCAGCCTCGGCCAGAACCGTGCGGTCCCAGCGCGAGAGGGCTTCCTCGACCCGCAGCTTTCGCTGGGCTGGATCGTCGTAGGGGGTGGCCTCGAGCAGCATTACCAACAATTATATCATACATATTAGTTTGCGACCACAACCCCTTACTCCCCCGTTTCTCTCTGTCTCCCCTTTGTAAGCGCACGGGCTTGTGCATGAGCGCGCGCGAGTGCGGCAAAAAGCTGGGAAGGGAGGGATGAGGGGAGGAGGGTGGGGGCCAAACAAATATTATTGCTACGATAATTGGTAAGCTGCTGCGCCAGCAGGGAGCCACCCCTCTTCTACACACGATCTTCACCTTTCGTTCCCCGGGCCTACACGGGCCGCCCCGAGACTGGGCCCGGGTTCGCCGGGCCTGCCGCCAGGGCTTGGGCGAGGGCGCGGAACGGCATAGGATAGGAGGAACTATGCAAGCACACGCAGGAAGAGAGGTGGGCCGATGGATCGGGGTGATCCTGCTGATGCTGGCCGCTGGTGTGGGGGGCTATATGCTGCGCGGCAGCAGCCCTAACAGCAGCAGCCCCAGCAACTCCCGCAGCGGAGCGGCCGGCCCGGGGGTCACGGGGGGATTCCCCGGGCGGCAGGGGATGGTACGAAGCGCTACCGTGCCGGTACAAACCGACACCAGCCGAGCAGGCACGCTCGTAGCCCAGCGTCAGGCCATGGCCAGCGTGCAGCCCGTGGTCCAGAGCCGGGTCTCGCCGCAGATTTCGGGCGTGGTCAGCCAGATCCTGGTAAATGTAGGGGACGTGGTTAAGGCCGGGCAGCCGTTGATCCAGCTCGACGACACCCAGCTCCGCATAGCCGTGCAGAACGCGCAGCTCGCGGTACAAAACGCCCAGATCAACCTCACCGCTCAGACCAACGCCACCCGCGACGCCACGCTGAAGCTCGAGCAGCAACTCCAGGCCGCCAAAACCGCCCTCAACAACGCCCAGATGGCCTATCAGGCGGCGCAGCGGATCTACCAGCTGGGGGGCATCTCGCAAAGCGAGCTCAACAACGCCAGGGCCAACCTCGACACCGCCCAGGCCAACCTATCAGCGGCCCAAAGCGCCCTGGCCGCCAATCGGCGGGCGGGGCAAGAAACCCTGGCCCAGCTGCGGGTGGCGGTCGCCCAGGCGCAGAGCCAGCTCCAGCAAGCCCAGATCAACCTGGCCAACGCCACCCTGCGGGCCCCGTTTAGCGGACAAGTAGCGGCCATCAACGTGGCGGTGGGGGAGACGGTCAACAGCGGCAGCCAGCCCCTCACCCTGGTGAGCCCAGAGCGCCAGGTGCGCTTCAGCGTACCGCCCGCCGACGCCGCCTCGCTCAGCCCGGGTCAGACGCTGAGCTTCAGCACCGATGCCCAGAGCTTCCAGGTCAAAGTAGACCAACACCCCGCTCCTCCGGCGAGCGCCAACGCCAACGTCTCCCTCACCGCCCGCATCCTGGGCAACGATCCTTCCCCGGCGGGCGCGGTGGGCACCCTCACCTACCCGGTGCGGCTGGCTCAGGGGACCCTGGTTCCCATCACCGCGCTGCAGAATGACGGTACCCGCAGCTTTGTCTTCGTGGTGGAAGGGGGCAAGGCGCGGGCGCAGACGGTTACGGTACTGGCGCAAGCGGGCAGCCAGGCAGCGGTACGCGGGCTAGCCCCCAACCTGGAGGTCATCGTCAACCCGCCGCCGGGGCTTTTGGACGGGGTGAGCGTAGCTAAGGTAGAGTCCCCCAGCCCTAGCTATGGACAGGAGCAAAGCGGCGGTAGCCAGGGCCGATCTTCAGGTTCTAGCTTCCGCCAAAGTGGCTCTTCGCAACCACCCCGCAGGCCCAACGTCGAAAACCCAGGGCAACCCTCGAGCTCCCCGGGAGGAAGCCAGCCATGAGGCCCCTCAAGGAATTCCAAACCCAGCTCTTCAACCGGGTCAACCCCCTGGTGGGGTTCTCGGTGGCGCGCTACGTCTTCAGCGTCGGGATCTTCGCCGCGGTGGTGGCCTTCGGCCTGCTCGCCGCCAGCCGCCTGGGAGTCGATCTGCTGCCCAACCCCAACATCCCGGTGGTGGCAATCTTCACCAGCTATCCGGGGGCCAGCCCGGAGGTGGTGGACAAGCAGGTCACACAGGTGATCGAAAACAGCGTCTCTAACCTGGCCGGCATCACCAACCTCAACTCCAGCAGCAGCCAGGGCCTCAGCCGGGTCATCCTGCAGTTCACCACCGGCGTGGACCCAAACGCCGTGGCCAACCAGGTTGGCGCCCAGGTCTCGGCGCTGGCGCGCAGCTTTCCCTCCGGGGTGGGCGCGCCCTCCGTGCGCACCTTCGATCCCACCGCGCTGCCCATCCTGGAGTTCGGCCTCTCCGGGGGCGGGGACAGCTTGGAACAGGTCTACGACTACGCCCAGAACACCCTCATCAACATCCTGCAGCGCATTGACGGGGTGGCCAACGTCACCCTCACCGGCGGGCTCAGCCGGCAGTTTCAGGTGCTGCTCGACCCGAGCCGGCTCGCCTACTATCAGATCACCCCGCAGCAGGTCACCCAGGCCATTCTGAACGGCGCGGTCAACCAGCCCATCGGCAACATCACCCGCCAAGGCAACACCCTCACCTTCGCCACCCGCAACATCCCCAGCAACGCCGAGCAGCTCGCGCAGATCCTGGTGGACTCGAGCCGCGGCCTCCGGGTGAGCGATCTGGGCACGGTGCGGGACAACAGCGCCAGCAACGATTACGTGCGGGTCAACGGGCAACCGGTGGTGCTGTTTTCCATCCAGCAAACCCAGGGCTCCAACGCCGTAGCCGTGGCCCAGGCGGTGCGCCAGACCCTGGCCCGCACCCCGCTGCCGCAGGGCTACCAGATCACCTACTCCAACGACACCACTGTCCCCATCACCGCCAGCATCAACGCCACCTACCACGAGCTGCTCAACACCGCCCTTGTGGTGGCGATCGTGGTGCTGTTGTTCCTGGGGCGGCTCAACACCGCATTTACGGTGATCCTGGCGATCCCCATCGCGCTTTCGGCGGCCCCGGCCCTCTACAGCCTGCTGGGGTTTACCTTCAACCTGGTCTCCTTGCTGGCCCTGATCGTGGCCATCGGCATCGTGGTGGATGACTCTATCGTGGTGGCGGAGAATGTCGAGCGCTACCGCGAGCTGGGCTTTAGCCGCACCGAGTCCGTGCTGAAGGGGGCCAGCGAGGTCTTCAGCGCGGTGGCCGCGGCCTCGCTTTCGCTGCTGTCGGTGGTGGTGCCGGTGAGCTTTTTGGGAGGGTTCGCCGGGTTCTACCTGCAGCAGTTCTCGCTGGGCCTGGCCGCCGCGGTGTTTTTGTCCTGGTTTGAAGCGCTGCTCTTTCTCACCGTGCGCATGGCCTACACCCCCGATAGCCATCCGCGCACCTGGGCCGACCTGGGCCATAGCCTTACCCAGTGGCCGCGCGCTCTGGGCTGGGGGTGGCGGGCCTGGCGGCATTGGCTGGGCCTTTTAGGGGCGGTGGTGGCCGCCGCCGTGCTGGTCCACCGGTTCGGGGTGGCCGGGCTGCTGGGGCTCCTCCTTTACCCGCTGGCGCTGGGGGTGGCGTACTACCTGATCAGCCTCGTGCTCACCCTGCTCGAGGCCCTCACCACCAGCCTGCACCGCCTCACCGAGGCCGCCCTTTCCTACGTGCGCGAGGGCTACGCCCATCGGCTGCGGGGACTGCTGGACTACAGCGGCTGGATACTGGCCGCGGCCGCCGCGTTCTTTGTGCTCACCGTGGTGTGGATCGGGCCCAAGATTCCCTTTAACTTCGTTCCCCAGAACGACAGCGGCAGGGCCCAGGTCAACCTCAACCTCCCCTCGAGCACCTCGATCTACACCACCAACGCCCTCGCCGCCCGCCTGGAAGGCTACCTGCTCTCCCGCCCCGAGGTGCGCAGCGTACAGACCCAGGTGAGCGGCAACCGGGCCAGCCTGACCGTACAGCTCGCCCCGCGCGGGGAGCGGGCCAACATCTTCAGCCTGATCCCCCAGTGGCAGCGCGCCCTCTCCGGGCTGCTGCAAGACCAGCCCTCGGCCCGGGTCTTCATCAGCGCGGGGGGCGGTTTCCGGGGGCAGGGTTCGGCGTTGCAGGTCAACCTGGCCTCCCCGAGCCTGGAGCTGCTCAACGCCCGCACCAATCAGGCCCTGGAGCTGCTGCAAGCTGACCCCAACGTGCTCTCCGCCACCACCAGCCTCTCGCAGACCACGGTGGAAAACCGCTTCATCCCCGATCCAAGCCGCATGAGCGGCACCGGCCTGACCGCCAGCAGCGTGGCCGCCGCCCTGCAAACCTACACCAGCGGCAGCCAGGCCGGCAGCGTCGAGGTCAACGGGATCAACTACCCCATTCAGGTACAGCTCGATCCCCTATACCTCCGCGACGCCCAGTCCCTGCTCTCGCTGCCCATCTACGCTCCCGCCCTCCAAACCAACCTTACCGTGGGCCAGCTCGGCCACCTGGTACAGGCCCAGACCCCCACCAACATCAGCCGCACCAACCGGCTCTACACCAGCACCCTCAACATCAGCCTGGCCCCGGGGGCGCCCAGCCAGCTCGAGTTCCAGCGCCAGCTCACCCAGAAGCTCACCCAAGCGGGGATCCTCGACAATCAAGTTTCGCTAGGGAGCGCCGACCAGTTCAGCCAAGCGGCGCTGGCCAGCCAGCTGAGCAGCTTGGGGGTGCAGGTCTTCGCGCTGGCCCTGTTCCTGGTGTACCTGGTGATGGGGGCCCAGTTCAACAGCTTCCGCTACCCCCTGTATTTGCTGCTCCCGGTCCCGCTGGCCGTGGCAGGGGCGCTGTGGGCGATTTTCATCGCCGGCGGCAGCCTGGACATCTTCAGCGTGATGGGCTTTTTGCTCTTGATCGGGCTCTCGGCCAAAAACGCCATCCTCTACCTCGACTTCGTGGTCGAGCGGCTGGGTAAGATGGAGTTTCGCGAGGCGCTGGTAGACGCGGCCAGGCTGCGTTTTCGACCCATCGTCATGACCACCACGACCGTCCTGGTCATCAGCTTCCCGCTGATCTTGGGGCAGGGCGAAAGCTCCGAGTATGCCCGGGGGTTGGGGGTGGTGATCCTGGGCGGCGTGTTGTTCTCCGCCATCCTGACCTTCTTTGTGGTACCTGCTGCCTTTTACCTCTTCGAGCGCCAGCGCACCCCCGTCGAGCCCTCATCCGTGCCGCTGCACCCCGCCCCCGCGGCCGACGACTAGGGCACCGTTTGACGAAGCTCGGCCAAAGGCTTAAGCTCATAGAGCTTCGAGCGAACAACCCCAACTACATCGTGCGCTGTCCGCTCAGAAGGAGGTGGCGCATGGGGATGAACCGGCGAGATTTCTTCAAGGTCGCGGGCCTAGTGGGGGTCATGGGGGCCTTGCCGGGCAAAGCCCAAGTCCAGGCCGGAAGAGGCGGGTTCGCCCCACCTCCTTTGGCCCAGGCTCCGGCCAAAGCCCTGGCCCAAACCCCCCAGGCCTATACCTACTTCACCCCCGCCGAGGCAGCTTTCGTCGAGGCCGCGGTGGCCCGGCTGATCCCCGCAGATGAGCTGGGGCCGGGAGGGCTCGAGGCGGGCTGCGCCTATTACATCGACCAGCAGCTCAGCGGCAGCTATGGCAACGCGGGGCGCTGGTACATGCAAGGCCCCTTTGGCGAGAGCGCCCCTGAACAGGGCTATCAACTTCCCCTTACCCCGCGCCAGCTATACCGTTTGGGGATCGAGAAGGTCAATGCCTATTGCCAAGCCCAGTACGGCAACCCCTTCGACCAGCTTTCAACCCAACAACAGGACGAGGTGCTCGCCGCGATGGACGGGGGGAAGCTTCCGGTCGCGGACGCCCCCATCAGCGAGTTCTTCAACCTGCTGCTGGGCAACGCCATCGAAGGGTTCTTTGCCGATCCCATCTATGGGGGCAACCGGGACAAGGTGGGCTGGAAGCTGGTGGGCTTCCCTGGCGTGGCCGCGGCCTACGTGGGGGTGGTGGGCAACTACGGCCAACCCTATCAAGTCGAACCGGTCGGCATCGCCGACGTGATGCAGGGTAGGGCCCAGCTCGACGAGCACGGCCATCCCATCCACACACCCCTGGCCAAACACCAACCCTGAGTGGCCAATCGGAGGAAGCACCATGGCAACCAGACTCAAACCGGTAGACGCGGTCATGATCGGCGTAGGTTGGACCGGGGGCATCCTGGCCAAAGAGCTCACCGCCGCCGGGCTTAGCGTGGTGGGCCTCGAGCGGGGAGAACCCCGCAGCACCGAGGGCAGCTTCGTCATGCCGAGCATTCACGACGAGCTGCGCTACGCCCTGCGGTACGAGCTGATGCAAGACCTCTCCCGCGAGACCATCACCTTTCGCAACAACCTCAACCAGACCGCCCGGCCCATGCGCCAGTACGGCTCTTTTTTGCCCGGCGAAGGGCTGGGCGGGGCAGGGGTGCATTGGAACGGCCAGACCTGGCGTTTTCTGCCCTACGACTTTGAAATCAAAAGCCGCACCCTGGCCCGCTACGGCCAGCAAGCGCTGCCGCCAAACAGCCTCATCCAGGACTGGGGCATCACCTACGACGAGCTCGAGCCCTACTACGACCAGTTCGAGTATACCTGCGGCATCTCCGGCAAAGCCGGCAACCTCGGGGGTCAGAAGATCGCGGGCGGCAACGTCTTCGAGGGAGCTCGCGCCCGGGAGTATCCCACCCCTCCCCTGAAACCCACCTACGCCGCTTGGCTGTTCGAGCAGGCAGCCAAGGAACTCGGCTACCATCCTTTCCCTCGCCCCTCGGCCACGCTCAGCCAGTCCTACACCAACCCCGACGGCCAGACGTTGGGGGCTTGCATCTACTGCGGCTTCTGCGAGCGCTTCGGCTGCGAGGTCAACGCCAAGGCCAGCCCCCACATCACCGTGATCCCGGTCGCCCTCAGGTCGGGCCGCTTTGAGCTAAGAACCCGTGCCAACGTGCTCCGGATCAACCTGGACTCGAGCAGGAAGCGCGCCCTCAGCGTGACCTACCTCGACCTCAAGAGCGGGCAGGAGTTCGAGCAACCCGCCGAGATCATCTGCCTCACCTCCTACACCCTGGGCAATGTGCGCCTGTTGCTGCTCTCCGGCATCGGTCAACCCTACGACCCGGTCAAAGGGGAAGGGGTGGTGGGACGCAACTACACCTACCAGGCCAGCGCCGGAGCGACGCTGTTTTTCGACGACAAGATCTTCAACTCCTTCATGGGCACGGGCTCGGTGGGCGTGGCCATCGACGACTTCAACGGCGACAACTTCGACCACACAGGGTTGGGTTTCATCCACGGGGCCAGCATCACCGTGGGCAATACCGGGGCTCGGCCCATCCAGTCGCGGCCGGTTCCTCCCGGAACGCCCCGCTGGGGTTCAGCCTGGAAAAAGGCCGTAGCCCAGTACTATAACCGCTCCTTCGGGATTGGGGCGCAGGGGGCCGATATGGCCTACCGCGAACACTACCTCGACCTCGATCCGGTCTACCGCGATGCCTACGGGTTGCCGTTATTGCGCATGACCTACGACTGGGGCCCCAACGAGATCAAGGCTTCCCAGTACCTGGCAGGGGTGTGCGAAAAGATCGGCAGGGCCATGAACCCCAAAACCCTCGTGGCGCGGGGGCTTTCTGGGCACTACAGCATCGTGCCCTACCAGTCCACGCATAACTGCGGCGGGGCCATCATGGGCACCGACCCCAAAAATAGCGTGGTGAACAAATACCTGCAGAGCTGGGACGTGTCCAACGTTTTTGTGGTGGGGGCCAGCGCTTTCCCGCAAAACGCCGGGTACAACCCCACCGGTACCGTGGGGGCCCTGGCCTACTGGACCGCCGACGCGATCAAGAAGCTCTACCTCAAGCGGCCCGGGCCTCTGGTCTAGAAGAAAAATCCGCGGGCGGCTGCTAGGGTAGAAGCATGCGGCTAGTCCTACAAACCCCCCTCGGCCACACCGTCGAAATCGAAACCACCCCCGAGACCTGGCGGGAAGACCTCAGGGCTTGGGGGGCCAAGGGTTTTCGCCCGTCACCCCCGCCTCCGGGTGGCTTCGTGCTGCCCCTGGAGTGCCATCGCTGCTTTGACTGGGCCTTCCTGGGGGCTAGCCTGGAGGGGGAGTACGTCTACGCCTTCGGCTACCGCTGGAAGCGCCGCCACCTTCAGGCTCGAGCGGGCCTTCCCGAGCAGGTGAAGTACAGCCGAGGGGCCTGGCAATACGAGGAGGAAGGGGTGGAGGGAAAACGGCAGGGCTATGTGACGTTGATCCGCTTTGAGGGGCCTGGGAGATGCGGGTGGTGGTGTCGGGAACAATAGTTCCACCCCGGGAGCGCTAAAGCCTCCAGAGGGCCTCGAGGGGCAGGGCGTGGAGCCTGGGCCCGAAGGGGACCGCCTCCCGCCCCAGGTAGAGGACCACCCCTCGGTGGAAGCGGGGACCCAGGGCCTGGGCCAGGGCCTTGAGCCCGTGGAGGTCCTTCGGGTGGACGCTCCCCCGCGCCTTGACCTCCAGGCCCACCACCCGGCCTCCCGGCCCCTCCAGCACCAGGTCCACCTCCTCCCCCGTGTGGCTCCGGTAGTGGAAAAGCTGGGCGGAGAAGGGGGCGTACCCCAGCTGCTTGAGGAGTTCCATGGCCACGAAGGCCTCCAGAAAGCCACCGAGCAGGGTGCGGTCCGCCTCCAGCCGCTTTTCGTCCAGCCCCAAGGTGTGGAGGGCCAGGCCGGTATCCGTGGGCAGGAGCTTGGGGCTTTTCACCAGGCGTTTACCCAGGTTGGCCTGCCAGGGAGGAAGGGTGTGCACCAGGTAGAGAGCCTCGAGGAGGGCAAAGTAGCGCTTCAGGGTGGTGGCGGCCAGGCCCAAGGTCCGCCCTAGCTCCGCCCAGTTGAGGAGGTCCATGGGGCGGCTGGCCAAAAGCCGGTAGAGCCGAGGGAGTTCGGCCACCCGCTCGATCTGGCTCAGCTCCCGCACCTCCCGGGCGAGGAGGGTGACCAGGTAGTCCCGGAACCAGGCCCCCCGTTGCTCCGGGGAAAGGAGGACGGCCTCCGGATACCCCCCGCGGAGAAGGCGGTCCAGGGGCAGCCTTCCCTCCCCCTGGACCGGGGGAAGCTCCTCGGCGAAGAGGGCGGAAAGGAAACCCTCGCGCCTACCCTCTATCTCCCCTTGGGAGAGGGGCCAGAGGGTGAAGAGGGCCACCCGCCCCACCAGGAACCCCGCGGCCTTGGGCAGGGCGAGGAGGTTGGCGGAGCCCGTGAGGAGGAAGCGGCCTGGCCGCCGATCGCGGTCCACCCAGGCCTTCAGGGGGAGGAGGAGGCCGGGGGCCCGCTGGATCTCGTCCAGGACCACCGGGCCCTGGAGGCCGGCGAGAAAGCCCTGGGGGTCCTCCGTGGCCGCGGCGAGCAGGGTGAGGTCGTCCAGGGTGAGGTACCGATCCAAAAGCCCCTCGGCCACCAGGGCCTGGGCCAGGGTGGACTTGCCCACCTGTCGGCCACCCAGGAGGAGGATCACGGGCCGGGCCCTGAGGGCCTCCCTCAGGGGCTGGGCAAGGTAGCGGGGGAACATGCCTCGAGGTTATTCGCTTTCCGGCTGAAAATCAACTTCTTAGTGGTTGATTTTCAGCCAAATCCCGTACTTGTAAACCGGACGCCCGTGGGGACTCCTCCAATCGCGGGCGTGACTGCGGAAAGACCTCTGACCCGCCCCAAGACGTGTTTGCCCTTCGGGCAAAGCAACGGCGCCCAGGTCAAGCAGGCCATCGCCACTCAAGAAGCTGGGCACCTTCAGGGCGCCGATGCGGCCCTGGTTCGGGTTCTGCCCGCACATGGTGGCCCGCATCCCGTCTCTGACAGGTATAAAACCGCCGACCTCGTAAAACCGCCTAGGGGTTACACAGTCGACTGCGAACCCCTTCGTCATGATATTTAGGCTTCAGAAAGACGGACTTTTCAAAAGGAGGGGATGACCCATGAATCCACCCAAGTGCGACGAGTTGGACTACATTCACTTCCTCATTGCCGCTCAGAAGACCTTCACCTGCACCGAGGCGGCCCGATGTCAACCCGAAAGCCCCGATACCCCATCTCACGATGCCTTCCCCCGCCTGCTGCAAAGACAGCCCTTAGACACAATGGCGTTGTGGCAGGAAGCACAGGCGTTTGTACAAAAAGAGCGGGGGCTTTTGGTGTTGGAGGATACCACGTTAGATAAGCCCTACACCCAAAAGCAAGCACCAACGGGTGGTGAAGGGGATTGCCCTTTTGACCTTACTCTGGACGGATGGGAAAGCCCTCATTCCCTGCGACTTTCGGGTTTACGACAAACCCATCTCCCACAAGACCAAGAACGAGCATTTTCAGGAAATGCTGGTGGAAGCCAAGGCGCGAGGCTTTCAGCCGGCGTATGTCCTGATGGACAGTTGGTATTCGGGGTTGGAGAACCTCAAGCGCATCGCTTCTTTTGGCTGGCTTTTCCTGAGCAGGCGCAAAAGCAACCGGATGGTGAACCCCGATGGCCAGCCTGGACATCCCTCAAGCAGGAAGGGTGGGTTTGTGAAGGTATTCCGGACGGTCCCCAAAGACGGGGGTGCGGAATACTGGGTGACGAACGACCTGGAGATGACGGAGGAAAAGAGGGCCACGCTGGATCCTCGTGCGCTGAAGGGATGCTGTGGTGCGGAAAGCAGAGGCTTATTTCAAGCACCTTTCGCTCTCCTTGCAGGCTTTCTTGAGGTTGGAGGTTTATCGTTTGCGGACGGCGAAGGCAGCCATTATTCGAGACGCCATCCGAGCCTATCTGGCACATCCCTCTTATGAACTCTTCCCAACTGCGTAAGTCCTATCTCAATTGATGACTGGTTTGATAGAATCGGTTGAGCCCACTGTGGATGAGTTTGAGTCTACCCTCGATAGTCTCCTGCGGGAGCTCGCGCGTCTCCACCCCTCATTCATCGAGCGGCTGGGCCCGCCTGCCTCCTCCAAGGACTTCTCACGAGTCGAGCGTTTGACCGGTACCCGTTTCCCGGAGCAGATCCGCCACCTGTACACGCGGCACAACGGGCAGAGGGACAACCTCAGCAACGGCGTCTTTTTCGGTGCCGACCTCCTGCGGTTGGACCAGATTGCCGAGGAGTACCGGGCCCTCCTCGAACTGCGCGATTCGGGCATCGTGCAGAGCCCCTCCCCTGCCGACCCCCGGCTGAGCGAGGACTTCCCCGGGACAGGTCACATCCCTTTCCTGGCCGACGGCTCCGGCAACTATATTGGCTTTGACGTCAGGCCGGGGCCATCCGGGACATTCGGGCAGATCCTCGTCTTCGGGGCCGACCTGCCCGAGGCTGAGGTGGCGTTTCCTTCGCTCTCGGAGATGCTCGCTGCGGTTCTCAACCAGTTGCGCTCCGGCAACTTCATCCTCCAGGAGGACCTGCAGATGTCACGCCACCCCTGGCTGGAGTTCGTGTCGGGAGACTTTTCCCCCCTCGCCAGGGTCCTGTACACCCAGGTGCGGCCAGGCGGCGGCTAGCGGCCGCGGGGCGCGGCGTGCCTGCTTTCGGGTGGGCCGGTAGGAGGATGGAGACATGCAGGCAGTAGGCACGCCACTGGTGGAGCATCGCGTTCGGGCTGACCCTGGCCCCGCCCATGGCCTTTGTGGCTGCGTCGCTGGGGGTGCTTGACTCCAGGCCGCTCCTTATCCCTGGCCCCGGGAGGACTATGCCTCCTCGTTCGAGACCGTCCACGGCCTCCCAGCCCTCCTCCCAGAAATGGGGCTGCTGCTGGGCCGGGCAGCGCTCCTGGCGGCGTGGCCCTGCTGGCCTGGCAGCAAGGAGAAGGCCGGCCCCGCCGCTGACAGAGGCCGGTCCTCTTCGGGCTGCGCTTCGCTCCTACCCTGGCTCTAACCCTCCTACCCTCCTTCAGCTCGACGGATAGGAACAGGGCACAGGGCAGGGTCACGGGCGGCATAGGGGCTATGGGCAGCGGGAGTCGCTCAGCGTCTGGCCCGCGAACGCGCCCAGCCCTGCTCCACCAGCCAGCGGTTGATCTCCACACCCCCTACCAGGCACACCGCCACCATCCGCCCGTAGCGGTCGGTGTCGCGCCGGGTGCAGCTCACGGTGCGCGGCCCGATGAAGTCGGCGAGGGTGAAAGCTGTCCTGCGCCCGCAAGGCCACACCTTCCCTGCCGCGTCCAGGCAGGTCTGGCCCGACTCCACCGCGTCCACTCCCCACAGGCGGATGCGCACCCCCTAGATCTCCAGGGTGTCGCCGTCCACCACGCTGGCCCGGCCCACCACGCTCTGCTGGGCTAAGGCCAGACTGAGCAGGATCAGGAGGCACGTCAAAAGTCGCAACATGCTGTTTAGAATGGTAGTATTCTTGCTTTGCCTCGCCAAGGGCAGGTGCACTTCGGCTCCGCTTTAGTGGTGTTCGAGCCCATTTCACGAGCTTAATGTGGAGTGCGCGCCAGAAAAATCGCAGGGTGTCGATGTTGGAAGGCTTCACAGCCATTGTTATCGAAAAAAGCTCACCGATCATGAAACCCTACGTAGCGTTGGACCTCGAGGCCACCTCCCCAAACCCAGAGGAAGCTGAGATCCTGGAGATCTCTGCTCAGGACGCGGAAGGCCGGACCTGCCACTGGTACGCAGCTACCTCAGAACCACTCAAGGCCGACCACGAAGCTTTCCAGTTTACCGGCATCGCCTTCGACGAGTACGAGCGGGGAAAAGTGCCGCCGGAGAAAGCACTCAAGGAACTCCTGGACTTCATCGGGGACCGCCCCCTCCTCGGCCACAACCTGCTGCGCTACGACCTACCCGTCCTAGAGAGCGCCCTGGGGAAGGTTGGTCTGAATCTCCCTCCTACGAAGAAACCCGCTCTGGATACCCTGCGCCTGGCCCAGCTAGTCTTTCCCACTCCACCCCAGGGGCTTTCCGGCTACCGCCTGGGGGATCTCCACGCCTACTTCACCGGCGCACCACTGGAGGGCGCCCACCGGGCCCAGGCCGACGTGGAGGCTACCTGGAGGGTCCTGGCCGGGCTGGTGCTGCAAAAGCTGCCCGACGGGGTGGCCCGAGCCTGGCGGGAGCTTGGGCTCACCGAGGGGGAACTCTTCCCGGAGACCTCAGTCCAGGTCAAGGAACTCCTGGCCACACCCGCTTTGGTGGAGTCGGTTTCGTACGAGGGCCGACCCCTGCCGCATCCCTCGCGCCTGGGGAAAGACCTCCTGCCTCAGAGGAGGTCAGCCCAGGAGCAGATGTTCGAAGAGGTAGAAAGGGCCCTGCAGGGTGGGCACCGAGTGCTCCTCGAGGCTCCTACCGGCACCGGAAAGACCAAGGGCTATCTCTACCCCGCTTTGCACCGGGGTGAAAAGACCTGGGTGGCTACCCATACCAAAGTACTCCAGGCCCAGGCCCTGGAGGAGCTTAAGGGGATGGGCGAGAAGGGGTATGAGGTCAAGGCCGCCCTGGTCAAAAGTCCTCGCGACACTCTCTGCCCTGAGGCCCTCTTCGAGCTATTCTTGGACGCCAGGAAGGAAGAGGACGAAGAACTCAGGGCTGCGGTGGGCTTGCTCCTGCACTATGCGGCTTTAGGGGGGCACGACCTCGAGGCCCTCCCCGGTTACTGGCATTTCTCTCGGGGCTTCCGCGAGGCGAGAGACCGAGTAGGCACCAATCCCCGCCGCTGCCGGGTGGACTGTCCCTTTTTCCACACCTGTGCTTTCCAGAAACAGCTCGCTCGGCGTAAGAGCGCCCAAATCTTGGTGACGAATCAGGCGTACCTTCTGGCCAGCTTTCTGCGGGAAGAGGAGAGGGAAGAAGAACCCGCAGAGGAGGCCCATCTAGTGCTCGACGAGGCTCACCACCTCGAGGACACCGCCACCGAAGCCCTCACTCTGGTCCTGGACCACGAGGAACTCACCCACCGGATCAACCGCCTGGCCCATCCCAAGAAGGACCGGGGCCTCCTCAAGGATGA
The DNA here is from genome assembly GCF_003226535.1 of Meiothermus sp. Pnk-1. Classification (NCBI taxonomy): domain Bacteria; kingdom Thermotogati; phylum Deinococcota; class Deinococci; order Thermales; family Thermaceae; genus Meiothermus; species Meiothermus sp. Pnk-1. Next base: position 103,317 of record NZ_QKOB01000003.1, on the reverse strand, counting down.
CCGTCGGCTGGCCGAGCTGTCCGAGGAAAAGCGGGACAAGGCTAACGAGGTCGTCCAGAAGTTGCTTCCCAGACTGCGCGAGGCCTTGGACAACTATTCCCGTCATCTGGTGGCCTTCATCAAGAACCGGGGTTCGGGGGACCAGCGCTACGGCCTTAGCCTGGGGCTGAGCGGCACCTGGCGAAGGCTCGAGGAGTGGCCTCGCATCAACCGGGAAGAGCGGTTGCTCATCGATATCCTTCGTGAACTCAAGGAAGCGCTCGAGGCCATCGGCCAGGACCCGAAAAGCCTCATGGTCCGCGATCTGGCGCCCATTCGGGAGTATCTCAAAGGAGCGTTGGATCTTCTCTTCGAGCGACGCCAGATCCTGGCGTCGCCTCAAGGTAAGCCCGACCCCAACCGGCTCCACCTCTCAGAGTGGGATCCAACCACCGGGAGCTGGCGGCACCTGGCTCAGCCCATCGACGTCTCGCGTACTCTCGAAGAAAAGCTATGGCCCCGCTTCAAAAGCACCATCCTCACCAGCGCCACCCTAAGCGTGCCCACCGAGCAAGACCCCGAGGGCTTTGGGCTGCTTAAGCGGGTGCTGGGCCTGAAGGAAATCAAGACTCGGCGGCTGCCCCCCTCCCTGCCCTACGATAAGGCCCACCTCCTGGTGCCCCGCCACCTCCCGGAGGCCCGCGAAAGCACCCTGCCTCGCTTCCAACGCATGCTCCATGAGGAGCTGAGAGTGCTCGTACCCAGATCCCACCGCAGCCTCTCCCTCTTCACCAGCTTGAGGCGCTTGCAAGAGGCCAAGGAGGCCCTCGAAGAGCACCCGCACCTCCTGGCCCCCCTCACCCGCAAGGAGCGAGAGGACGTGGCCAGCCGCATCAAGCAGGACCCCGAGGCCCCGGTGGCCGCCTTAGGCTCGCGGAGCTACATGGAAGGGGTGGACTTCCCGGCTTTGAAGCTGGTGAGCCTGGAGCGGATCCCCTTCCCCCTGCCCTCGCTGCTCCTGACCAAGCGCATGGAGTGGGCCTATGAGCAAGGGCTGGACAAATGGTGGGACTATTACCTGCCCAAGGCCGCCCTCTCCTTCGCTCAAGCCTTCGGTCGGCTCATCCGGGATCAGCGAGAGGTAGGAGATGGCGCCTTCATCCTATGGGACAAGAGGCTACTCAATGCTGCTTACCAGGAGGTCTTTTACCGCGCCCTGCCGCCGGGTGTCCACCGACACTTCCCCAAGGACCGGAAGGACTTTTACGACCGGATTGCGAACATCCTAGGGGTTGACCGGGCCTGGTTCCCCCAGGACGAGCTGGAAGAGGAGGCGCTGCGCCGGCTCAGGGAAATCCTGCAATCCGGTCTCGAGCCGCTGGAAAAAGCCCGTTGCATCGCGCAGGAAGTCTACGGACTTTTGGTGGATGAGGACCGCTGGGCCAAACAGGCCCAGGCCATCCAGGCGGCCCTCGAAGGAGAAGACCTGGTAGCTCTGCTCCCCACCGGCTTCGGCAAGAGCCTGGCCTTCCAGCTTCCCGCTTTTATGCAGCAGGGTCTTACCCTGGTGGTCTCCCCTCTGGTAGCCCTGATGAAGGACCAGGCTGACCGGCTTCTGGAGCTGGGCTTGCCAGTGGGTGCGGTGCACTCGCTGATGGGCGCGGGGGAGCAAAGGGGCGTGTTGGATGAGGTCAGCACCGGGCGGGTACAGCTTCTTTACGTGAGCCCCGAGCGACTTAACCGGAGCGAGGCTCTTTGGAAGCTGATTCAAGAGGAACACGCCAGGGGCAGGCTTCGGCGGGTGGTGTTTGACGAGGCCCACTGCTTAGTGGAGTGGGGCTTTGACTTCCGACCGGACTACCTCAAAGCCCTGGAGAAGCTGGAGGCCCTGGAGGGGGTCCCCAAGAGCTTCTTCACCGCCACCCTGACCCCGAAGGACCTGGAGCGGTTGAAGAAGGCCGCTAAGCTGGAAGCCTTCCAGCGGATCAAGCCCGAGAGCTTCCACCGCCCCAACCTTCGCTTCGTGGTGAAGAAGGTGCAGGGGGAAGTGGGCAAGTTCCAGGTCTTGGTCAAAGCCCTTCATTGGCTTACGGAGTGTGGGGAAGGAGGCAGCGCCATCGTCTACACCGCCACCCGCGCCGAGGCCGAGCGACTGGCCTGGGCCTTGGGCCGTCTCTTTTCCAACCTGGAGGTGGAGGCCTACCACGCGGGGCTGGGTCCGGTTCCCCGCCGCGAGGCCCAGGAGCGCTTCACTTCTGGCGAGACCCGGGTCATGGTGGCCACCACCGCCTTCGGTATGGGCATCGACAAGGCGAACATCCGCCTGGTGGTCCACTGGCGGCCCCCGCGCAGCCTGGAGGAGTACGTCCAGCAATCGGGGCGCGCAGGGCGGGATGGAAAGGAGGCTTATTGCCTGCTGCTGCATACCAGGTCGGACTGGGGCTTTCTGGAGTGGATGGTGGGGGTGGACCACGGTGGTGGGCGGGCCCATGAGAAGTTCGTCCAGCAGCTCATCCGCCTCTTAGAGGAGAGAAGGGCTCTTGTCGGCTACCGCCAAGAGATTTACCGGAAAATCTACGAAGAGCCCGATGAAGAAGAAGTGAAGGAGGATCTGCTCGAGGAGGACGAAGAGGAGGAAGAGGCTGCCGCACCCCTTCGGCGGGAAGTAGGCCTGGAGAATCTCGAACGCACCCTCTCCAGCCTCGAGCGCGCTGGAATTCTGGAATATGACTTTCCGCTGGGCAAGGCCCTCCTGCTGGAGTCTAGCGACGTCTTAAGAGAGCACCTGACGCAGGAAGCCCTGGCCCTGCTTTACAAGGCCGGTTACAAGGGTAGCGAGCGAGGGGACGAGCTGGACTTCTCCCGCATTTCCCCGGAGGAAGCCCTGGAGCTGGATCGGAAGCTTTATCAGCTCTTCCGGGAACGGAAAATCCACCTCTACCACTACCGAGAGCCCCTGCTCCGCATTCAGGCGGGCGATCATCTGAAGAGTGGTTACTTGGACTGGCAAGAGGAGCAGGGAAAGTTAAGGGAGCAGTCCAAGAAACGCCTCAGCAGGGTGCAGGCTTATGCCGAAAACGGACGGTGCCGTGCTCAGGTCCTCCTCAATCACCTAGGCGAGTCTCCTGGTGGCTGCGGGGTCTGCGACATCTGCACCAAGGATGCTGGTCCCTGGGAAGCCCTGGAGGGGCTGGATGAAGAGGAACTCGAGCGGGCCTACCGCCCCCTGGACACGCTGCTGGCCTTCTTCGCCTTGGCCGAGGAAAGCGCCCGGTCGCCGGAAGCCCGCTACATGTATCTGGGAAGGCGCAGCACCCTGATGGCCCTGCGGGGCAAGGACCGGGGCAAGAGCGGCTCCTTGGGCCGCAAGTACACGGACAACCGCTTCTTCGGCCACCTCTCCTTCATCAAGCCCAAGGAGCTGGAGCGCGCCTTCGAGGAGGCACTGAAGCAGGGGTATCTCGAGTCAAAGGATGCGTACGAGGGCAGCCCGCTTTACGGGCTTACCGAGCGGGGCTGGGCTCGCCACGAGCGCCGGCTGCGGCGGGAGGTAGCGGATGTCGGAGCTTGAGGAGATCCTGAAGGAAGCGGCGCGAAAGGTCCTCGGCCTTCCAACCGAGGCCAAAGGCTCTGTGTCTTCCTTGAAAAAAGCCCTGGGGGCATTGTCTCCAAACTTCAAGGAAACGCTCGCCACCCCAAGCCCGGACAAACAATCCGCGAAGAACCCACCTCAGGCAACAATCGTTGTTGAGGCTGTTGAGGTCAAGCCAAAGCCGCCATCCGCGCAACCTGACGAAGGAGCCCAGAAGCCAGCCGCTCATGATCGAGACCTCTTGCACAGGCTGCGGGAAAGCCAGAAGAAGCTCCAGAAAAAGGCCGACGAGGCTGAAAAGCTCAGAGCCAAGCTTCAAAAGGAACAAAGGGCAGTACAGGAAGCGCAGAGTGCCAAAGGAAGGGCCTTGGAGGAAGCGGCGCACTTGCGCAAGGACCTGTCGCGGGTTGCTGAAGAGAGGGATCGCTTAAGCGCTGAGCTCGCGAAGGTGGAGGCAGACAAAGAGGCGCTGGAAGGGCAGCTTGAGGGCTACAAAAAGCGTGTGGATGAGCTAGAGGCCAGGGTACGGGAACTCGAGGGCATCGCGGTACAGAAGGAGCACCTCGAGGCCCAGCTCGCCGGGCTCAGTAGCTTCAAGGAGACCCTTCCCGAGCCCTTCCCGCAGGAGGCCCTCCTTCGGGTCCTGGTGCTGGATTACCCAAACCTCGGAGATAAGGCGGAAGAGCGGGTGATCGCCCTTATCGAGGGATACTGGGCCTTTCTCAAGGGGGAGGATCACCCCGCCCTCCGCCACAGCAACCGTGAGCTGCTCGTGGGCGAACCGGAGGGGATGGTGCTCGTGGGGCTGGAGAAGCTGCTGCTAGACCTGGCCAGCCTCCCCCTCGCTCGCTGGCTAAGGACCCACGCCTTCCGCCTGGAGGCGCTGCTCCAGGAAGGGCAACGCCCCTCCTCGCCCCGCCTGAGGGAGGAGTGATGGACTGCAAAGAGGCGCTGAGGTGGTATGAGCGAAAGTGGGAGGAGGATAGACAGCGCTGGGAGGCGGAAAAAAAGCGACTGGAGCAGCGTTTAGATGAGCAAGCCGAAGAGATTGTAAGCCTAAAGCAGGCTGTGGCAGAGCAAGAACAGCAGGCCCTTCGAGCCCTCGAGGAGCGGGTCAGAAAACTCGAGCAAAGCCTAAGGGAGGAGCAAGAAGCCCATAGGCGCTGTAAAGAGGCCTTGAATCTGGCCTCGCGGCCCGTACTGGGGGCGGACTTCTTTCACCACCTGGCGCAGGCGCTCGAGCTCTGGGACCGGACGCTGATCGAGGAGGCTCGTAAGCTGGGTGGGAGCAGGCTGGAGCCCTGGCTCAAGGCGATCTGGGCAGAGCGGGAGGTGGCCCTTTCTCGGGCGCTCGGCGGTGAGGCGCCCGACTGGCGGCGGGTGCGTACCGGCCTGGTGCTGGAGTGGGCCCTGCTCACCTGGCTGGAGGGGGAGGGGGTGTAGGGTGGTTGACCCGTGGATCCACGCGTTGAACCTGAATAAGGCCGTGGAACAGGGAGGGGTAGCGCAGGCCCGCGTGGCCCAGGAGGACTACGAAGGGGTAAAACCCCTCATGCGTCAGGTGTGGCGGGGTGAGCGATGGAGGAATCTGCTGGAGACCATTCGCTCACAAAACCAAGTACTGATCCCCGCCCACGTGCTCCTAGGCTATCTGCGAGGCTATTTCCTCTACCGGGAGGTGCCGGAAAACGACCGGGCCTTCTGGCCGAATTTCCTGAAAGATCTGGGGATTGAGGGGCGTCATCTCCCTACCCAAGTCGAGTACGACCGCCTGTGGGGGGTTCTGGACTGGCATGACGAGACATCGCGCTGCCTGAAATTCCACGAAAACGGCGCTCGGGACTTCATCGGCACCCTGGATGCGATCTTCCACTTCAAGGCCCTGCGCCTGAACGCGCTCAAGGATTCTTTCCTGGCCTTCTATCAAACCGGGGTGCTTCCTGAAAGAGCCCAGCCATACGAGCGAGTGTTCCGCAAGCTCCAGGCAGCCATGGAACTCCTGCTTGAAGAGGAGGCGGTCCCGGATCTATGCGACGAGGGAGCGGTCCTGGGCTTTCTCCAAGAGGCCGGCCTCTACCTGGGAGAGCCCGACCCCGTGCGCCTCCTCTTCAACCGTTCGGACAAGGCCCTACACGACCTCTACTGGGAGCTAAGGGGAGATAAGCCAGCCGCCAGGCAAAAAAGCACCCGTCTCGGGCACAAGCAGGTGAGGGTCGAGCTCTTGAAGTCCCTCCCCAGCCTCGAGGAGATCCGACCCACGCTCAACCGAGAGCCCCTGCTGGAGGGATGGAAGGTTTATGGGAAGCTCACGCTGGAGGATGGGCGCTTCAGGCGCTTTGACTGGGTGCCCCGCTTCACCACCGAGGGAGACCCCATCCCCGAAGAGCTCGAGGTCTCGTTCGAGGAAGGCGAGATTGTGCGCTTCCGCCTGCACCACCAGGCTTTCGCCATTCGCTTCTCCGAACTCGTCTGGAAGCTTGGTGAGCCCCTGGAGGTGCGCCCTATCGGCTTCGACCCCGCTCAGCACCCTCTGCGCTTTCTGCTCGCCTCCGAGGGGGAGGCAAGGGAGAGGCCAGAGGAGCTGGCGCAGAAGATTGGGGAGGGGTCAGCCCCAAAGGACGAACTCGTCGTGGAGGTGAGAACCGACGGCCGAGGGGACGAGTGGCGCCGGATCGCAGTGTTGCCCGTTGAGGTGAGGGTACGCCTCGAGGCCTGGGTCGGACCCCAGGGGGCTTTCGTTCGCACCCATCCCCCGGGCTTTGCCGTACGAACTCGAGTCCTGGCAGGAGAGCGCCTGGTACGGGAGGAGGAATTGGTGAGGACTGAAGCCCAGGGTACCCTGGTCGCACGGAGTGAGCTGGTCCCCCTACGAGTCGAAGTGTGCCTGGGAAGCGAAGTCCTATCTCTTGCTCTCGCCCCCAGGGGGTGGCCCCAGAACTGGTGGCGGCTTGGCCTGGGGCTGGAGCGTTCTACCAAAACAGGTTAAACCGTACGAATTGGGATCCTAACGATGCTCACTCCAGAACAACTCGCCGTGGTAAACGCCGCCCGCACCTCAGCCGGAGCGGGCAAGACCTTCACCTTGGTGGCGGTGGCCCGCGCCCTCCGGGGGTGGCGCATCCTCTACCTCACCTTCAGCCGAGCTCTGGCTGAGGTACCGCCAGAGATACGGCTGGTCTTTAGTCCCGAGCTGCAGCCGGTGGAGGTGCTTCTTTCGCCGAGCGAGACGCTTCTTTCGCCGCCGGTAGGCGGGGTAGCGAGACGCTTGTTTCGGCGCAAGCCGTGGGGTGGCGCTTCTTTCGCCGCGCAGCGGGGTACGGGTGTGGCCCTTGGTGAACGAGGCGGTGGCTAATCGCTGGTTCCTCTCCCTGAAGACTCTTGGTGGCCTAGGATGAAGGATACAAAGGGTAGACAGCGGGAAAGCAGTTCTGCCCCACCCTCGAGACCTTGCAAATTTCCGCTAATAACACTTAGGGGAAATTTACAGCCGGGACAGAAGGCGGCGGGTGCGCTCCTCAAGGAGCCGGTCCAGAGTCTGCCTTGGGGATAGGGGCTGTGGCGCAGGTAGATCACGCCGAGGTGCCGGGGCCCTGGGCTCTTCCTCGAGCCAGCCCCCAGGAACCCGCCGGGCACCCCCTCGAGCCCCCGCCGCCCAAAGCCTTCTCCCTGGCGAGGCTTCTTTCGGCGTAAGCTGTGAGGCCTTATCTTTCGTTTTACTCGGGCGGCGGCCACCCCACGGCTTGCAGCGAAAGAAGCGTCTCGCTCGGCGAAAGAAGCGCCACCCCTCGCTTCGCTCGGCGAAAGAAGCGTCTCGAGCCCGTCCTGGACGTTGTTCCCACGCAGAATGTGTCCAGGGACGGATAGGCTGGGCTCGATTCGGGGTGAAGGGCTGCCCACTGCCCCAGGCGAAGTTGGAGGTCTGGATGGATGCGAGGGCTAACTAGAGCGGGGGCGGGTTGAACCCGAACTCCTGGGCCGATTCGCGGATCTCCCGCAGCAGGCGCGTCCAACGTTCTCGCTCCTCCGGCGTGGAAGGGCGAACCCGCCCGAGAAGGGTGTAGAGCGCCCCGAGCTCGGCCACCTCGCCCTGCCAATCCAGGTCGTCCCAGTCCTCCGGGTTGCGCAGCGCATCGCGGATGAGGGCCCACCGGTTCTCCGCCCGCTCTAGGAGCCGAGTTGCGGGTTCTTCCTGAGCCAGATGTGGCTGGACCATAGGGCCTAGAGGCCCAACCGGGCCCGCCACGCCTCCCAGTCCGGGAGCCGGATCCCGAGGGCCTGAAGCCTTTCGCGCTCGTCCCAGATCTCCCGCGCCAGGGATAGGGCGGCCTCAGGGTCGTGGGCGGCAAGCCGCTTCAGGGCGTCCACCATGAGGCCCCACTCGGCCCAGTCGGCCTCCCCGGCCTCCTCGGGGGCAGAAAGGAGCGCCTGGTAAGCCCCCCAGTGCCACCGGGCGTAGCCCTCGGGGTCTAGGAGGGGGTGGGGAACCAGGAGGGTTTGCGCATCCATACGGCGTCCTCAGGGATCCACAGGGCGCTTAGGGAGGATGCCATGTAGGCCGTGACCAGCGCGCCTTGCAGGGAGTATACCACGAACCAGACGGGCAGCCAGGCCTCCCCCCGCTCCTCCTCCGGCACCACGGCCTCGGTGCGGGAGAGGAGGGCCACCACCGGGCCCCGCGGCCCCCTGTAGGCCACCACGCCCACCTCGGGGTCCAAGGCGGCCCGGCGGGCCACGGCCTCGTATTCGTCGGCGGAAACGCCCGCGAGCTGGCGCTCCAAAAGGCGCTTTCGCCAGTGGGCCTCGAGGTTGGCCCCCAGGAGCTGCCGGTCCCCGGGGGAGAGGGGGCGGGGGCGGCGGGAGAAAGCGGCCACCGCCACCCGCCCGGCGGCCAGCATCCAGTCCGTGGCCTGGGGAGGGCGCTCCCCCCGGGCGATGGCGGCCAGGTGGGCGTCGGCCCCGGGCATCCCCCGGCCCAGGGCCTGGATGTAGGCCCACCAAAGCTCGGGGTGGTAGTCCCGGGGGTCCGGGCTCCACTCCTGCCGGGTGGGGGCGCGGCCGAAGCCCTCCTGGGGGGCGTGCTCGGGAGGAGCCTTCCAGGCGCGCCTCTCCCCTTCCTCCCGGCTGTTTCAATCCTCACTCGAGCTTTCGCCCGAGTGCGACAGGCCCATTCTAGCGCGCGTGCTGGACGGCGCTCAAGGGGCCGTTTGCGCGAACCCCCCTAAAAAGGGTTCCGACGCAGGGTGGGGGAAGGTGAGGGGAAAACGGGTTTTCAATGTCCCCTAGCCGATTTCTCGGCTTGCGCGAACCCCCCCGGGTTTTGGTGCTTGCTTGGGGTTCGCGCAACTTCAGACTACCAAAGGATCGTCGAAGTCGGTGTACCTGTCCTGGCCGTGAACCCGCAAGCACTTTTCCCGGCCTCCGGGCAGGGTGTAGATGCGCAGGCTGTCCTTGTCCGGTTCGATGATCTTCAGGAGCTTGGCTTCCATATCCTCGAGCTGGGCCCGTGTCACCCGGCACTCAAACACCGACATCTGTACCCGCTGGCCGAAGTTCTTGCATACCTTGGCCACGCGGGCCAGCCGGGCCTGGCCCTCTTCAGAGGTCACGTTCACATCGTAGGTAACCAGAATATCTAGCCGTTCCATGCCTACCTTCCTACAAACGGGGGGTACTCGGGCAGGTCGCCCCGCAGGTAGCGGGCCAGCAGGCGGGCCTGGATGTGGGGCAGCAACCCGATGGGTACGGGCTCTTTGAACAAGGGGTGCTGTAGGGTTTCCTGCCTGCGGCCTTGAAAGGCTACGATCACCGCCTTTCGCCCTTCCTCGTTCAGCAAAACGGCACCGCCGGGGCGCTCCTCGAAGTGCTCTGGAGATAGCTGCTTGCGGTTGATCATCGAAAGCACCAGCCGGTCGGCCCACCAGGCTCTAAACTCCTCGAGCAGATCCAGGGCCAAGGCATTGCGCCCGGATCGCAGGGCATGCAGAAAGCCGACTTGGGGGTCGAGCCCCACCCCTTCCAAGGCGGCGGTGCACTGGGTGGTGAGTAGGGCATACACAAAGCCCAGCAGGGCGTTCACCGGGTCGCGCGGGGGGCGTTTGTTGCGCCCATCGAAGCGAAACTCGCCCGAGAGCAAGAGGTCGCCAAAGGCCGCGAAATAGGCACTTGCGGCCTGCCCCTCGAGGCCCCGCACCTCGTCCACCGAGCGGGCCTGGGGAAGTTGGCGCAGGGCCGCTTCATGCTCAAAAAGGGCCTGATTCAGCGCCTCGGTCTCGCCCCGCTCGCGCACCGCCCGCTGGAGCACCAGCCGAGCGTTCCTGAGCTTGCCCTCCACAAAGCGCGCGGCCAGGTACAAGCAGGTCGAAGGATTGTCCAGCGCCCGGTACTGAGCACGCCGCAGCAGCACATTTCCCGAGACCGGCCCCGCAAGCCGCCCCTGAAAGCGGCCCGACTCCGTGAACCAGGCCACTTCGAGGCCCTCCTCCGCGCAGCGGTGCAGCAAGAAGGGCGAAAGCAGCACGTTGCCAAACAGCGATAACCCTCCCAGATGGTGCAGCGGCACGTTGCGGAGGGTTACCTCCTCGTGCTGAATCCGCAGGGTATCGCCCTCGAGGCGCAGATAGACTCCCTGGGTCTGGACGTAGAGGGTGTTCAGCAGCTCGGTGGTCATGATCCTTGCTGGGCCCGCCAGAGGGCCAGGGCCTGGGGCACTTCGGGCATACACACCGCTAGGAGCGAGCAGTGGCGGCAGCGCTCGTCGGCGGTGGGTGGGGGCAGGCGCTCTTGTTGCATGAGCTTGCGCAAGGCGCCAAGGGTGGCCAGGGTGAGCGCGCGCAGCTCGGGGGTCAGGCGCACCACCCGGCGGCGCTGGCTGGCCTTGCTGAAGATGGCCCCCTCCGGCACGCTCTGGCCGAACATCTCCTCCAGGCACAGGGCCTGGGCGCAGAGCTGCACCTCGGCGGCTTTGCGGGCCAGCTCGCGGGGCCAGCGCCGGCCCACCTTGTACTCCACCGGATAGGGCGCACCTTCCACAAACTCCACCACATCCGCCCGGCCCACCAACCCCAGCCGCTCGGACCAGAGGGGCAAGGCTCGCTCGATTCGCACCCCTTCACGCAACAGCCCCTCAGGAATGTCGGCCTGCTCGTGGGCGCGCGCACCGCGCAGGGTGTACTCGTTGTCCTCCCATTCGCCCTCCAGCAGAATCAACGCTGCCCGGCGGGGGCAGTAGGTGTACTGGGCCAGGGCGCTGATAGGCAGGGGTTCGCCCCCGGTGGGAGGTGAGAGGGCGGCCTGGGGCAGAAGGTCGTCCAAGTCATCCAAAACTAGCCCTCCCAAAGGGTGAAGTCATGGTCGGCGTAATCGGACCAGCGAAAGCCCTCCTGGCACATTCGGTCATACTCCGGACCATGGTGCGTAAGGGCGAATACATAGAGCGCCCCTTCTTTTTCGGCGTAGAACACCCGCTCGTCGGTGTTGCCCTTAGGGAAGCCCAGCGCATCGCCCCCACCGCTTTTGCGCTCGCTGTTGGCGGCACGGTTGGGCAGGCGCAGGCGTTGCAGGAGTTTGCGGTAGCGCTCTTTTTCGGCAGGCTCGAGGCCCTCCCAGGTGCGCCTGGCCTTGGGTGCGAGGTAGATGGGAATGGTCTGGGCCTGCTCGAGCTCGCCCCGGAAGGCCTCGAGGTAGGCTTGGCCCAGAGGCGAGAGGCTGGTATAGACTTGGCCGTCTAGCTCAAAATCCTCGAGCAGCACCCGAAGCGCCTCGGGTAAGCCGGCGGCCCGGGACTCCACTTCGCGTTTGGGGCGCAGCTCGGCGTCGATCCAGTCGAAAAACTCGTGGTTCCAGGCAATGAGTTCGCTGTCCCAACCAAAGGGGGACGGGGGGAGGGTCACGACATCACCGAATTTCTCGTGAATGTAGTAAACCGGCACCTTGAACACCAGCCCCAGCGCGGTGGCGTAGGCAATCTCGGCCTTGAAGCCACCGGTGGCGTTGATGATAACTTCTTTTTGCTCCCGCTTGGCCCGGCGAATCTCCGCCGCCAGGGTTTGCACAAAGTGCTTAAGGCCGTAGTCCACAAAGCCCTGGGCCTCGTAGGCCAGGCCCACAATGCGCACTTTGCGGCACTCCACCTTTTGGTCTTGCAGATAGAGTTCCAGCAGCGTAGCTGCCCGCTCCCCTTCGGGGGTATCGCTATGCAGTAGCACCACCGAGTCCCCCCGCTGGCGGATGCGCAAAAGCGAGTTGGTCTCGGCGCTGGCAGATTTGGGGTCGCGAGAAAGGTATTCCATGATCTCGTGGTCGGCGACCTTCGCCTCGCGCCGGGCGTTCATCAACAGGCTGGTGCCTACGGTGGTGAGGATGACGGTGCTCATATATCCAATAGCTCCTGGATGCGGGCGTGTTGGGGGTTGCCGGGGTTCCAAATCTTCCAGTCTTGCAGGTGCTTTTTGATGGCCTCCAGCACAGGCTTGCGCACCGTTGGAGGTTTATCGGCCAGCTCGCGCAGGAAGAAGTCCAGCTCCTGGCGCTCGTTTCTGGGTTTTATCTTCTCGATGCGGGCGCGGTAGGACTCCAACAGCTCCAAGGCCTGCTCCCGGTCTCCTTTGGGCCTCTCCGGCAGCTTCACCGCAAAATACCCATACCCCGCGTTGGTCTTGCCGCCCAAACCCAGGTGCTCCAGCGCCCAAGCCAGCAGCTCGGCAGCCTTGTGGGGCCAGTCCTGGGCGTTTTCGGCGGGGCAGGTGATGGGAATATGGAACTTCACCCCAGGCCGCACCGAGAGAAAGGCCACCGGGTTGGGGTCGTCGAAGTCGGTGGGCCAGGCTTTTCCGCGTGTGCCGTAGTAATCCGGATGGTGTACGGTGATGACGTCTTTTTGGAAGGGCGATTTACTATCGGGGTGTAGCCAGCCGTCCCAATAGACCAGATATGCGGCGTTCCCCGGCTTCTTTTGCTTGGGGTCGGGGCCTTCGCCTAGCAGAACCTCTTTCTCTGGTTCGCTCAGGCCATAGCGCGCGGCGGCCCGGCGCAAGAGCCCCTTAAGGGCGCTGCCCGGCAGATAGGGCACGCCGTAGGTATGGTGTAAGGCTAGACCGTTTTCCAGCGGGCTGCTGTTGCCCAGGCCGATGGCCAGCGGGGCGCGGGTGGTGGCCTCGAGCCAGATTGCGTCCTCGAGGGTTGCCTTCCAGCGCTTGTAAGCTTCTTCGTACACCTTAGGAACGCTGGAATCAGCAAGTCGTTTTACGAACTTGGAATAGGGATGCTCTTCCTGGCTCGATTTTGGTTTATCGTGAGTTGGCAGTAAAGTGTTCAGCGCCAGCCCAATGTGACTTCCCGGAGTTTCCAAACCAATCAAACGCTCTCTACGTATGTTCCCCATCGCTAATCCTCCACCGTGAGCACGCTCTTGGAGAACCGCTTGAAGTAAACCCAAGAATCCAGGACTCTGCGCGTCATGTGCATGTATTCAATGGCTGATGCCTTTCGGATTTTTTCAAGTATCGAGCCGTTTCCTGAGCCAAGAATTTTCTCGACATGGTTCAGCAAGAGTTTGTGGGCTCTGGGCAAACCCTCTTCATCACCCTTTTTTGCCTCGCTGAAGGCAATAGCCTGACAAAGCCCCGAAGTACGCACCATGACCGGGAATTCTTGGCATAAAGCCTGATAGCGTCCTTTGGTTCCGGTGCCTTTGTTATCCTTGAAGTCCTCCTCAACCTGGCTCACCAGTTTTAGCGCGAGTTCCATATCCTCCTGCGCGCGGGTCACCAGGCTCATACCCCACCCCCCAGCCGCCGCAACAGCCCCCGGCCCACGCTGGCCTGGCCGCCGAGCTGGATAAAGGAACGGTCGAGCTCCTCGAAGCCGTCGGTGCCAATGGCGAAGCTCGAAAAAACGGTCTCTGCCGGGATGGCCTCCTCGTACCAAAGCCCGCCCCGCTCCACGGTTTTGGAGTCCGAATTGAGCCTGACCCGGGCGATGATCTCCAGGGCGGTTTCGCAGAAATAGGAGAACACGTCGTTGGAAACCAGGGCAAAGCGCTTTTGGAAGTATGCGGCCTCGGGGCCAAAAACCCGTTGGCCCAGCTCTTTCGCCAGGTCGTTAACCGCACCAGGCTTGGCGGTGAGGTCGATGTCCTCGAGGATCACCTGGCCGTTGTGCACAATCTCGCTTTCCTGCGGCAGCAGGGCCTCGGTCTGCTGGGGTGTGGGGATGGGCGCTTGCAGGCCGGGAAGCCCCAGGGCCTTCTGGTCGCGCCCCAAGCGCTCCAGCACCAGCGGACAGGTCAGAAAAGCGAAGGTGCCCGCATACGAGCGCACCGGCAAAAAGAGCACCCGCGCGTCGGTGAGGGTGAGCTCGGCGGCCTTCTCCAACGAGCCAAAGATCCTGTTGGCCCCCTCGTCCTCGCGGCCATCGCGCAGCACCCCCTTGAGGCTGCTGGCCGGGATAACCGGAAACTTGGTGGCGGCTTCGCGGGCTACCGGAAGGTCGATCACGCTGCTCGAGTCCTGCCCGGTGCCAGGGTGCACCGGAGTGAGGGCCTGCCAGAAAATCATCTTCACCTGCATCTTCACCACACTCCCCACAGCGCAAGGCCAAAGCCGTCCTTGCGGTCTTGTTCGTCGTCGCTTACGGGCCTGAGCCAGCTTTCCAGTAGGTCAGCCGGGTTGCCCTCCAACACCTCGAAGAAGTACACGCTACCCGCCGGCACCATCCAGCGCACCGCCTTGGGCTGTTTTGCCCGCAGGCTCCAGCCGCTCACCGGCTCGCGCCGCCCCACTGCCGCCGCGACCAGCCTCAGCCTTACCTTGCTCAGGCCGCGCGGCAGGTGGAGCTCGCCGGTGCCCGATTTTTCAACCCAGCCCGGTCTCCAACCGCCCTCGAAGAGGGCCGGGGTGGCCAGCACCAAGCGCACCCGGGCCCCTTTGCCCAGCCCGGCAAAGCGCTTTTTGAGGCCCTCGGGGCAGTCGTACCAGTACTCGGAAAGGCCCTCCTTCACCTCCACCGCCACCGGGCGGCGCTCACCCCCCAGGTAGCCGATGCGGGCTGGCGTCCAGCCGTTGGACAAGGAAAGCCGTACCCGCAGGGAAGCAGGCCGGTAGTCTTCCGGACCTTTGCCCGTCTCGAGGGGCCGGTAGGCCACGCTGAATAGCTGCCCCTCTCGGGCCTTGCCCTTGGCGGGGTCCATGGCCACGTGCACCCGGGTTTCGCTGGGCAGGCCGGAGATCTTCTCCGCAGGAAGCACTTCCTCATCCAAGAGCCAGCGCTCCATCTCGCCCGCGGTCCAGAAGTTGTAGCCGCTCTCGGGCTTGACGTCCTGGGTGACCTCGAGGGGCAGCAAACCTCCCGGCAGGTCGCAACCGGCGCCTTCGGGCGGGCTAAAGGGGCGCAGCTTCATGAGCTGGGGCTTCTCGCCTTCCTTGTAGATCACCGCGTCGCGCGGGGCGGGCAGCAGAATTTCGCCCCCCCGGGCCAGCAGGGGGCCGCACACCTGCAGGCCGTGCAGGTTTTGCAGCTCCTGGTGGCTAAAACCCATACCTGCGGCCAGGCCGACCTGGGTGCGCACGAACCCGGCCAGGGTGCTGGGTAGGGGCAGGGGCAGGCTTTGGGCGGCGGTCTCGGTGCCGTCGGCGGCGCTGAAAGGCCGGCCATCGCGGAAGAGCAAGGGGCTTAGGGCGTGGATCTCAAGCACCCGTTCCGGCATGGGCTTCCTCCTCGAGCCCGCTCAGGAAGCGGGCGATGATGAGCTGATCCACAAAGCGCAGCAGGGCCTTGCGGTAGGTGGGGGTGTCGGCGGTGGGGGCGGGGATGCGCAGGCCGCGGGCCTCTTTGCGGCCCAGTACCCGCTGGGCCTCTTTGTGCAGGTAATCGGCCCGCATCCCGTCTTGCCACTCCAGCACCAGATCGCGCAGCTCATGGGCCAGGCCGCGGGTAATCTGGCGGTTTTGGTAGGCCTCCAGCAGCTCGCCCCAGGACAGCTCGTCCCAGGGCTGCACCACCGCGACCGGCGAGCCGCCCCGGGTGTGCAGGGCCACCGCCAGCGCGTTGCGCCCGCCGTTCTTGGCGGCTTTCTCCGCATCCCGCGCATTTTGCAGAGAAATGGAGAGCGGCTCGCGGTAGTGTACCAGGGCCACTCCCGCCGAGAGGGTGCCCTTTACCTCTTGGCGGAAGGCATCCGAGAGCTCCTTGGCGCACTCCACCGCCCGGTTTACCGGCAAAAAGGCCAGCACGTCGTCGCCGCCGGAGTAGACCATGAAACCGCCGTATTGGGGCACGATGGCTCGAGCTTTCCGGGCAAAACCATCCAGGGTGCGAGAAAGCCCGCGGTGGGCTTGGGGGTCGTCCTGGCGGGCGATGAGCTCGCCCATGCGGTCGCCGTCGGCCACCAGGATGGCCAGGTAGGGCTGAGGCTCTGGGATATGGTCGTCTTCCTCGCCGTAGCGCTCGTCGGGCTCTGCTTCCGGCCTCCAGGAGCGCCGGGCCATAGTGCGGGTGTCCACCACCACCCCGGACTTGAGAGCCCCGTAGCAGCGCTTGAGCAGCGAGAGGGCGTCGAGGTGCTCGGTGGGCTTGATGCGCAGGGGACGGTAAGTACCGTCCTCGAGGCGGATATTCACCCCGGCCCAGCGGCGCGGGTCGATGACCGCCGCGCGGGCGGGGTCCAGGGCCGACTTAGGCACGCCGTCGTCGTTTTGCTGAGTAGGCAGAAAATCCCTCAGGGCCTTGCGCCCGGCCAGCAGGCGCTCCACCGCCAGGCGGGCTTGGGGGTAGTCGCCGTCCAGGGGAACCCAAGCGGCGTAGAACTCGAGGAAACTCCCGAGCTGCTCTTTGGCCCTTGCTTGGTCGATCAGGTTTCTTTGCTCGGCGGGGAGTTTGCCGATGGTCTCGTTCCAAAGCCCCAAGAGCCTCTCCTGAACGGCTTTTTTGGTCTCCTCGGCAAGCCGCTTGGGGTCTGCCGTTACCTCGGCCAGAATCTTGTTGGCTCCGTCGGCGTCTTTGTCGGCGGGGAAGATCAGCGTAGCGCCGTTATTGGCCAGATGCCTTGCAGCTTCCTTGCTCAGCTCCTGCAGGATTTGCGAACCCGCGTACAGGTCGGCGGTGCGGCGGGCGGCGGCGATGAAGTCCTGCACCGGGCCGAGGGAGATGGAGAGCAGGTGGCTCATAGGCGCACCTCCACGGCGAAGCCCTGGATGCGGGCGGCCTTGCGCACCGCTTCCAGTGCGTCGCCGGCCTCGAGCGCATCCAGCACGGGGTCGTGCTCGGGAAGCTGCAGCTTTAGTTCCCGCCCCCCGATCTTGATCTGCTCGGGAGCCGGGGCACGGAGGATGATCACCGCAGGCCGCAGGCTGCCATCGGCAAAGGCCATGGGCTTGAGGATCACCGGCGAGGCCATGCGCCGGCCCTGGGGGTGGGGGGCCTCGAGGGTGCCGCTGAAGCTATTTCCCAGACGCTGGTAGACGATGGGCAGGCCCAGGTAAGGCTTGACGAGGGCAACTTCCTGCTGGTGGTGCCCCAGGTTCTTCAAGGTTTGGTGATCGCGCCACTTGCCCCCGGCCATGGGGGTGTATTTCATGGTTTGCCCAGTCTGGGGGTCTTCCAGGAAATGGCCCTTGCGAAAACGCGCCCAGAAACGGCCCAGCTCGCGCCAGGGGGCCTGCCCCTTGTAGGGATCGTTGGCGTTGGGCTTGTGGGGCTGCCCCAGGCAGATCACCGCACCGGCCAGGGTGGTGTGCTGGGGTTCCGCTATGGGTGAAACCACAAACCAGGCTTTGAGCTGGTTAGGGCTTGCAGGCAGCCATTCCGAGACATCGCTCAGCGCCTCGAGCGCCCCCACCCCCCGCCGGGTGCGGGCCCCTACCCCCCCGAAGGCAATCCAGGCACGCAGCGCGGTCTTGAGCTGCTCTTTTTCCTCTGGGCTAAGCTGGGTTACGTCGAGTTCCAGGGTGAACTCCACCGACTTTAGCCCGCTGGCCTCTGGCAAGCCCTCGCGTTTGTTTTCGTTGAAAGGGTGCAAAAAGAACCGCTCCATCGGACCGGTTTTTGCCGCGCCCTTGTCCGGTACGAGCTCCGAGGGCCTTACAGGCTGTCCGGCGTTGGGCTCGAGGACGCGCAGGGCTACCTTGCCGTGCTTCTCAGCGCTGCCCCAGATGGCCTCCTCAGCCTCGAACAGCTTTTCAGCCGCCCCCGCCACGGCCCGCCACCAGAAGCGCAGGTGGCCGCGTACGCTGGCCGCCCGCACCGGGTTTTCAGGGTCCACCTCGCGGGGGGTGGCGCTGCCGCCGAACAGGGGGGTGATGGTCTTAAGCTTGAGCGTCCAGGTCTCTAGTTTTGGCTCGGTAAGGGTTGGGGCTGGAATTTTGATCGTCCTTGGCATCGCTACGCCCCCACCCAGCCGGTTTCAAACTTGGCCTCGTCCCAGTAGTCCAGCTCGAGCATCCGCACCCCCTTGGGCAGCCGGGCGGGGTCGGCCTGTACCTCGTAATCGGCGAAGCGGCGGGGTGGCCGGCTCTCGTCGAGCCGGCGCACCGAGACCACCTGGCCCAGATCGAGCAGGCGGTGCGCGGGAGCGCAGCCCAGCATGGCCTGGCGCCGGTTCTGCTCAGGGTTGTTGGGGTCGCCGTTGCCCACGTGCTGGAAAAGGTAGAGCCGGCGGGTGGCCATGTGCCCCTTGCTGGCGCTGCGGTCGTGCTCGAACATGTTGAGCAGGGCCTCCACCAACAGCTTGAGGTCGGCCTGGCTGAATCCGGTGCCCTGGGCCAGGTGGGCGCTGATGAAGCCCTTGGCCAGGTAGAGGCCGTAGGCCACCTGGCTCTTGCGGCCCATGGTGCGCAGCTTGTCCTCGGGCTGCTCGGCCTCCCAGCGCAGGTAGTCCTCCAGGGTCTTGGCGTTCTTGACGTCCTCGGCCACCGCGCCGCGGGTGATGCTGAACTCGGCGGGGAAGATGGGGTCGAGGCTGCGGGCAAAGGTGATCTGCACCGGGCCGCGCACCTGCCCGGCGTTGGCCCCGGTGCTCATCACCGCGCCAAAGGTGCGCACGTCGAAGAACTGCTCGCACATCCAGCGACGGGCCGCCTCGACCTTGTCCTTGGTCTTGGCGCCGGTAAAGCCGCCGGTTTTTTCGTGGGCCTCGAAGATGGGGCGGTTGAGGTTGGTGCCGTGCTGGACAAAAATGGGAGCTCCGGCAGCCTGGGCGTAGTTGCGGATGCGGCGCTTGAGGGCCACGTCGCTCACCAGGCCGTGGCCGTCCTCGGGGTCTACGCGGGGGGCGTTGCCCGAGTCGGGGTCGCCGTTGGGGTTGCCGTCCTGTACGTCGAAGAAGAGCAGGAACTCGTAGCGGTTTTGGATGGGATTGGACATATCAAGCCTCCTTCTGGCGTGGGTTTACTCCTGGAAAAGCGGGCTTTGGGCGGTTTCGGGGCCGTCCTTTTTGACCCGGCTGGCGGCGAGCTGCTGGTAGTAGCCCAGGGCGAATAGGCTCTGCTCCTCCAGGCTCAGGGTGCGGGGAAGGTTTTTTCCCAGGGCCTTCCACACCTCGGCCAGCCGGGTGTTGAACCAGTGGGCCAAGCCGGGGGAGTCCTTGGCCAGCTTGGCCAGGTGGTGCTGCGAGAGCCGCGTGAGGCGGCCCAGCACCAGGGCCGGGGTGCTGCTGGCCGCGCCGTAGTAGCGCTGGATCACCCCGGCGTTGATCTCGGCGTCGGCGGCGGCCTCCTGGATCTGGGCCAAGAGGCACATCAAGCGGCCACAGTGGTAGGCCGGGCTGGGGTGGCTTAGGTCGAGTTCGGCGCTCATGCTTCCTCCTTTGCGAATGTGGTAGGCCTTCAACAGCCCCATGCGGGCGTAGATCCGCCCCAGGGCCGCAGCGTCGGGCTTCTGGGCCCGGAGGGCCTCGCTGAAAGCCCCGGTCATCACCTCGGCGGTGTGGGACTCCATGACGCGGGCCAGGGCCCCATAGGGGATGGGCAGCTTGGGGTTCAGGGCCGCCCGCCACAGGGGCACTTGCAGGGTTTTGATGGGCTTGAGGTAGTCGTCGAGGCGTTGCTCGGGGGCCTTGGGGCGTTGCAGGCTCAAGAAGAGCCGATTAAGCCCCGGCAGAGCTGCGGGCCGGTCGCCCGAGCGGCGCACGATGGCCAGGTGCTCGAACCAGGTCTTTACCGCCTCTACGAACTCTTCCAACCTGCCGTTCTGCCAGTCGCGCACCATCACCCTTCCCGAGGCCGGGCTCAGGGCGGCGGCGAAAAAGCGGCTGTGGCGAATCTCCGGGGGGGCCTGGCCGGTTTTGAGGGCCTCCAGCACCCGCTGGGCGCGCTCGAGGGCCTGTAGCTCCTCAGCCTCGCTGCCGGGGGCGAAGAGGTCGTGGAAGAAGTCGTCCTCCTCGGGGATCTCGCGGTCGTACCAGACCACCACCTTCATCTCGCCCAGGGTCTCGGCTTTCTCCAACAGCGCGTCCAGCCCGGCCCGGTAGGCGGTGGCGGCCTCCTCCTCTACCGCCGCGTTCTCCCCTTGGGAGAGGCCGTAGGACTCGAAGGCCTCCTTGTCGTAGGTCACCAGGGCGTGGCCAAAGGCGCTCCCGCCCAGTTTGGTCACCTTGGGGTGGGTAGGGGCCGGGGTGACCAGCCCCCCGCTGGCAAAGGAGGGCATCTGGCCCGCCGCGCCCGACCGGGGGAAGGCCTGGGCCCTAAACTGCCGCCACCAGCCGTGCCAGTCGGGGAAGTCCAGCACGCAGCGGCCCTGCACGAAAAAGGAGATCTTATCCGTGGGTTTGAGCTTTTCCGCGCCCTTTTTCTGGGCTTGGGCCTCGAGCTTCGCCAAAAACCCCTGCACCTGCTGGGGGTCGGACAGCGCCCGGGCGATGGGCTCGAGCAGCGGCACATCTTTGGCCGCAAGTTGAATGAGCAGCCGGAAGGTGGCCTGCTTTAGCAGGTTCTTGGCGTGCTCTTCAGGCTTCTTGGGCTCCCCTTGAGCGTCCCGCTCGGCCAAGCCGAACACCACCGCGCAGGTGTCGGCCAGGAAGTGGGCGGCCTGCTCGACCTTCAGGTAGCCGGGCAGGGCCATCATCTCCGGCTGGGAGAGGTCGGGGGCGGTTTTAGCCTGGTCCAGCGGTATCAGCTCGGTCAACTGCCCCGCTGGGCTCACCGCGGCCAGCCAGCGGATCTCCTTGGTGGTGAAGCCGGGTTCGGCCTCCAGGCCTTTTTGCCGGGCGTATTCCACAAGCTGTGCCAGCATCACACACCTCCTTTTCTCACCTGCGGGCTCTCGTAGGGGGGCACCTCGAGCACCCCCTCCACCACCTCGGCCTCGAAGAGGCTGATCTGGGGCTTCTCGCCCTTGTCGGTGCGCAGCGGCGCCCCCGGGCGCGAGAGGTCGAAGACGTCGTAGAGCATCCAGCCGATCCGTTCGCTGTAGGGCACGGGCCGGGCCTCCTCGCCGGGCTCCACCAGCCGGAAGTAGCCGGTGAACTCGCGGCAGCCCAGGTAGGGCTGGTAGAGGCACTGCCCGGCTCTGGCCCGGCGCTCGAAGCTGTGCTCGATCTTCTGCCGCAGGGCGTGCTCCTCGCGGTAGAGCACCGCGTGGGCGGTGAGGCGGTAGCGCACGTCCTTGAGGGCCATGGTCTGGCGCTGGGTGCGGCCCTTGGTGTCCTGGCCGGTGTCGTCCTTGGTGGCGTCGGCGTAGAGGGGCTCGAAGCTCGAGGGGTCTTTCATCCAGGTCTGGATGTTGCGCAGGCTGGCCTTCTCCTTGACCTCGTTGCGCATGAGGCTGATGTAGCGCACCGGGCGCAGCACCTCGATGCGCTCCACCTGCCAGTACATGAGGGGCCTTTTGCCCTGTGGGTCAAAGTCCAGGTAGATGGCGTCGAAGATGCCCCGCGCCGCGCTGGGGGTGATGAGGGGGTAGCTGAAGCGCTCGACCTTGAACTCAGGCCGGGTGAAGCAGGCCAGCTCCCCCCAGACTTCCAGGCTAAACCTTCGCATGGCTCCTCCTTTGAGCAACATAGCCGCACTCCCACAAACCCTCGGGTCTATATGACCAACCCCACGCCGCTCCCTTCCTCCGGGATGAAGCCCAGGGAGGCGTCGTAGAGGGCAGGGTCCGGGCACAGGTACCAGTCGGGGGCCTCGGCCCGTCCGTAGCGCAGAAAAACCGTCTCCAGGAAAGGCGGCGGGCCGCCCTTGGGCAGGAAGTAGGGCACCGCGTAGGGCCGGGCCCGGTGGATCCAGTCCGCGGCGATGCCGCGCTCGCGCGCCTCCTGCATCAGCGCCCGGGCCTCGTCGTCGTAGGGGACTACCACGTTCACCGCCGAGGTTTCGATGATCCGGTAGCGGCGGGCCAGCTCGGCGTAGTTCTGGGTTTTGATGAGCCCTTCGATCTCGGGGTCGCTTACGCTTTGCAGCCCGTAGAGGCTGTGGTAGTAGCGGCGGAAGGCCTCGGGGGTGAGCTCGAGGCCCCCCTCGGCCTGCAAAGCCCGGGTGAGCCCGGCGGCCTGGGCGTAGGCCCGGTCGGGGTAGCCTTCGTCCTCGGGCCAAAAGACCACCAGCCGCCCCTCCGGGCGCAGGCCGTGCCGGTTGACCCGGCCCGCGGTCTGGGCGATGGCCTCCAAGGGCCCCAAGGCCCGGTAGCCCACCGGGAAATCCAGCTCCACCCCGGCCTCCACCACCTGGGTGGCGATCAGGCGGCAGGGTTGAGCGGCCTCCAGGCGGGCCTGGATCTCCTCCAGCGCCCTCTTCCGGTGGGCCGGGCACAGCGCGGTGGAGAGGTGATAAAGCCCCTCCAGGCCCCGTTCTTGGGCCAGCCGAAAGAGCCTATGGGCCTGCCGCTTGAGGTTGAGCACCACCAAAGCCTGGGGGTCGGCCTCCAGCAGGGTCGCCAGGGCCGGGTTGGGGGTGGGGTTTTTGAGCCGCCATTCCACCGCCACTCGCCGGCTTTGGCCAAAGAGCGCAGCCGGGTCCGGTACGATCTCCCGCGGCTGCCAGCCCTGCGGTTCGTTTTCCTGAACTTTGCTGTGCAGGCTATCGAAGGCCGGCTGGGTGGCGGTGGCGAAGACCACCACCGCGCCGTACTTGTCGCTGGCCAGGTGCGAAAGGGTCTTGAGGGTGGGCACCGCCAGGTGGGTGGGCAGGGTCTGGACCTCGTCGAACAGCAGCACGCTCCCGGCCAGGTTGTGCAGCTTGCGGCAGGCCCCGGGGCGGCTCGCGTGCAGGCTCTCCAGCAGCTGCACGTGGGTGGTGAGGACGATGGGGGCCTCCCAGTTCTCGCTCAAGAGGCGGCGCTCGCGCTCCTGTAGGTCTTGCTCGTCGGAGGAATCCTTGCGCAGCGGGCGGTAGGCCAGGCTGTGGTCTTCCAGGATGTAGTGGGGCCCAAAATCGGCGAACAGCTCGCGGTAGATGCGCACGGTCTGGTCGAGGATGGACAGGTAGGGGAGCACCACCACGATGCGCCGTATGCGGGGGTCTTGCACAGCCCGGCGCAGGGCGAAGCGCAGCATGGCCAGGGTTTTGCCGCTGCCGGTGGGGGCGGTGAGGGTAAAGAGGCGGGCGTCTTGTTGTGCGGCCCTTGCACAGGCCTCAGAGACCTGCTGGCGAAGTCGGCGGATGGCTGAGGGTAAGCCCTGGTCCTGGGCCAGCTCCTGCAGGCGGGCCTCGAGCCGCTCCAGGGCTCGCGCGGCCTGCAGGGGGGGCGGGGTGGGGCGGGCTTCCGGCCCCCGTAGGTGGGCTTCGGTGTCCAGAAAATCGGCGTCCACCAGGGCCGAGAAGAGCATGCGGGTCTCGAGCATGGCCGCGGCGTTCTGCGGAAGGGCTATCTGGGCCTGGCGGGGTGGGGGCAGCTCGAGGCCGTCGGCTTGCCAGCGTTCCCTGAGCAGCTCCAACCGGGCCTCGCTCAGGCGCAGCTCGCCCGGGAAACCCCGGCCATCCTCCCGTAGCCGCATCTCCTTGAGGCTCTCCTTGGCCCCGCTCTGCAGGCCGATGTGGTGGCCCTGGATGGCCAGGGCCACCTGGGGCGCGCAGTACTCGAACAAGGCGAGGTGGGCTCCCGCCGACCAGTGGTCCAGCCCCCGCTCTTTGCCCTCCAGCCGGCGCTGGAAAAGGTCGCCGTACTTGCCCACGTCGTGCAGGCGGCCGGCCAGCCACCCCTTCTCCGCCTCGCCAAAAGCCCGCGCCCTGGCCGCAGCCAGCTCGGCCACGCGGCCCAGGTGCTCCCGCAAGGGCTGCCAGCGGGAGGGATCGGGGTGGGTATGGGCCCAGTAGTGGGGCCGGCTCGAGGCGTAGCGCTCCACCACCGCCCGGGCCTCCTCGAGCCAGCGCTGCCGCAACACCTCCGGCTCCAGCACTTCCACGCGCGGCCCCCAACCCTGAATCCAGGAGAGCAGCTCGAGGGGGAAACCCTCCTCGTCGGCGCCCACGCGGAGCTCCACCACCAGGCTGCCGTCGTCGCCCTCCTCCAGCTCTCTGAGGTTGGGGTAGCCCCCCTCCCGGATGCGCTGGACGGCCTGGGGTGAGAAGCGCAGCCGCACCCGCACCGGCCTGCCCCCACTCCCCACGACGCCCCAGGCGTCGGAGAGGTACTCTTTGGGGTCGAAGCCCTCGGGGATCTCGTAGGCCTCGGTCGGACCGATCAGGGTGACGAAGCGCATCCGCGCGAGCTTGAAGGTGCGTAGCTCGTTCTTGTAGCTGCGCTCGCGGCCGATGACGTAAACGGCCATGTTGGCCCGCGAGACCTCGATGAAGTAGGTCTCCAGCTCAAAGCTCACGGGATCGCGCCGCTCGGGGAGCTGGTACTCGAAGCGGATGAGTTGCCGGCGGAACCAGGCGTTGGCGATCTTCTCGAGGTTGCCCCCCTCGAGGCCGGGCTCCCGCGCCGCCATGGCCTCGGCGCTCTTTTGCGCGATGGTCCGGGCCGGCTCGGGCAGGCCGCGGGCCAGCTTGAGCATGGCCTCGAGGTACTGCTGGTTGTGACCGGGCGAGTGGTGGTAGAGCATCCGCAGGGCGGTGTGCGCGACCACTTTTTCGATGTCGCTGAGCACCACGCCAGAGCTCAGGGCGTAGGTGTGCCGGATCTCGTCATGCAGCAGGCGGAAGCCCAGGTGGGGCTCGAGCCCCCGCAGGTCTTCGAGGTAGTACAGCACCGCCCGCTTCTTGACCCCGAGGGCGGCGGCGAGCTGCTGGGCGGTCCAGGGCTTGAGCCTGAGCAGCTCGAGGATCCGCACCAGCCGCAGGGCTTTCTCGTGGGAGGCCCTGAGCGAATCCGCAGCGTTGGTTTCCATACCGCAGCCACAAGTCTAGCCACACGCGTCCGTCAATCGTCCATATCAGCGTGCGAACGGAAAAGCCGCGCAAGAATCTTTAGCGGTCTGGCAGCAAGATTTACGACGTACAGCGTATACCAACCCCACCCCAACCCTCCCCTGCTAGGGGAGGGAGCACCTTGCGTATAGCGTATGGCCTCAGTCCCTTTCGATCACCCAGTTCAGGCTGTGGCGTCGCTCCTGAACCCAGTTGGCGTAGTGGCCCACCATGAACTCACCCGCCCCCGGGGGAGGCCGATCCCGGTAGACCCACTTTGCCTCGGGGTCGAGCCGGTAGACTCCCCCCCTGACCCGCACGCTCCCCTTCCACCCCAGCGCCCTCCGCAGCCGTTCGGCGGTCTCCCACAGCGCTTTGCGCTCTTGGGGCCGGTTGTCGCGGTAAAGCTGGTCGAGGAGCTGCTCCACCCCGGCGCTCCCGCCATTCTCCAGCAGGAAGACCAACAACTCCCCCGGCCTGCCGGTGGGGCTGATCGGCACCGGGCGGCCATTGACCCTGACCTCGAGCGCGCCAAAGGGGTTGACCTCCACCCAGTACCTCTGCCCTCCCAGCTCGGGCGCGGCCAGGAGGGCCCTCAGCTCGGGGAAGCAGTGGAGCTCTTCCCGCACCCAGAGCTTGGTGGGCTCGAGGCCCTCCAGCCAGGAGCGGGCGGCTTCCGCTGGCCCCAGGGCCGCCTGCACCACCCGCCGCACGATCTTCCCGCGTTCGCCCAGCGAAAGCGCCTGGCTCAGGGCTTCCCGGGCTCCCCTGGCGTCCCCCAGCATCAGCCGCACCGCGGCGATGTCGGCGTTGAGCCAGCTCGTCGCCGGGGAGGGGTCGAGTTCCCGCGCCAGCGTGAGCTGGGCCAGGGCCTCCTCGAGCCGGCCCAGCAGGCGCAGGGTGTGGCCGTAGCCCCACAGGGCCTGCTGGCGGTCATCCCGCTCGCGGGCCACCCGGATTGCCTCCCGATAGCTGCTCAGCGCCCGTTCCCACTCGCCAAAGGCGCGGCGCACGGCGCCCAGACCGCACAGGGCCCGAGCCTGGAATTCCCGCGCCACCGCCTTGCGGCTGAGGCGGACGGCCTCGAGGAGGTGGGCTTCGGCCTCCTCGGGGCGGTCGTTGATGAGGGCCATCCCCAGGCTGTGCCGGGTCCAGGCCAGGTAGTAGGGATCGTCGCGCAGGTAGGCCAGGGCCTCGCCCCAGAGCACCCGCGCCGCCGAGCGCTGGCCCGCGAGGTAGAGCAGCCCGCCCTCGTCCACCAAGCAGCGGCCCAGCGCCGAGCCCTTCAGGTGCTCCCTGGCCTTCAGGAAGGCCTGGTGCCAGTCGGCCCGGCCCAGGCGGAAGAGCGCTTCCCCCTTGGTGCGCCAGTAGAGCCCCCGGTCGCCGACCTCACAGCCCTGGAGGGCCTCGAGCTGGCCCAGGGCCTCCGCATACCGCTCCTTCCGCAACAGAGCCCAAGCCCGGTAGGTCTGCAGGGCCGGGGGAATCGGCGGGGTGAGGGTCTCGAGGTAGGCCAGCAGCCTATCGGCCTGCCGGGAACGGCACAGCGCTGCGGCGTA
The DNA here is from genome assembly GCF_003226535.1 of Meiothermus sp. Pnk-1. Lineage (NCBI taxonomy): Bacteria > Thermotogati > Deinococcota > Deinococci > Thermales > Thermaceae > Meiothermus > Meiothermus sp. Pnk-1. Next base: position 76,915 of record NZ_QKOB01000003.1, on the reverse strand, counting down.
GAGCTGCCCGAAGGAGACCTCCCGTTGCAGCAGCCCTTCGGGCAGCAGATCGAACAGCCCTGCCACCTTCTCCGCGGCCTGATGGGTCGCCGCCTGGTTAATCAGCTCTTCCAACAGCCGAAGCGCCGGGGCCGTGCGGGCCGAGTCCAGCAGGGCCTCGAGGCTGATCCGAGCATCTTCGAGGGGGATCTTTCTCACGCCCTACTCATTGTAGCCGATGCCTAGCCGCCGGTACCGATCTTGGGATCGTCGCCATCGGCGATGAGGGGCTGTGGAGAGGGGGCCAACACCGAAGCCGCCAAGAGCAGCGCCAGCAGAACCCCCAGCAGAGCAAAACGCTTGAAGCCGCAATGGCCGAGCCTTCGGGTGAGGAGAGGATCGTTTCCCACACCCACACCCTCGGGCCACCCCGCGCATGATCCTTGCGCGCCACAAGAGCGCCGTACGTCACGCGCCGCGAGGCGAGGGGACCTGGGAGAAGCTGAAGACGGGCTGCCTTTTTACCGGGCTTGGGGAAGGGTCTTGATCTGTAGCCGTACTACCTTCCAGCCCAGACCTTGCCGTTCCATCAAAAGCCCCTCGTCGGGGTTATCCTTGGGGTGTAGCAAGGCCCGGGAAAACCCCTCTCGCCTGAGGCGCCAGTCGCCAACCGCCTCGAGATCGCCCTTCTGCGGTTCCTGGTCGGTACCGATGCTGGCCAGGCCTTCGGGGGTGATCAAGGCATCCACCATCTGATCCACCAAGGGAGCCGCGAACAACAGCCCCAGCGCCCCAAAGCCGGTCTGGTCTTGTTGGGCCTGCTCTACCAATAGGCGGTTGAAGTCGGCCTTGAGGCTCTCGCGCACCCGGGGAAAGTCGATGTAGCGCTCGAGGGCCGCGGCGTTGTTGCTCTGAATGGCCCGTTGAATGCCTATCAAGGCTAGATAGGGCGAAAACCAGGCGTAGGCCAGCAGCAGCAGCCCAGCCAACACTACGAACCAGAACCCCGGCTTCTTGAGCGTTGGGGTTGCTTTTTCCTGGGTTTCAACGCTCATCCTTTCCTCCTTGTGTTTGTGGTGCGGTGAGAACTAGCCCACTGTGGTGCGGGCTGCCACATCCAGCAGGCGGGCCGTAGATGGGCGCTTTTGGGCCCAAGCGGTTTACCACCACCCCGCCTTCCCCCTACCGTGTGCGAACCACCGGGAGATCCACATCGACACCATCAGGCCGATATCCAAAAGCAGATAACCGGTCAAGCACGAAGTGGTTCGCGTGTAAGCCCAGGTAGTGCAACCCCGTTCGAAGCAGTCTGCATCTGGTCCCCACTCCACCACAGCCTTCCTCCACCCCGCCCAGCAGCGGGTTCGTCTCACGCGGTTTTGCTCAGCCGAAGTGTAATAATCGCCTATCCAGCAAATATCCATATAGTCTATATACGCCGCATATCTAGCAGGTTGTCTTCTCTTTATAGGCTAAATATCTTTGCGCAATATACGATAAAACTCAGCCCTCCCCTGCTAGGGGAGGGTGGCATCTAGGTCTCTGCAACAGTGCGCCGGTCAGGCCATCCTTGAAATATCAACGATCCTGGCGCAGCGCCTTCGAGAAATCTTCCAGCGCCCGCACCATCATATTCGTAAGGCTCTCATCGTGGTGGAAGCCCTGGGCCAAGGCCCGCTTTGCCTCGAGGGGTGGGTAGCGGCCAAAACGGGCCTCGAGCTCGGGATCGGGTTGATAACGCACCATCTCCTTCCGGTCGTTCCCAAAAAGCCGCGCTCCTTCGGCCACCACCTCCTCCACGGAGGCCCAAAGCGCAGGCAACAAGAAGATCCGGGGCTCCTGGGAGGCCAACGGCAGCCGGGCTGCGTGCAGCAGGTTCTCCGCAGCGCATCGGGCCGACATCCACCACATGGCGGCCTGGGGGGAGACCGGGAGGGTGTAGGGAATCCCGGCCTCTAGGTGGCGCAAAAGCTCGCTCATGAAGGCCGAGGCCAGCCCTGAGGGGCCAGGTGGGCGGGCCACGATTCCAGGCAGGCGCAGGGCCCGCCCGTCCAGGTAGCCCCGCCGGGTGTAGTCCTGCAACAGTAACTCCCCAATGCGCTTTTGGGTGCCGTAGCTCGAGCTGGGAGAGGCGGGGGTCTGGTCGTCCACCAATGGCGGCAGGGGCGATCCATAGACCGCCACGCTGCTGGCGAAAACCACCACCGGAGAACGCCTAAAGCTGCGCAGGGCCTCGAGCAGGGCCAGGGTACCTTCCAGGTTGACTCGCTGGCCCAGGGCGAACTCGCGCTCGGCCAGGGCCCCGGGAATGCTGGCCAAATGGAAGACCCAATCCGGGGGGTAGGCCGAGGCCGCCGCGAGCAACTCCCGGTCAAAGAAGTCCCCCCTCATGGCTTCTACCCGTGGGTCGGCGTAGATCTGGTCAGAGCGCCGATCCAGCAGAAGCAGATGGGCGAAGTCCACCGCCCCCTCCTCCAGCAAAAGCCGCACCAGGCGGGAACCCACAAAACCCGCGGCACCGGTAATCCAGATATTCATGGCAGTTTCCTCATTCACCACCGGGTTTTGCTCGAGAAAGAAACCTCCGGCTTGACCAAGGTCGAATGCAAGCCTACCTCCTTTGCCAGTGGATCATCGGCTGACCCGGCACCGGGCTGCGGAAGAAAGGAATTCGGGTACCCCGCAGGCTACCCAGGTAGACCGTACGCAGGTCGGGCCCTCCAAAGGTCAAGCTAGCCATCCAGGGACAAAGGGTACCGTGGTTGGCGGCCATGATCCCAGGGGTCAGGGTACCGGCCCGGAAGTGCCGCTCGTAGACCGCATTGGCCTCAGGGTTGGAGTTGTCCAAAAGCTCCAGCACCTCCCCTTCGGGGGTAATGGCGATGAGCTTGTCCAAGAAGACCAGGGTTACCCAGAGGTTACCATGGGCGTCGAAGGCGAAGCCGTCGGGGTGGCCCTCGAGCTCCTGCGGTCCGTAGACTTCACGCTCGAAGAGTTTTCCGTCCTTGTGGCGAAGCCGGGTGATGCGCCGGGCAGTGCTCTCCACCACATAAAGCCACTCCTCCTGCGCATCAAAGCGGATCTCGTTGGTGCCGCAAAATCCCTCGGCCACGACACGGATGCCCTTTTCGTCGATGAGGCCAATATAGCCATCGCTGACCTTGGTGTTGACCTGCTCGGTCCAGGGCTCGGTACGGGTGGTCACGCTGAACCAGATGCGCCCCTTGCTGTCGCGCAGGGGGAAGTTGACCTTGCCTAGGGGCTTCCCATCTACTTCGGTGTAGAGGGTTTCCAGATGGCCATCGCGGGACATGCGTTCTATGGCGTTGGTGCCCCAGTTGGCGACGATGAGCTTCCCCTCCTGGTCGAAGCAGAGCCCGTTGGGCAGCGAGCCCTTGGCCTCCACGTAGCGCTCTTCGAAGGAAGCCTCCTGTGGCTGCGTCTTGGGAGTAATGAGGATCTGCTGGCCATCCGGGTCGATATGCACCACCCCCCCGCGGGCGTCGGCCACCCAGAGCGTACCGTCCGGCTCGGCCAGAATACACTCGGGGCGTTGCAGGTCGTGGCCTACGAAGCCAATCTGGTTACGCTCAACCCGAAAGCCTTGTAGCGGATTCCGGCTCATATCGGCTGAGCAGCCAGCTCCATGGAGGCCCGGGTCACCCCCACGGGGTCGGCTTCGGGGTCGTGGGTACGCTCCCAGATGCAGAGCTGGCGGGACATCTCCACCATCCGGCGCACCCGGTCGAAACGGCGGCGATTGTAGGCTTCCAGGGCGGCCTCTAGGCTGGGCGCCCGGCGCAATTCCTCGCTCAAAACCACCGCGTCCTCGATGGCCATAGCCGCACCCTGGGCGATATGGGCGGTCATAGCGTGGGCTGCATCGCCCACCAGCACCACCCGGCCCCGGTGCCAGGGAGCCGGCACCAGGATGGTCTCGAAGGGGCGCAGCACCACCTTGCTAGACTCGGTGATCTGCTCACGCAGCTGGGCCAGCAGCGGGATGTGCCGGTAACCGTCCAGGCGCTTGCGCATCTCCTCGGCCAAGGCCGCCTCGGGGTAGCGGGGGGGCTGGCCGGGGGCTGGATCGGTGATGAACATGTACATAAGTTCGGCGCCCAATGGCACAATCCCCACCTTGGGCTCCCCCATCCACATCCAGATGTTGTCCACCTCGGGGGGCCTGGGCAGGTTGTAGCGCCAGACCACCTGTTCTTCGTACTGGGGCGGGGGCACCTCGGGGAAGACCAGCTGGCGTACCCTCGAGCGCAGCCCATCGGCCCCCACCACCAGGTCGTAGATCCCTTGGCTGCCGTCGGTAAAGGTAACCCTGACCCCCCCTTCGCCCTGCTCCAGGGTTTGCACGCTCAGGCCCAGCCGCACCTGGGCCCCTGCGGCTTGGGCGGCTTTTTGCAGGATGGCGTGCAGCCGAGGCCGGGCGATGCCGTTTTGCGGAGGGAAGTTGGGGCCGGCAATGGCGGGCTGGGGCAGGGTGGCGATGGGAATGCCGTCGGGCCGCCACATCACTAGGGCGGACATGGGAAACCCTTGGGCAAGGGCTTCCTGAGCCAAGCTCAAAGCAGCCAAAGCCCGGAGCGCGTTAGCGAGCTGGATGATGCCCACCCCGTAGACGTCCCACTTTGGGTTTTGCTCGACGATCTCGACCTGGATGCCGCTATCCTTGAGGCCCACCGCGGTGCAGAGCCCGGCGATTCCCCCACCTACGATCAGCACTTTATGGACGCTCATCCGACCTCCTTGCTTGCGATTGCTGGGGCTGCGCTGGGCACTTGCTCCAAGCGGCAGAGGGTGCGCTGGGTACCCAGGCCAGTGATGCTGCCCTCCATCAGGTCACCGTTTTGTAGGAAGCGGCTGTAGTGCATGCCGTTGCCTGCCGGGGAACCGGTGCAGATCAGGTCCCCGGGCAGAAGTTGCACATGGGCCGAGATAAACTCGATGAGCTGGGCCACTCCAAAGATCATGTCCGCGGTGGACTCGTGCTGCATGACCTGGCCGTTGAGCTTGAGGGTAAGGGTGAGGTTCTGTGGATCAGCCACGAAAGCCGCCGGGGTGAGGTAGGGGCCCATGGGGAGGAAGCCTGGGGCGTTCTTGGAAGCCAGCCAGTCCATCCCCATCTCGGGGATGTCGGGCCGGTAGACGAGCTCGCGGGCAGTGATGTCATTGACCACCACATACCCAGCCACGTACTCCAGGGCCTCCTCGCGCCGCACCCGGCGTGCCGGGCGGCCCATCACCACGCCCAGCTCGAGCTCCCAGTCGGCCTGCTCCACCTCTGGGGGTAGCCAGAGGGTGTCGTAGGGGCCAATGATGCTGGTGGGCAGCTTGGTGAAGACGAAGGGCTGGCCCCTCGAGGCCCGTTCGTCCATGCGGCGCTGTCCCCATTCATGCCGCTCTTCTGGACTCATATGGGCAAGGTGAGGCCCCCCCTGGGCCACGATCAGGTCCACCACATGCTTTTTGTAGTTGGCTCCGGAGCAGAAAATCTGCCGCGGCAGGTAGACCGGGGGTAGCGTTTGGAGCTGGGTCTCGGCGATAAAGGGCAGCTCCTTGGCCTCCCCGGCACGGATGGCCTCCACTGCCCGCACCAATGCCGGATAGTTGCGTGGCCAGTCCTCTAGAAGCCCGAGCACGCTCTCCGGCTGGAATAGCTCATAGCCCAGCCGGCGGCAGAGGGGCCTCAGGGCGGCCACCGCCACCACTTGCCCTTGCTGCACCAGCCCGGCAAAAGGAGGTCCACCGGCAGCCTGAAAGGTACCCAAATGAAAAGGCATAAGGGACATGCTCCCTCCTACACCTCGAGGTGGGGGGTCTTGGGGCTGGGGAGCCAGCCTTCGGCAGGGGGTCGGCCCAGGCGGTTGCGCAGCACCCCGATCCCCTCCACCTCGAGCTCCACCACGTCCCCGGGGTTCAGATACCGCTGCAGCTCCATGCCGCAACCCCATCCCACCGTCCCGCTACCTAAAAGGGCTCCGGCAGGCAAGGGTTCGCCCGCCGAAGCCCAGGCCACCAGCTCCTCCAGCGACCAGAGCATGCTGCCGCTGTTTCCGCTCGACCAGACCTCACCGTTGACCCGGGCGGTCATCTGGAGGTCGCGCGAGGGCAGTTCGTCCAGGGTCACGATCACCGGCCCCACCGCGTTGCAGAAGTGCTTGCCCTTGGCCGGCCCCAGTCGGCCCTGCATCTCGCGCAGCTGGATATCGCGGGCGCTGAAGTCGTTGAGGATGGTGAGGCCCAGGATGTGCCCAGTGGCCTCCTCTGGCCTCAGGTTGCGCCCCCCGCGTCCCACCACGATGCCCAGCTCGAGCTCGTAGTCCATCTTTTCCTTGGCGTAAAAGGGCCAGGGCACCTCCTCGTCGGGGCCGATGAAGGCGTGGGCATTGCCCATGTAGCCCACGGGCATCTCGTAGAGCACCGGGGCCACCCCGTGGTTATGCAGGCGGGCGGCGTTGGTAAAGTGTACCTCGAAGGAGAGGAAGTCGCGGTAGAGGCTGGGGTCTAGGGGAGCCACCAGCCGGCCCTCAGGGGCAATGGCCTCGCCGCTGGTGTCCTCGGCGGCCCGGGCCAGGGCCTCTAAGAAGGCCTCACCGTTTTCCAAGGCTGCGCTCAGGCTGCTCGGGACCAAAGCCTGGGCCAGCCGTTGGGCGGCCATAGGGGTAGCCCCTTTGCGCTCAAAATTCAGCCGGGCGGCGCGGCGGACGTCCACCCAGCGGCCAGGCTCACGCCGGAAGGCCACCACGATGCGCACCTCGGGGCCATCGGGAGCGGGAAGTTGCATACGGGCGATTCTCATGGGTTCACCTCGAAAAGCCGGGGCACCAGGGCCCGGGCGTTAGCGCCTTCCACCCGGGCTCTGTGCGGGCCCAGGTAGCCAAGCCCTGGAGCGGGGTCGGGACCCTCAGGCAGGGCCGCGTAGGGCCAGTCGGTGCCGAAGACGATCTGCTCTACGGGAGTCACCTCGAGCGCCGCGGCCAGGGCCGGGGCGTGGTTGGAGAGGCCGGTGTCGTAGTACAGCCGTTGCAGGTAGGCGAGGGGTCCTTGGGGTACCCGCTCCTGCAGGCCCAAAGCCGGGGCCCGCGCCACCAGCGAGGCCAGGCGGTGAGCCAGGAAAGGGGCCGCCCCGCCCAGGTGGGCGAACTGGAAGCGGATGCGGGGGTAGCGGTGAAAGGCCCCCGTATAAAGCAGATGAGCGATGGCCCGGGTGGTCTCGAAGGGAAACTCCTGCAACCAGATAGGCAGGTGGGGCAAAGGGTTTGGGTAGGGAGGTAGGGTGGGGTGGACAAAGGCATAGGCCCCCCGCCGGTCGAGCTCGGCCAGGAGTGGTTCAAACCGCTCGTCCCCCAGGTAGCGCCCCCCCACCTGGGAGAAGAGGGCCACCCCGTCTAAACCCAAGTCATCTAACGCATAAGCCAGCTCCTCTAGTGCAGCTCCCACATCGGGCAGCGGTAGTGCGGCCAGGGCCGCATAGCGGTGGGGGTACCGGCGCAAGAGGGAGGCATAGAACTCGTTGGTGGCTCGAGCCAGCTCGCGGGCTTGGGCCCCATCGCCCAGAAAGACCCCCGGCGGGGGGAGCGAGACCACCGTGGCGGCGATGCCGTAACGGGCCATCATCTCAAGCTGCTCTTCCGCCGTCCAGGGCGGTACCGGGGCCGGGCCCAAAACCCGGGCCACCATCTGGGTGTAAAGGGGGGGCTCGAGGTGTCCATGCAGATCCAAGCGCATACTCACTCCACAATGGCCACCACTCGGGCCGGGGCGGCGCTGGCCCCCACGATGCGCAAGGGGAAGCAGGCCACCCGAAATCCGGTGCTGGGCAGGGCCCCTAGGTTGCACAGCCGCTCGATCTGGGCGTAGGGCAGATCGGCCTGATGAGCAGCCCAGAAGATGCCGGGCTGGTTCTTCTCGAGCGCTTCCTTGGCCTGCAGGTGGAGGGGCCGGTCCCAGCCCCAGGCGTCAATCCCCATCACCCGCACCCCCTGGGCGAAGAGCCAGCGGGTGGCCTCCACCGTGACTCCGGGACCCTTAGTCCAGTAGTCGGGGGCACCGTAGAAGGCATCCCGCCCGGTGCGCATGAGCACGATATCCAAAGGTCGTAGTGCGTGGCCGATGCGCCTTAGTTCGGCCTCCACCTCTTCTTGAGTGATGGCCTCCCCGTCGGCCTTATGGCGGAACTCCAGCACCACCCCTGGGGCAAAAAACCACTCCAGCGGCAGCTCGTGGACGCGGGGTGCGGGCGCACCGCCGATTACAGAATTGTAGTGGTAGGGGGCATCCACATGGGTGGAGCTATGGGTGCCCAGGTGAGTGATGGTCTCCACCGCCCAGGCTTCACCCCGGCGCAGGTGCTCAGGCCCCAAGCCAAAAAGAGCCTTCACTTCCTCTAGGCCCGCTTGGTGGTCGGAGAACTCGATGCTGATGCGCTGGAACGGCGGCATCTCAGGAGGGGTGGCCTGAATGGGCGCTGAAAGGTCAATCAAGCGCATGGCGCCCCTCCCTTAGCCCAGGCCGCGCTTGCCCCAGGGGTTGAACTGCTGGCGGTCGGGGAGGAGCTCGAGGTCAGCGGCGGCTACCTTGTCGGCGGGAGGGAAGGCCTCCAGCATGGAGTCGGGCATGGCAGCGTTGCGGTAGAAGGTGTTGGAACCCTGAGAAGGCCGCCAGCGCACCGGCTCCCAATCCGGTACGTAGTTGCGTACCCCACCGGTGTTTACCTCGATGCGTACTCCGCCCGGTTCGCGGAAATAGAGGTAAGTCTGCTCGCCCATGCCGTGGATGCCGGGGCCATACTCCAGTGACACCCCTGCTTCCAGCAGGAGATCGGCGGCCCGCTGGTGCAGCTCGCGGTTGTCCACCCAGAAGGCCAAGTGGTGCAGCCGCCCGGGGATAGGAGACATGTCTTTGGCGAAGGCCAGGTCGTGGTTCTTCTCGTTGGTGGTGACCATGGAAAAGACCACCAAGTCGGGGTTGTCCTCCAGGCCGTTGTAGCACATAAAGCGAAAGCCCAGCACCCGGCGGAACCACTCCGCGTCGCCATACGGATCGCGGCTGGCCACGGTCAGGTGGTCGAGCTGGCGCGGCTCCAGCCCCCCTCCGGCGAAACGCTGGGGCCGCTCAGGGTAGGTGGAGGCCCACTCGGGGGGAGCCTGGTACCGCTCCACTTCCCAAACCAGCTCAATGGGGTGGCCCCCCGGCGCGCGGAAGCGGTAGGCCGGGCCGTGACCGAAGCTCCCCTCCACCCACTCTCCGCTCACGCCGCTAGCCTCGATGTTGCGCACGGCTTGTTCCAAGTCCTCAGCGCTCCAGGTGCGCCAGGCCGCGTGCCCCAACCCCGGAAGCTCGCCCTGGCTGAGGATCAGGCTGTAGGTGTAGTGATCACCCCAGCAGCGCAGATAAGCCCGCCCCTCCTCGCGGTGCACCAGGTAAAGCCCCCCGATTCGGGTAAAAAAGGCCAAGGACTCCTCGAGCTTTGGGGTGATGAGCTCCACGTGGATAAGCTGGGACAAAAAACACCTAGGCATGTTGCCTCCTTGCAAAAGCGGCTTGAACTCCTTGCATACCAACCTCCTTAGAACGAGGAAGCCTGTACCAGCTCGAACAGGTTTCCTGCGTTGTCACGGATAAAGGCCATGGACCCCCCCTCGATGCGGGCCTGCATGACCACCTCCACCCCTCTCCTCCTGAGTTCCTCCACTGCCGCTTCCACGTCCTCCACCGCGAAGGCCAGGTGCTTGGTGCCATGAGTTTTGAGGTCAGCGTGAGGGGTCTTACGCTCCTCGGGCAGGGGGTTCGCGCCGGGAACCTCGAAAAGCTCCAAGCGGAACTCCCCCCGCCGCAAAAAGGCCACCCGGGCCGGGATGGCCTCCAGGTAGAGGGTCTTCTCCCGGACAAAACCCAGCACCCGTTCGTACCAGGCGAGGCTTTCCTCCAGGTTGGGCACGCTCAGGCCCAGGTGGTGGGGGTATAGCTCAAACATGGCACTCCCAGGGGTTTTTATTCAAGGTACGCTCGTCTTGGATCAGGTAAGAGACAAACAGCCCTGCGGGGTCGCGCTGGGCTCGGATGGCCTGTAAGCGCGCCCAGTGCGCCTCCTGCATGAAGCGCAGCGCACGGGTGGTGAAGTCGGAGTCGCCTAGGTACTGCCCCAGGGTGACGGGCTCGAGGCGGCCCATCTGCTGGGCTAGCCACTCCCGGCAGCGCACGTCGTCGGTGGGGTCACGCCAGATGGTGTAGAGAGCGAAGTAGATCTCGCTCTGCAAGGAAAGGGCCATGTCAGGCAGGGGACGCAACGGGGCCATGCTGAACCACAAGGCGAAAGTCTCGGGGGTAGGGGGGGTGGTGAAGGTCTCCACCAGGCGAGGTACCACCGCTTCCGGGGGGCCAGCGACCCAGGCGTTGTCCACCGCGTAGCGGGCCCCCTCGGGGTTCTGCCTGAGCTGTTCGCGCCGCTCATCCTCGAAGCTAGTGGGCTCGGCCACCTGGCGTACCAGGGCTTTCTCCCGCACGGGACAGGTCTCAAGCAAAGCCAGCGCTGCCCGGCCCTCCTCGGGGCTATCCACCATGGCCAGGCCGTGCACTACTAAGGCCCGATGGCCTAAGCCTGGCGGCACTAGACTCAGGGCCACCAGCTCTACCCGGGGGTCTACCTGGGCGTGGATCTCTTGGAGCCAGGCTAGCACCTCCGCGGTGTAATCCAACGGGTAAATGTGGGTGGTTTGGGTAAGGGCCTTAGGCAGGGGGCGGGTCTGTAGGTAAAACCGGGTCACCACCCCCGGGAAACCCGGCCCGGCCCCACGGGCGGCCCAGTAGAGGTCGGGGTTCCTCTCGGCATCGGCCCAGACCCGCTCTCCCTCGGCAGTGACCACCTCCAGCGCCATCACCGCCTCCGCAGCCCAGCCCCAGCCGCGGCAGTTCCAGCCCATGCCACCCTGCAGCAGGAAGCCCCCCAACCCCACCGTGGGGCAGTGCCCGCCGTGGAACATCCGCCCACGGGCCTCGAGGTAGGGGGCCAGGGTAGCCCCTCCCTTAACTGCGGGGGCCACCCGTACCACCCCGGTGGCCTCGTCGTAGGCCATCTCCTGCATACGGGAGAGATCGAGGAGCAAAGCCCCCTCCCACAGGCTCCAGGCCGCCCAGCTATGTCCTCCGGCCCGTATAGCTAGCCGCAGCCCCTGGGACCGGGCCAACCGCACCGCCCGCACCACGTCCTCCTCGTCCTCGGCAAAGACGATGAGCTCGGGGTAGCGCTCGGGTCTGCGCCCGTTGAAGATGCGCCCCACACGGGCTTCCTCATAGCCGGGTTCGCCTTTACGAAAAACAGCTCCACTAAAGCTCATAGCGCTCTCGTGCCTCCATCCACGGCAAGGTCGGCGGCGGTAATCCAGCCCGCCTCGTCTGAGGCCAGAAACACCGCCGCCCAGGCCACGTCCTCAGGGGTTCCAAAGCGGGGTAGCATGTGTTCCTTGAGCCACAGGGCGTGAATTTCAGGGTCGGCAATAACCGGCCGAGTAGCCCCGGTTATCACCAGTCCCGGGGAGATGGTATTGGCTCGAATGCCAAAAGGTGCGCCCTCCAGCGCCAGCTGTCGGGTCATAGCCAGCACCCCACCTTTGCCCGCGCAGTGAGCCAAGGCAGGGCTTTTTTCCAGCACCCGGTAGGCGTTAGCCGAAGCAAAGTTGATAATGGCTCCGCCCTCTTGCTTCAGGTAAGGCCAGGCAGCCTTGCAGAGCAGGAAGACCAGGTCGAGCTCGCTCGCCAGGGTTCTCCGCCACTCCTCGTAGCTGAGCTCCTCCACCGGCTTAAAGGCCGCCCAGGCCGCCGCGTTGACCAAGATGTGGAGGCGTCCAAAGCAGGCCAAAGTGAACTCCACCAGCCGGCGGGCCTCCTCGGGCCGGGTTAGGTCGCAGGGGTGGAGGCTTTTTAGCTCGAGCCCCTCGGCCTGAGCTTCCTCCCAGGTGGCCTGGGCAGTGGCGGGGTCTAGGTCGCAGCCCACCACCTGGGCCCCGTGCCGGGCGAACATCAGTGCGCAGGACTTGCCGATACCGCTGCCGATACCGGTCACAATGGCCACCTTGCCCGCCAAGCGCGCGGAGCAGGCCTTGGGGTCGGCGGAAGGGGGTAGCCGCATCGCCACACCTCCTAGTGGGGGATGCCCAGCTCCCGCTGGCGGCCTTCCCGGTCGGTACGGGTGAAGCGGTTGTAGGCCACCCGGATCTCGCTAAAGCGGCCCTCTTCTACCCGGTACAGCACGATGCCTTCGAAGTCGAAGCACTCCCCAGCGGCCACCGGGCCGAAAGGTGAGGCAGGGTCGTCGCGCAAGGTCTGGAAGTGGGCCCGCATCTGCACCGCCAGGCCCTCGCCGTCAGCCACCCAACGCTCTATATCTAGGGTCTCGCGAAAGGTGTGCCAAATCCGGGCGTAGTGGGCCTGCACGGCCTCGCGGCCTAGCAGCTCTAAGGTGCCGTTGAGCACCCGCACCCTGGGGGAGAGAAACTCCTCAAAAACGCTTAGGTCCTGAGCGTTGAAACGCCAGATGTACGTTTCGTAGCGCTCGCGGGTCATGGTTTTGCCTCCAAGCGGCCCAAGTAGGCCTCTTGCAATAGCTCGGGCTCGCGCAGCAGGCCTTGGGCTGGACCGCTGTAGACAAGCCGCCCCTGGCTCATCACCAAGGCCCGTTGGGCGATGCCCAAGGCCAGGGGGGCGAACTGCTCTACCAAGAGCACCGCCAACCCGGCCTGGGCCAGCTGCTCCACAGCCCCGATTAGCCGCCGCACCACCAGCGGGGCCAGCCCCAGCGACATCTCGTCGAGGAGCAGCACCCGTGGCCGGCCCAAGAGGGCTCGGGCCAGCACCAGCATCTGCTGCTCCCCCCCCGAAAGCCGTCCCGCCAGTACCCGGCGGCGCTTCTCCAGCTCGGGGAACAGGCGAAAAGCTTCCTCCAAGCCAGCTCTGGCTCCTACCCACAGGTTCTCCTCCACCGTGAGTCCGGGAAAGACCGAGCGGCCTTGCTCCACATGGGCCAACCCGGCCCGGGAGCGGGCTACCCTCGAGGCTCGCTCTACCCGAACCCCCAAAAGCCATACCTCTCCCCTCTGTGCCGGCAGGATGCCCGAAAGGGCCTCGAGCAGCGTGGTCTTGCCCGCCCCGTTGGGGCCCAAAAGCGCCGTCACCTCCCCCGGTGGTGCGCTGAAGCTCACCCCCCGCACCACCGGGGCCTGGCCTCGAGCCACATGCAGCCCGCGCACCTCCAAGCTCACACCGCCACCTCCTCGCCCAGGTAGGCCGCCACCACCTTGGGGCTGGAGAGCACCATAGCGGTGGGGCCTGCTTCAATCACCACCCCAAAGTCCAGCACCACCACCTCGTCGCAGGCCCGCCGCACCACCTCCATGTCGTGCTCGATGAGCAAGACCGCCGCCCCGTACACCGCCGGTATCTGGGCGATGCGCTCGGCCAAAGCGCGGCTCTCGTGGACCGAAAGGCCGGCTGCGGGCTCGTCCAAAAGCACCACCCGGGGCCTTGCGGCCAGGATTCCGGCCACCTCCAGCCTCCGTCGGGTGCCCACATCCAAGGCGTAAAGGGGCACCTTCGGATCGTCTAACCCGGCGAAGGCCTGGGCCTCGGCGAGTTCGGCAGGGGTGAGGCGTCGGCCAGCGGCGAGCTCGAGGTAGGCCTGCACCCCGAGCTCGGGGATGGTGCGGTCCTGCTGGAAGCTGCGCCGCAGCCCTGCCCGGGCCCGCTGGCTGGGCGAAAGTCCCTCCAGGGCCTGCCCCAAGAAGCGCACCCCTCCCTGATAGGGCACGAAGCCGCTCACCGCATCCACCAGGCTCGACTTGCCCGCCCCGTTGGGACCGATTAGGCCCAGCACCTGCCCTTCTCTGAGGGCGAAGCTCACCCGCTGGAGGGCCTGTACCGGGCCATAGCTCATCGAGAGGCCCCGCACCTCCAGGACGGGCCTGGGGCCAGGCCGGGGGGGGAGGCTCGAGCCAGGGGTGGGAAGCGGCCTGGCCTCGGTGCGCCGCCCCCGGTTGCGCACCGCCACCTCGAAGACACCGCCCCCGGCCTTGAGGGCCATCAAGACCCCGAAGGCAAAGAACAAGTTGCCCAGGTTTTGCGAGAGGCCCAGCCGACTCAGGAGCTCCGGCACCAACCAGCTCATCCCCCCGGCCAAGAAAGCCCCCGCAGGGTACTGCGCCCCCACCATCACCGCGCTGGCGAACAGAACCAGCGAGCCCGTGGGGGCGAAGTTGCTGGCCGAGAGCAGCCCCAAGAGCCCGGCCAGCAGCCCCCCCGCGAGCCCGGCCATCCCCGCGCTCAAGGCAAAGGCCCAGAGCTTGGCCCCGCTCACATTGATCCCCATGGCCGCGGCAGCCCGCTCTGAGTGCTTAACCGCCAGCCAGGCGCTGCCCCAGCGGCTTTGGTAAAGCCAAAGACCCAGGCCCATGCAGCAGAGCAAGACCCCTAGGCAGAACCAGTAGTAGGCCGCGTCAGAGGTCAGCCATCCCGGACGCACCACCGGCTTGCCGATCACCCCCCCGGGAAAGTTGAGCAGGGTAAAGAAGAGGTCGGCCACCGCGGCAAAGCCCAAGCTGACCACCGCCAGGTGAATCCCTCGCACCCGCAGCGAGGGTAGGCCGATAAGCACCCCGATACCCAAAGCCGTCAGGGACCCAATTAGCACCTGGAGCACAAAGGGTACTGGCAGTTCGTTGGCGTTGAAGTAGGCCACCACCCAACCTCCCACCCCAGCCAGCGAAAGCTGGCAGAGCGAGACCAAGCCGGCCATCCCGCCCAGAAGCCCCAGGCTCCAGGTGAGGAGGCTGGCGATGAGTATCCCCGTAGCCAGGAAGAGCCAGTAGCCCGAAATTAGCCCCGGCAGGGCGACCAGCAGCAACAGCCCCACCCAACCCAACCCGCTAACGCGCCGCATCCCACACTTCCTTGCGCTGCGACCAGAGCAAGGCCGCCAGCATCACCAAAAACCAAAGGGCCTGCCGATAAGGGGCGATAGGTAGGCTCGAGGCCACCCCCTCGATGAGGCCGATGCCCAGCCCTCCCGCCAAGGCCAGCGGGAAGCTCCTAAAAAGGCCCACCAGCGCCCCGGCTAGAGCGGGCAGCACCAGCAGCGAGAGCACCCCGAACTCCGGCGAGCGGTTGGGGGCGATGAGCATGATGGCCAGGGCCGAGACCCCGCCAGCAAAGGCCCAGACCCCCACCGTGAGGGCCCCGACCGGCACCCCCAAAAGCTCGGCGGCGGTGGGCCGCTCGGCCAAGGCCCGCAGCCAGACGCCCACCCTGGTGCGCCGCAAGAAAAGCCCTACCCCAACAGCCAAAAGGCCCGCTAGCCCCAGGGTGACCAGCGTGGCGAAGGGAACCCTCAGCCCCAGGATTTCCACCCCGCCAAACCCCACCAGGTGGGGCACTGGCTTAGGGTTGGTGCCGAAGATCCAAAAGCCCAAGGTGAGGAGGGCGATCAAGTAGGCGATGGTCACGCTCGAGCGCACCTGGAGCGGGGCCTCGCCGAACCAGCGGACCATCGCCCAACCCAGCAGGCCGCCTATTCCCAACGAGACCAACAGCCCCAACCCCACCGCAAGCCCCAGAGGCCGACCTTGCTCGTGGAGACTGAACATCACAAAGGTGCCGAAGACCCCCGTAGCCCCCAGGGCGAAGTTGAGGGTGCCGGTCATGCGGTAAAGAAGCACCAGACACACCGCCAGCAAGGCGTAGGCGCCTCCTGAAAGCAGACCGGCTAACGCAGCTTGCAGCATGGCCTAACGGGAGCGTTGCAGGCGGATCCAGCCCGGATAGGCGAGGCGGTAAGTCCCGTCGCGCAGCTCGAGCATCTTGATGCTCTGGTTGGAGCGGTGGGCCGGGGCATCACCAAAGGTGTAGGGGTCGCCCAGCAGGGGAGTGCGATAGGGGCGCATGCGCTTGAAGGCCGCGGTGACGCTCTCCCGGGTGATCTCCCCCTGGATGGTCTTCAGGGTGTTGACGAAGATCTCCGCGGCCAAGTAGCTGGCCAGACTAAAGGAGGTGAGGGGGATGTTGTTCTGGCGGGAGAGCTCGCGCCAGTCGTTCAGCGCAGGGCTGTTACCCAGGTAGGGCTCGAGCTCGGAGGCTACCTGCACCCCGTTGGCCCGCGAGCCCATAGCCCGAGCGAAAGCCTCGGTATAGGTAGAAGGCAGGAAGAGCCATTGGGTAGCCCGCAGGAGGTTCTGGGCCAGAGCCGCGTTCATCCAAGAGATGGCGAAGGCGTCACTTCCCGCAAAGAGCGTGGCCTCACATCCAGCCTGCCGTACCCGCAGCACCAGCGGGGTGGGGTCGTCCCCGGGCTTGTAGCTGTAGTCCTGCAGCAAGATTTTCTTCCCGGTAATCTGCTCGAACTCGGCCACCGCCTCGCGGTAAGCCGGCTCGAGGCCCGGAAGCTGGGTAAAAAAGGCGCAGATCTTCTCTTTTTTCAGGGTTTGCGCGGCGTACTGTAGCACCAGCGTAGTGGCCACAAACGGTCCGGTGTTCACCGCGGAGATGTTGGGGTTACGGAAGCAGAGGGGGTCTACCCCGGTACCCTGGATGGAGACCAGGCCCCGCTGCGCATAGAAGGCCCCGTTCACGCTGCAGTCCAGCGCGCTGGCGCTGCCCACGTGAGCCACCACCCCCAGGCTATCCACCAGCCGCCGGGCAGCCTGGCTGGCCGCGGCGGGGTCGGTCTTGTCGTCTTCCACGTACAGCTCGAGCTTGCGTCCCTGAATCCCCCCCTGAGCGTTTATCCGCTCAAAGTAAGCCTCCACAATGCGAGGAGGTTCGGGTTGGATGAAGCCCCCGCTCAGGCCTCCAATAAACCCTACCCGGATGGGCTGGGATTGGGCTTGCCCCAACCCCCCCAGAGATAGGCCTAACACCAAGACAGCCTGCCAAAACCTGTTCATGGCCTCCCCCTTTCGACGAACGTTGAGCCGCGGTGTCTCTAAGCACAATCCACCTCTATGTGTGCATTTGCAAAAACTATATACACTTTGTGATTCTGTGTCAACAATGTTAAACTGGAGCAGTGGGTTATGAATAAGACACCCGCAGGCCGCGATGGACAGAACGTGTTGCTCATCCACGACCGGTTGCGTAGCTCTATCCTGCGCGGCAGCTTGGCCCCAGGCCAAGTCACCAGCCAGCTGGAGTTGGCCCGCGATTTAGGGGTTGGCCGTACTCCCCTGCGCGAGGCTTTGCGCTTGCTACAGCGGGAAGGTTTGGTGGTACAAGAACCCAACCGCCGGGTGCGCATTGCCGAACTTTCGGTTTCCGACGCCGAGGAGATCTATACCCTGCGCATCACTCTCGAGGCCATGGCCATGCGCCTGACCATTCCCCTCCTCACTTCGGAAGATTTCGCTGAGCTGGAAGGCCTTTATGCCCAAATAGAACACTACATCCGCACCCAGGATATCGAGCGCATGGACGCTCCTCATCGGGCTTTTCACTTACGTTTCGTACGAGCAGCAGGGCCGCGCTGGCTGGAAGAAATCGCCCAGCTTTACGACCATGCTGAGCGCTACCGTCTTTCTTTCTTCCGCGCCAGGCCCGAGGGTGGCCAGCTTCGACAAGCTGAACATAGGGCCATGTTAGACGCCGCTATCCGCTATGATGTGGAAGCCGCCATAGAATGCATGGCCCGCCATTACACCCATACGGCCCTAGTGGCATTTGCACAGCTAGAGCCTGGTTATGTTCCTGAAAAACTCAACACCGTGCTGGATATGCTCTGTCGCAAAACCCCCTCGACGTAGCAAGCCCATCGCCGGCAAGACCAACGCCTTGCCCCTGTAGGCGGGGTTGGCGTGAACGCCCCGCCGAATTTGCTTCTAGTCCAAGGTTCCTCGCCTCACGTCGCAAGGTCTCTAACTGCCCCGCCAGAGAAGCCTAAGGCTTTAGCCAAGGTGTAGGCGGGTAACAATCAGCGCCCATACGAAGCTTCCCGGTCGCTAAAGCGTTCTTGAAGCGCCTTCACCCCCACCCGGTGGCAGTAGTCGCCGAAGGCCTCCCCCTCCCGCCGCTCGCGCTTGTAGGCCTCGAGGACGGGCTCCAGCCTAGCCGCGATCTCCTCGCGCCCCACGTTGTCGAGGTAAACCTCCCCCAGCCGGGTGCCCAAGGGGCTGCCGCCCAGGTAGAGGGTGTAGGAGTTCAGGCTGCGCCCCACCAGGCCCACCTCGGCGCTGTAGGGCCGGGCACAGCCGTTGGGACAGCCGGTCATGCGGACGTGGGGGATGGGGCCGTCCTTCAGCCCCAGCCTATCCAGCAGCGCGTCGATCTGGCGGATCACCTGGGGCATCACCCGCTCGCTCTCGGTGATGGCCAGGCCGCAGGTGGGCAGCGCCGGGCAGGCCATGGCGTTTTGCACGACGAGCGGGAGCGTGCCGGGCAGGGCCACCCCGTGGTCGCGGAAGATGGCCTCGAGGGCGGCCTGGTCGGAAGGATCGATACCGACGAAGAGCAGGTTCTGCTGGGCGGTGAGGCGCACCTCGGGGGCAAAGCGCTCGACCACCTCGCGGATCGCCGCGCGCAGGTTTTCCTTGACCCGCCCGTTCTCCACAAACAGCCCGAAGAACAGCTTGCCGTCGCCCTGCGGGTGCCAGCCCAGGTGGTCGTCGCCGGAGAGCCACTCCAGCGCCCGGGCTTCGGGCAGGGCGTAGCCCACGTAGCGCTCGACCTCGGCCCGGAAGCGCTCGAGGCCCCAGGCCTCAACCAGGTACTTCATGCGGCTATACTTGCGGTCGTCGCGCCGCCCGTGGTCGCGCTGCACCTTGACGATGGCCTCGACGACCTCGAATAGCTGCTCGGGCCGAACGGTGGCGAGGGGTTTGGCCAGGACGGGGTGGGTCTCCTTGGCCCCGTGGCTCTGGCCCAGCCCGCCCCCCACCAGCAGGGTGAAGCCCTCGAGCCCCCCCTCCCCCATCACCGGGACGATGCCGATGTCCTGGGTGTAGACGTCCACGCAGTTGTCACCGGGGAAGGCGAAGCCGATCTTGAACTTGCGCGGCAGGTAGGTGTCGCCGTAGAGGGGCTCGGCCTCCTCCAGGCTGGCGGCCCTCTCCCCATCGAGCCAGATCTCGTAGTAGGCGCGGGTTTTGGGCTTGAGCCGCTCGGAGAGCGCTTTGGCGTAGCGGTATAGCTCGGCACGCTGGCGGTCCACGAAGGGCGCGGGGCAGGCCACAATGTTGCGCACCACGTCCCCGCAGGCCGAGAGGGTGGTGAGAAGATTCCGGTTCAAGACCTGAATCAGCGGCTTGAGGCCGCCCTTGCGCACCCCGTGGTACTGGATGGCCTGGCGGGTGGTGAGGCGCAGGGTGGCGTTGCCCAGCTCGTCGGCCAGCCGGTCGAGGGCGAGGTACTGCTCGGGCGTGAGCACCCCGCCGGGTATCGCCACCCGGATCATGAAGGAGTAGTCCGGCCCCAGGCCCTGGGCCTTGCGCGCTTTGCGCACGTCGCGGTCGTCCTGTTGGTAGATGCCGTGAAACTTGAGGATCTGGTAGCCCTCTTCGCTGAAGTGGTCGCTGCCGTTGTTGAGCTCGGCATCGACCGGCCCGCGCAGGCGGTGGCTGGCGATCTTTACGTATTCGACTTTGGACAGCTTGGCTTCTGACATAGCTTTTTCTCCCTAAACCAAAGCTCTCGCGGCGGCCTGCTCCGCCGCCCGCAAACGCTCCCGTAAGCGCACCACCTCTCCGATGACCCACACCGCAGGGGATCGCACCTCGACCCCCCCTTGGGCCACCTCCCCCAGCGTGGCGGTCACCACCCGCTCCTGGGGGGTGGAGCCGTTCTCGATGAAGGCCACCGGCTCCTGCGGCGAGCGTCCGGCCTCGATCAGCCCACGGGCGATCTGGACCCGCGCTTTGACCCCCATCAGGATCACCAGGGTGTCGATGGAGGCGTAGGGGCTGAACCCGGGCAGCACCCCCCCCTGGGCGTGCCCCGAGAGCACCGCGAAGCCCCCCGCCACCCCCCGCAAGGTCAGCGGGATACCCGCCAGGCCGGGCAGGGCCAAAGACGAGCTGACGCCGGGCACCAGCTCCACCGCGATGCCCTCCTGAGCCAGAAACACCCACTCCTCTCCCCCCCGACCGTAGACCATGGGGTCGCCCCCCTTCAGCCGCACCACCTTCCGCCCCGCGCGGGCGTGGTGGAGCATCTGCCGGAAGATCTCGCCCTGCACGCATTCTTGCTGGCCCAGCTCCTTGCCCACGTAGAGGAGCTGAGCGGCGGGGTGGACGAGTTGCAAGACCCCTTCGCCCACCAAGCGGTCGTAGAGCACCACCTCGGCCTCCTGCAACACCCGCAGGGCCTTGAGGGTCAGCAGTTCGGGGTCACCCGGGCCCGCCCCCACCAGGTACACCTTGCCCCTCACCAGGCCACCTCCGCTTCAGGACCGTGGCGCAAGGCCGCCAGCAAGACCTCCCTGGCCCCCTCGAGGTCACCCCGCGCCACCCGCTCCAGGGCGGGGCTGTCCACCATGCGGTACCAGGCCGCCTTGCGGGCTTCGAAGTCCTGGGGGTAGGTCTGCTGCACCACCGCTCGCAGCGAGCGCAGCAGCCGCAGGTACTCCGCGTACTCCGGGCCGAACTCCCGGGCCAGCCGCTGCTTGATGCGCACCCCCAAGGCCGGGGCCGCCCCGCCGGTGGAGACCGCGATCACCAACTCCCCCTGGCGGTGGACGGCGGGCAGGATGAAGTCGCAGTGGGCGGGGTCGTCCACCGCGTTGAGCCACACCCCCCGCTCCCTGGCCTCCTGGGCGATGCGGGCGTTGAGCGATTTATCGCTGGGGTGGGAGATCACCAGGGAGAAGCCCGCCAGGTCCCCCCGCCGATACCCCCGCCGCAGCCAGTGGATCCGACCCTCGAGGGCCAGGGGCTCGAGGCCTTTGTGCTCGAGGGGGGAGATCAGCGTCACCCTGGCCCCCACCGCCAAGAGCCCCTTGACCTTGGCCTCCGTCTCCCAGCCCCCGCCCACGAACAGCACCCGCTTATCCCGCAGGTCCAGCAGCACCGGGTAGTAGGGCATCGTTAGTTCACCTCCGCAAACTGCTTAAATCGTTGAGGCCTGTAATAGATGACCGATCCCTCCCCTAGATCCAAGCGCCCCAGCTCCGCCCTGGGCAGTTCGATCTCGACGAACCCCTCAGACTCAGGGGTTTCCACCTCCAGCCGCGCCACCGCCCCGATCAGGCGCAGGTGTCGGAGCACGCCCGGGCGGTAGCCCTCCGCGGGCCGGGCCGAAACCGCGAACTCGTGGGGGCGAACAAAGCCGCTGGCCAAAGCATTCGAGCGTCCCAGGAAGTGGTATACGAAGGGGGTGGCCGGATGGTCGTAGACCTCCTCGGGGGTGCCGATTTGCTCGATCCTCCCCCGGTTGAACACCACCACCCGGTGGGCGATCTCCAGCGCTTCTTCCTGGTCGTGGGTGACAAAGATGCTGGTCAAACCAATCTCGCTGTGCAGCCTGCGCAACCAGCGGCGCAGCTCCTCCCGCACCTTGGCGTCCAGTGCGCCGAAGGGTTCGTCCAACAGGAGCACCCTGGGTTCGACCGCAAGGGCCCGGGCCAGCGCCACCCGCTGGCGCTGACCGCCCGAGAGCTGGGTGGGGTAGCGACGCGCTGCCCAATCAAGCTGGACGAGGCGGAGGAGCTCGTGTACCCTCGCCTCGAGCTCACCCCGGCTAGGCCGGCTGGCCCGGGGGCGTACCCGAAGCCCAAAAGCTACGTTCTCGAACACCGTCATGTGCTTGAAGAGGGCGTAGTGCTGAAAGACAAAGCCCACCCGCCGTTCCCCCGGTGGCCGGCGGGTGGCGTCCTCATGGTCTAGCCATACCCGGCCCGAATCGGGTACCTCGAGGCCGGCGATGACCCTGAGCAGCGTGGTCTTGCCCGACCCCGAAGGGCCCAGCAGCGCCACCAGCTCGCCGCTGTGGACCTCCAGGCTGACCCCTTCTAGCGCGGTGAAGTTGCCAAAGCGCTTGCTGAGGTTCTCAACCCTGATGTTCATGGCGGATCCTCCAGGTCAACAGGCTCTTGGCCAGAAGCGTCCCTAAAGCCAGCAAGGTCAGCAGCGAGGCGACCGCGAAAGCGGCCACCCCCTGATACTCGTTGTAGAGCATTTCCACGTATAGGGGCACGGTAGCGGTTTGTCCCCGGATGTGGCCCGAGACCACCGCCACCGCACCGAACTCCCCCATAGCCCGGGCATTGCACATGATCACGCCGTACAACAGGCCCCAGCGAATACCGGGTAGGGTGACCCGCCAAAAGATCTGCCAACCGGAAGCCCCGAGGGTTAGGGCGGCTTCCTCCTCCTCACGGCCCTGGGCCTGCATCAGGGGGATGAGCTCACGGGCCACGTAGGCGATGGTGACGAAGGCCGTAGCCAGCACTATACCGGGGAGGGCGAAGACGACCTTGAGGTCGTGGGCCTCGAGCCAGGGGCCTAGGTACCCTTGCCGCCCGAAGAGCAGCACATACACCAGCCCTGAAATCACCGGCGAAACCGAAAGCGGAAGCTCGACGAGGGAGACAAGGAGGCTCCGTCCGGGGAAGCGGTGTTTGGCGATGGCCCAGGCCGCGGCGATCCCAAAGAGGGTGTTGAGCGGGAGCACGATGGCCACCACCGTAAGGGTCAATCGGACCGCCGCCTTCGCGTCGGGCTGGGTGATGGCGCCGAGGTAGTACTCCAGCCCCTGACGCAGACCCTGAACGAATACGGCGACAACCGGCAGGATCAGGAAAAGCCCCACAACGACCAAAGCCAGCCCGACCAGCACGGCCTTGCTCCAGTTCACCCTATTCCAAAGCCTTTGGCGAGGAGCAGAGAGGGTGGAGCTCATCGGTCCTCCAGAGGACGAGAGAGGCGAGCCTGTAGGCCGTTAATGACCAACAGCAGCGATAGCGAGGCGACCAGCATGCTCACCCCGATGGCCGCCGCCCCCGCGTAGTCGTACTGCTCGAGTCGCGCCACGATCAGTAGGGGAGCGATCTCGGTCTGGAAGGGCAGGTTGCCCGAGATGAAAACGATCGAACCGTACTCCCCGACGGTGCGGGCCAACGCCAGGCTGAAGCCGGTGAGCAAGGCCGGGAGCAGCAGGGGGAAGATCACCCGCCGGAAGGTCTGCCAGCGGCTGGCTCCCAGGGTCAGGGCGGCCTCCTCGAGCTCCTGGCTCAGCTCTTCCAGCACCGGCTGCACCGTACGCACTACGAAAGGAATCCCGATGAACACCAAAGCGATCACCACCCCGAGCCGGGTATAGGCCACCTTAAGGCCCAGGGGCTGCAAAAGCGATCCGACCCAACCGTTCTGCGCGAGCAAAGAGGTGAGGGTGATGCCCGCAACCGCCGTGGGCAGGGCGAAAGGGAGGTCGATCAGCGCGTCCACCACACGTCGGCCGGGGAATTCGCAGCGCGTCAGCACCCACGCCAGCAGAAGTCCCAGGGGCAGGTTGATCAGCGAGGCGATGGCCGCGGCCCCGAAGGAGAGCGTGAGCGCCGCCACCACCCGCGGCGAGGACACCAGGGCCCACAGCTCTCCTGGAGAGAGGCTCGAGGCCTTTAGAACCAGCGCTCCCAGCGGGATGAGCACGATCAGGCTCAGGTAAAGGAGGCTGTAGCCCAACGACAGCCCAAAACCGGGCAGGGGTCGGTATGGAGGGTGGTATACGCTCGCCATGGCTTCCTTGCTTTGCGGGGTTACTGACCGGGCCTGTAGATCCGATCAAACACCCCGCCGTCGTTGAAGAAGCGAGCTTGAGCGGCGCGCCAGCCACCAAAGTCCTTGATGGTGAAGAGGGAGATTTTGGGGAAGCGGTTGGCGTAGCGCTGCGCCACGCTCGCCAGGCGCGGGCGGTAGTAGTTCCGGGCGATGATCTCCTGCCCCTCCTGGCTATAGAGGAACTGCAGATAGGCCTGGGCCACGGCCAGGGTACCCTTTCTCTGCACGGTTCGATCCACCCAAGTCACCGGCGGTTCAGCCAGAATGCTCACCGAAGGCACCACGATTTCGAATTTGTCGGCCCCGAATTCCTTCAGGGCCAAAAAGGCCTCGTTTTCCCAGGCCAACAGCACGTCGCCGATGCCCCGCTCGACAAAGGTGGTGGTCGCGCCCCTAGCCCCCGAGTCGAGCACCGGCACGTTTTTGTAAAGGGCGCTCACGAAGTCTTGGGCGCTTTCCTCACTGCCGTACTTGCGCCGGGCGAAGCCCCAGGCGGCCAGGAAATTCCAACGGGCCCCGCCCGAGGTCTTGGGGTTAGGGGTGATGACCTGGATGCCGGGTTTCACCAGGTCCTCCCAGTCCTTGATGCCTTTGGGGTTGCCTTTTCTAACCAGGAAGACGATGGTCGAGGTGTAGGGGGAGCTGTTGAAGGGCAAGCGGCTTTGCCAGTTCGCCGCCAGAAGCCCCTTGTCGGCGATGGCGTCGATATCGTAGGCCAAGGCCAGCGTCACCACATCGGCCTCGAGGCCATCGATCACGCTTCTCGCCTGGCGCGCCGAGCCGCCGTGGGATTGGTTGATGGTCACGTTCTGGCCAGTGCGCTCCTTCCAGTATTTGGCGAAGGCGGCGTTGATATCGGCATAGAGCTCGCGGGTAGGGTCATAGGAGACGTTGAGCAAGGTGAGGTTTTGGGCCAGGCCCACGCCCACGAGCAGGGTCAGCAAGATCAGCAGGGTTCGCAACATAAAGTTTCTCCTTCAGGCAGGTTGATAGGCCGCGCGCAACACCTCGGCCACCTCGGGGCGGGTGAACTCCGGCGGCAGCGCGGCCCCCGAGCGCAAGAGTTCGCGCACGCGGGTCCCTGAGAGGATGAGGTGGTGTTCCCGGTCGTGCGGGCAGGTGCGTGCGGAGGCGATAGCGCCGCAGGTGCGGCAGTAGAAGGTGTGCTCGAACTTGAGGATCTCGATGCCGATCTCCTCCGGGCGGAAGGCCGCGAAGATCTCCTGGGCCTCGTAGGGGCCGTAGTAGCTGCCCACCCCGGCGTGGTCGCGCCCCACGATGAAGTGGGTGCAGCCGTAGTTCTTGCGGCTGATGGCGTGCAAAATGGCCTCACGCGGCCCGGCGTAGCGCATGGCCGCGGGGTAGACCCCCAACAGCACCCGCTCCTTGGGGTAGTAGCGCTCCAGCAATACCTCGTAGGCCCGCATCCGCACCCGCGCCGGCACGTCGTCTTGCTTGGTCGCACCCACCAGGGGGTTCAAGAAGAGGCCGTCGATGTGCTCGAGGGCCACCTTGTGCAAGTACTCGTGGGCGCGGTGGATGGGGTTGCGGGTTTGGAAGGCCACCACCGTGCGCCAACCGCGAAACAGGGCGCGGGTCTCGCGGGGGGTGAAGTGATAGCGGGGAAACTCCCCCCGATCCAGCCGGAATAGGCTCACCCGCCCGGCCAGGTTGACCTCGCCCTGGCGCAAAAGGGCGGCCACGCCAGGGTGGGCGGGGTCGGTGGTGCGGTAGACCTCGAGGGCCTCTTTTTGCCGGTCCGGGGTGTACTGCTCAAGGACCTCGAGTAGGCCGACGGTCTGGCCATTTCGAGTCAGCCGCACGTTTCCCCGATAGCTGCGGGCCTGGTCTTTGGGCACGCTCAGGGTGATGGGGATGCTCCAGGGCAGCCCGTTGGCCAGGCGCATGTGCTCGACCACGCTCCGGTAGTCGGCCTCGCCCAAGAATCCCTCCAGCGGGGAGTAGACGCCGGTGGCGATGAGCTCGAGGTCGGCGTAGCTGCGCTCCCCGAGCTCGAGGGCGGGGAGATGGGCGTATTCACGAGGATCAGCCTGCACCAGCCGGTCCACCAGGACTCCCCCGTGGGGCGCCGGGTGCCCCTGAGGCTGGGCAGAATTGTGGACAAGATTTGTCAACTGATTCACGACAGCACTCTCCTTCTCGGGGGATGGGGAGGCCCTACAGCGCCCTCTCCCCCACCCACAACCCGCACTCGGCTTTGCCTTTGCCCTCCCAGCGGCCCGCCCTGGCCTCCTCCCCGGGGCGCACCGCCCGGGTGCAGGGCCAGCAGCCGATGCTCAGGAAGCCCGACCAGTACAGCGGGTTGACCGGCAGGTCGCGCTCGCGGGCATAGGCCTCCAGCCTATCGCGCCTCCAGTAGGCCAGCGGGTTGATGCGCAAGCGCTCCCCCCGCTCGAGGAAGCCGAGCGAGGCCCGGGTCGAAGCCTGGTCGCGGCTTCGGGCGTTGAGCAGGGCGCTGGGGTTCTTCCGGGCCAGGTACTCGCGCAGGGGGGCCACCTTGCGCGCGGCGCAGCAGCCGTCGGGGTCGCTGCGGTAACGCTCTTCCCCCCAGGGCTCCTCCCCCAAACCAGCGCTCAAGGTGACGAAGCGCATCTGGGGATAGCGGGCCGCCAGGCGATCGCGGGTCTGCAGGGTCTCGGGGAAGTGGTAGCCGGTGTCCACGAACACCACCTCGCCGGTGTAGCCCGCCTGGGCGGCCAGGTCGATGAGCACCACGCCGTTGAGGTTGAAGGCGCTGGTCATGAGCAGGTCGGGGTGCTGTTCCAGCGCCCACCCGATGACCGCCAAGGGATCGGTTTCCGCATCCCAGGCGTCGGGGGTGGAAAGCTCCGGCCCCGTCTTCACGCCCGCACCTCCACATCCACCCCCAGCCGCGCGAGCGCCTCCAATAGGCGATCCAGGCACTCCTGAAAGCTCATCTGGTCGGTGCGCAGGTGCACATCGGGGTGCAGGGGCGGCTCGTAGGGGTCGGAGATGCCGGTGAAGTTGGCGATCTCCCCCTTGAGCGCCCTGGCGTATAGCCCCTTCACGTCGCGCTGGATCAGGGCCTCCAGGGGGGCGTCCACGAAGACCTCGAGCTTCCTCGGGGCCTGCGCGAGCACCTCCTCGCGGGTGGCCCGGTAGGGGCTGATCGCGCTCACCAGCACGATCACCCCGTGCTTGGCCAGCAGGTTGGCCACGAAGCCGATGCGACGGATGTTGGTGTCGCGGTCCTCGCGGCTAAAGCCCAGCCCCTTCGACAGGTGCTCGCGCACCGCGTCGCCGTCGAGGTGCTCGACCTTCTGGCCGGCCTCGTAGAGGTGGACCTCGAGGGCTTTGGCCAGGGTGGTCTTGCCCGCGCCGGAAAGCCCGGTAAACCAAACCACCACCCCGCTCATGCTTCCGCCCACCCCGCGTAGCTCTCCAGCAACACCCGCCAGGCGTCGCGGGCCGCCAGGTCGGCCGCCAGCGCCGCCGCGGCCAGCACCCAGGCCGCAAAGCCGGGGTGGTGCAGCGTCACCGCCTGATCGGGGCCGATGCGGGCCAGGAGCCGGGAAGGGCCGAACTCCACCTCCACCGGCTGCGCCCGGTCCTCGCTGCTTTCGCGCAGCGAAACACACGTCTCGAGGTACACCCACCCCGAGGCCCTTCCCCCCGAAAGCTCCAGCGACGCGCTCGAGCCATGCTCAGCCCCGACCCGGCGGAACTGGAGGTAATTTCCTTCGAGCTTGGCGTGCAGGGCAAAAGCCCGCAGGCTGCTCGAGAGCGAGCCCAACAACTCTCTCCCCTGGGCCTCGAGGTAGAGGTTCTCGCCCAAGATCGCCCCGCCCAGCCGCCCAGTGAGGCGCTTGCCGTCCCAGGCCAGCTGCACCCGGTAGCTCATGCCGGGGCGGTGCACCCCGCCCTGGATGCGCTGCGCGGTGGAGGGGGCCTCGAGGGGAGGGTTATGAAGAGGTTTGTATTCCGACAAGCCCATGCCGTGCTCCCATGCCGAAAGGTTCAACGCGCCGATCGCCCAGAAGGCCAGGACAACACCGCCCGGAACACAGAAGCCCCCGCATGACCCGCCAGTTAGCCATAGCTTCGAACACACCGACCTCCTTATCTTTCCCGGATGGCCTCCGGGCCGGAATTGGCACCTACGCAAAGACACTTCAGCTTGCTGGCTGAAAGCCCCTACGGGTTGCCGCAGCTTCGCAGGGCCGTTCCCTCTGCTGCTCTGGATAAGATCCAGGGGCGCTGCCGCTCCCCCTCCCGGCCCCGTGCCGGGATGGAAGGTAGGCTAGCATAAGTGACAAAACTTGTAAACAATCCCCCGGTGCCGGGAGGATTGACAGCCTTGGGGATATTCACCTAAAGTGATCGTCAGATGAGGTGATTGTTTTGGGCGAACCCGACATCAAGGCCGAGCCGCCGCTCCCCGCGGAGCTCCTGCCCTACCTCGGCTTCGTGCTGTCCAAGGCCGCCGCTTTCCTACAGGGGCGGGTCAACGCGGAGCTGGCCGGGTTGCGGCTGGACTTCAAGCAGTTGGGTTTCCTGGCCCTGCTCTACTTGCAAGGCCCGCAGTCCCAGATCGAGCTGGGGCGCAAGCTGCGCATCGACCGCACCACCGTGGTGGGGATAGTGGACGACCTCGAGGCCAAGGGCTACCTCGAGCGCCACCCCAACCCCCACGACCGCCGGGCCTACCGCCTGGTGCTCACCCCCTCGGGCCGACAGGCCATCGAGCAGGCCGAGAAGATCGTCCTGCGCACCCAGGAGGAGTTTCTCTCCCCGCTGCGTCCCGGCGAGCGCGAAACCCTCCTGGACCTGCTGCGCCGCCTGATCTAGGCCGCCGGGCCCCAACGAAGGAGCTTCCCATGTCGCCATCCCCTCAAACCTCCTCCACGGCAAAACTGGGTTTTTGGAGCTTTCTAGCGCGTGAGCTGGCCCATGTCGGGTCCAACCGCCAGGTGGTGGTGCTGCTGCTGGGCATCGCCTTGCTGCCGGCGCTGTTCGCCCTGATCCAGATCAGCGGCGCCTGGGATCCTTATGGCAATCTGGCCCATCTGCCGGTAGGGCTGGTCAACCTCGACGAGGGCACCCGTTTCGCCAACGAGCGCGTAGACCTGGGCCGGGAACTCGAAAAAAGCTTGCTGGAGAAGAAGAGCTTTGACTTCAGGCGCTATCCCTCCGCCCAGGCCGCACGCGCCGCGGTGGATCGGGGCGAGGTGTACTTCGCCGTGATCATCCCCTCCGGCTTCAGTGCCCAGGCCCTGGAGGGGCGGGGGAACCGCCCGGCCAACCTCGTCCTGGTGAGCGCCGAGGGAAACAGTTATTTTGCCTCGACCATCGGCAAGCGCTTTGCCACCACCCTCAGCGACAGCATCAACGCCACCCTCGAGGAAAAGCGCTGGGCCGCGGTACTGCACACCTCGAGCGGGCTGGCGCAGCTCAAGCAAGCCCTGGGGCAGCTGCAGGGGGGAGCCGACCAGCTGCTGGAAGGCGCTAGCCGCCTGCATAGCGGCAGCCAGGCGCTGGCCCAGGGCCTCGCCGCCGCCTCCCACGGGGCCGCCCGGCTCCATCAGGGGGCGCAAACCCTCAGCCAGGGCGTGGGGGCCCTCACCGAGGGCATGAACCGGCTCTCCGGAGGGATCCGCACGGTGGTGGACAGGCTGCCCAGCGAGGCCCAGCTCGACCAGCTGGATACGGGCAGCCAACGCCTGGCGGACGGCGCATCCCGGCTTTCCCACGGCCTGCACGAGCTCGAGGGCGGCAGCGCCGAGTTGGCCTCGGGCAGTGCCCAGCTCAAGGACGGCCTGGGCCAGCTGGCCCAGGGCAGCGCGATGCTGGCCGAGAAAAGCCAAGAGCTCTCCCGCGGGCTGGCCAAGCTGGACGCGCTCAAGCTGGGCGGCCCCAACAGCCCCCTCTCCAAGGGCCTCGCCGAGGCGTACACGGGGTCACAGGCCCTGCACCAAGGGGCCGCGAGCATCGCCGAAAAGACGGCCCAGGCGGCCTCCGGGGCGGCAAGCCTGAACGCAGGCGCCACCCGCCTCTCGCAGGGGATGAGCGAGGCCGATACCGCTGGCCAAGAGCTGGCTACCGGCGCGCAGCGGCTAGGCCAGGGGGTGCGGGCTTTGGTGAGCGGCACGCGGCAGCTCGGTAGCGGGATGCAGGGCATGGCCGCGCGGTTGCCCGCCGAAGGCGATCTGGCGCGCCTGAATAGCGGCGCACAGGAGCTGAGCCAGAGGTCCGGCGAGCTGAGCCAGGGGCTAGACAAGCTCGCCGCAGGCAGCCAGCAGCTCAGCGCCGGGAGCGGGAAGCTCCAAAGCGGAGCGGAGAGCCTGGCGCGGGGGCTCGAGCTGGTCTACCAAAAGATCCCCGCCTCTAGCCCGCTGAACGGAGATGCCCGCGGGCTGGCCACCTCGGTCGTGCCCCGCCACGAGAACCTGCACCCGGTGCCCAACAACGGCCTCGCCACCGCCCCCTTGTTCGCCGGCTTCTCGCTGTGGATGGGGGTGCTGATCCTGAGCATGTTCTTCAACTACACCCACCTCCCCGAGGCGGCGCGAGGGGAAAGCCAGCTGGCCAAGGTGCTGGTCAAGCTCGCCCCAGCCGCCCTAATCGCCCTCGCCCAGGCCCTCGCCACCGGCGGGATTATCGCCTGGCTGATGCGGGGCGCGGTAGCCAACGGGTTTGGATTTTTCCTGGTGCTGCTTTTGGGGGCGCTGGCCTTTATGGCGGTGGCCGGCGCCATCATGCTGCTGCTGGGCGGGGCGGGGCGGGCGCTGGTCTCGCTATTGTTGATCCTGCAGTTCGTCTCCGCCGGGGGTAACTTTCCGATCGAGCTCTCGCCGCCCTTTTTCCGCCTGATTCACCCCTGGCTCCCGGTCACCCACCTGCTCGAGGCCATGCGCGCTACGCTGTTCGGCTCCTACGCGGGGGACTGGCTTCACCCCGCTCTGACCCTGCTCGCCTTCATGGCAGGGGGGCTGGGCCTGGCGACCCTGGCCGGGCGGCGCTGGGTGTACGTCAAGGACGAGGAGTACCGGCTCGAGCCGGCGCTGCTGAGCTGATCGGCCCCGCGCCGAAAAAGCCGGAAGGCCGCTGCCACACCACCTCGGCGGCTTTTATCCGCCGGGTCCAGGCGCTCCACGGCGATCACCACCCCGCCCGGAAGACCACCTCTACCGGCTGCGCAGCGCAGTTTTCGGGGTTGAGAAAAAATGCGCTGAGCCGCTCATCCGAAGTCACCGCTGGGGGGTAGCCCGTACGGGCTGGCCCCGGCAAATTGTTGACAATCTAGCCGACTATTTGGTAGACTCCTGCTCACAAACCACAGCCAGGAGGTTAACCATGGGCAATATACACCGTAGGCAGGTGATCCGTGCAGGGTTGGGGCTTTTGGGCATGGCTTCCTTGAGCCGCTTTTCTCCTTCGCTGGCCCAGCAGGATTCCCTGCGCATCGGGGTGGTGCTTTCCTATTCGGGACCCTACGCCCGGCTAGGGCAAGAGATCACCCGGGGGATGGAGCTTTACCTGGATAAAGTAGGTTATCAAGCGGGCGGACGGCGCATCCAGCTGCTCAAGGAAGATGAGGAGGCTGATCCAGCGGTGGCGGTGCGCAAGGTGCGCAAGCTGGTGGAGCAAGACCGGGTTAACCTGCTGGCGGGGATTGTCCTTTCCTCCTCGGCCTACGCCGTGCGCGATTACGTCCACGAGCGGCAGGTCCCGCTGATCGTCGCCAACGCGGCGGCCAACGGCATCACCCGCGAGCGCAGAAGCCCCTACATCTTCCGCACCTCCATCAGCGCCTGGCAACAGCACTATCCGATGGGGCCTTGGGTGGCGCGCAACGTGGGGAAAAAAGCCTTTCTGCTGGCGCTGGATTACGCTTTTGGCAAGGAGGCCACCGCGGCCTTCAAGGAAGGTTTCCAACAGGCCGGTGGAGAGGTGGTGGCCGAGCTCTACACCCCCCTGGGCAGCACCGACTACAGCGCGGTGATCTCGCGCATCGCCTCCGCCCGGCCAGAGGTCGTACACGCGGTGCTATCGGGGAGCGACGCGGTGATCTTCCTGCGGCAGTTCGCCCAGTTCGGCCTCAACCGCACGGTGCAGCTTGCGGTGAGCGGCGAGGTAACCGACGAGAACGTGCTCGAGGCCATCGGGGAGGCCGCTTTGGGGGCCAAGAGCGCCGACCACTGGGTCTACACCCTCAACAACAGCACCAACCGAGATTTCATCAAAGCCTACCGGCAAAAGTACAACGCCACCCCCAACCACTTTGCGGTGCGCGGTTACGACGCCATGCAGTTCATCGTAGACGCCATCAACGCCGCAGAGGGCGATGTGGATAACCGCCGCCGGTTCCTGAGGGCTTTTGAAAACGCCAAGATCATCAGCCCGCGCGGCTTCGTGCAGATGGACCCGGAGACCAACAACGCCACCCAGCACGTCTACGCGCGGGAGGTAGCCCGGGTGGAAGGGGTACTGGCCAACCGCCAGCTCGCCGACCTGGGCATCGTGCGCGATCCCGGGAAGTAGCCATGATGCTCCTGGGAATCCAACTCCTCAACAGCCTGGCCTTCGCCATGCTGCTGTTTCTGCTGGCCTCAGGCCTCTCGCTGATCTTTGGGGTGGCCCGGGTGATCAACTTGGCCCACGGGGCCTTATACATGCTGGGGGCCTACTTGGGCATGGCCTTGGGAAGCAGTGTGAACTTCTGGCTGGCCTTGCTGGTGGTTCCCTTGCTGGTAGGGGTCTTCGGAGTGGCGGTGGAGCGCTTTTTGCTGCGGGGATTGCACGGACGGGAGCTCGAGCAGGTGCTGCTTACCATCGGCTTGGGGTTCGTGGTCTCCGACCTGCTCCGGGCCGCTTTCGGCGCGGGGGTCCGCTCGGTCCCCCCGCCGGAAGCCCTGGCCGGGCCGCTGCTGCTGGGCTCTTTTATCTACCCCAAGTACCCCCTGTTCGTGCTGGCCGTAGGGGTCTCGCTCTTCCTGCTGATGCGGCTGCTGCTCTCCCGAACACCCTTTGGGGTGCAGGTGCGGGCGGTGACCGCCGACCCCGCCATGGCCAGCACCCTGGGCCTCCGGCCCGCCCGGATAAGCCTGTTGACCTTTGCCTTCGGCGCTGCCCTGGCCGGGCTGGGAGGGGTGGTGGGGGGCCCCATGATCGCCCTGGCCCCCGGTCTCGATGCCCAGATGACCCTCTTCGCCCTGATCGTGGTGGTGATCGGGGGGTTAGGCCGCATCGAGGGGGCTTTCTGGGGGGCTGTTCTGGTGGGGCTGGTGGACGGCTTTGGGCGCTTGTTCCTGCCCCAGGCCGCGATGTTCTTGATCTTCGCCCTGATGGCCCTGGTGCTGGCCTTGAGGCCGGAGGGGCTGCTAGGCCGGAGGATGGCATGATGGCCG
Source organism: Meiothermus sp. Pnk-1 (assembly GCF_003226535.1). NCBI lineage: Bacteria > Thermotogati > Deinococcota > Deinococci > Thermales > Thermaceae > Meiothermus > Meiothermus sp. Pnk-1. The sequence continues at coordinate 43,791 of NZ_QKOB01000003.1, read as the reverse complement.
GCAGCGAACTCCGCTCGGGGTCTGGCCGCTTGCCGCCGGCGATCTTGCGGGCAGGGCTGGTGCTGCTGTGGCTGCTGCCGCTGGCGTTGGGGGGATACCCGCTCTACCTGGCCACCGAGGCCGCTCTGCTGGCCCTGGCGGCGGTGGCGCTGAGCGTGTTGTTGGGCCACGGCGGGGTACCCTCGCTGGGCCAGGCGGCCTTTTTGGGCCTGGGGGCCTACACGGTGGGCCTGGCCCTCAAGGGGGGGATGCCTGTGCTGCCGGCCTTGGGGTTGGCCGTGCTGGTATCGGCAGGGTTCGCCCTCCTCACCGGGCTGCTGCTCTTCCGTACCCAGGGGATCTTCGTGCTGATGCTGACCTTGGCCTTTGGGCAGATGGTCTACTCGGCGGCCTACAAGTGGAATGCGCTTACCGGTGGCGACGACGGGCTGAGCCTTGCGGGGCTCGCCTTAAACCCCAGAGTCCTGCACGGGATAGCGCTGCTGACGCTTTTGGGCAGCATTTGGGGCCTGCGCTATCTGCTTCGTACCCCCTACGGCAAGACCCTCGAGGCCATCCGCCAGAACGAGGAGAAAATCCGCTCGCTGGGGGTGCCGACCTTTTACTACAAGCTCTCGCTTTTCGTCCTCACCGGGGCCCTCACCGGGCTGGCCGGGGGCGGGCTGGCCCTGCACCGCAGCTTCATCAGCCCCCACGACCTCTTCTGGCTGACCTCGGCCACCTTGATGGTGATGGTGCTCCTGGGGGGCAGCCGGGGCCTGTGGGGCGCGGCCTTTGGCGCACTGCTGTACACCTTCGTGCAGTCCTGGGTGAGCTCGTTCACCGACCTGTGGGGCGTGTTCGTGGGGCTGCTCCTCATCGGCACGGTGCTGTTCGCCCGCGAGGGGCTGTGGCCCCTGCTGGAGCGGCGGATCGGAGGTGAGCGTGGAGGCGCTTAGGGTCGAAGGGGTAAAGCGGGCCTTCGGGGGGCTATTGGCCCTGGCCGGGGTGAACCTGAAGGTAGCGGTGGGGGAGCGCCGGGCCGTGATCGGGCCCAACGGCGCAGGCAAAAGCACCCTCTTCAAGGTGGTGGCGGGGGAGCTCCGGCCCACCCAGGGAAAGGTCTACTTGGGTGGGCGCGAGGTGAGCGGGCTGCCCCAAGAACGGGTAGCCCGGCTGGGGTTGGGCCGCACCTTCCAACGCTCCAACGCCTTCCCGGAGCTTATGGTCTGGGAGAACGTAGCCCTGGCCCGCCAGGCGGCTTTAGGGAGAAGCCGACGCCTCTCGGAGCCGCTCGCGCCGGACCCCGAAGTACAGGCCGCGCTGAGCAAGGTGGGGCTGTCCGAGCGAGCCCAGCTGAAAGCCGCCCAGCTTTCGCACGGGGAGAAGCGGCAGCTCGAGATCGCCATGGCCCTGGTGCAAAACCCCAAAGTGCTGCTTCTGGACGAGCCCCTGGCGGGCCTCTCCGGGGCCGAGCGGGAGCGGATCGGGGCGCTCATCCTGAGCCTGGATCCGCAGATGACCGTGCTGCTGGTAGAGCACGACCTGGAGTATGCCCTCAGGTTTGCCCAGCGGGTCACGGTGCTGCACTACGGCGAGGTGGTGGCCGAGGGCGAGCCCGAGGCCATCCGGCAAGACCCCAAGGTGCAGGAGATCTACGTGGGCCAGGGCTGGCAGATGGGCCAGGCCACCGCCGCAGGCCCGGAGGTGTTGCGCTGTGCGGGGCTTTCGGCCGGCTACGGACCCATGCGGGTGCTGGAGGGGGTGAGCCTGCAGGTGGGTCAGGGGGAGGTGGTGGCCCTTTTGGGCCGCAACGGCATGGGCAAGACCACCCTGCTCTCGGCCCTGATGGGCTTGCTTCCCCTCCAGGAGGGGGAGGTGGTGTTTCTGGGGCAGGAGATTGGCCGCCTGCCCACCCACCGCCGGGCCGAGCTGGGCCTGACCCTGGTGCCCCAGGGGCGGCGGATGTTCGATGGGCTTTCGGTAGAAGAAGAGCTGCGCATGGCGGCCTGGGGGCAGCAGGGCCGCTGGACGCTGGAGCGGGTGCTGGAGGTCTTCCCTCGGCTGGCCGAGCGGCGCAAAAACCCTTCCCGCGCGCTCTCGGGAGGGGAGCAGCAGATGGTGGCCGTGGCCCGGGCCCTTTTGCGCAACCCCAAGCTGGTCTTGATGGACGAGCCCACCGAGGGGCTCTCGCCCCTGATGGTGCGGCAGGTGGCGGAGGTGATCCGCACCCTGAAGGCCGAGGGCGAGACGGTCTTGCTGGCCGAGCAGAACGTGCAGATGGCGCTGGCGGTGGCGGACCGGGTCTACATCCTGGAGCACGGCGAGATCGTGTGGGAGGGCCGCCCCCAGGAGGCCAGCGGGGCTGTGTTGCAGCGGTATTTGGGTGTGTGAGCGAGGTGAACGTATGGCGAGGGTCAAAGGTGGGGTCTCCTCTCGGCTTGGCCGGATGCTGGAGGAGCTGCAGGAGGGAATAGAGGACGGGCTGGTGCCGGCCTGGATCTTCAACGACCCCGAGCTTTTTGAGCTGGAAAAGGAGAAGATCTTCAGCCGCTCCTGGGTGTATCTGGCCCACGAGTCGGAGATCCCCAACCCCGGCGATTACGTGCTGCGCTACGTGCTGAACAACCCCTACATCGTGGTGCGGGGCGAGGACGGGGTGGTGCGGGCCTTGCTCGACATGTGCCGCCACCGGGGGATGCGGGTCTGCCGGGCCGAGCTGGGCAACGCCAGCCACTTCCGCTGCCCCTTCCACGGCTGGACCTACCGCAACGACGGCCGGCTGATCGGGGTGCCGGCCGAGCGCGAGGCCTTTGGGCCCGGCTTCAACAAGGCGGAGTGGGGGTTATGCCCCATTCCTCGCCTCGAGGTCTTCGACGGGATGATCTTCGGCAACCTCGACCCCGAGGCCCCGGGCCTCGAGGAGTGGCTGGGGGAGATCCGCTGGTACTTGGAGCTCGTGACCAAGCGCAGCCCGGCGGGCCTCGAGGTGCTGGGTCCGCCCCAGCGCTGGGTGGTCCACACCGACTGGAAGCTGGCGCTGGAGACCTTCCTGAGCGACAGCTACCACACCCTCATGACCCACCGCTCGCTCATCGAGCTGGGCATCGCCCCCAAGGACGCCAAGTACGCCATGTACGGCGAACAGATTCACATCCCCGGCAAGGGTCACGGCAGCATGGTGGTGGGGGCCCCGCCCGGGGCCAAGCTGCCCCCCTTCTGGGGCTACCCGGAGGAGATGCTCGAGCGGGCCCGCACCTCCTACCCCACCCGTGAGCAGTTCGAGACCGCCCGCGAGACCCGCATCCTGCTGGTCACGCTCTTCCCCAACTTCTCCTTCCACAACCCCATCCGCAAGCCCGACCACAAGTACCAAGGCACCGTGCCGATGCTCACCTTCCGGGTCTGGCACCCCTTGGGACCGGGCCGCATCGAGATTTTCTCCTGGGCCTTGGTGGAAAAAGACGCCCCGGAGTGGTTCAAGGAGAAGACCCGGCACTCCTACCTGCGCTTTTTCGGCTCCTCGGGCACCTTCGAGCAGGACGACACCGAGATCTGGAGCCACGTGGCCCACAACGCCGCCACCGCCCAGGGCCGGGAGCTGCGCCTCAACTACCGCATGGGGCTCGAGCTCGAGCCCGACCCCAACTGGCCGGGGCCGGGGGTGGCCTACGGGCTCAACTTCACCGACGCCAACATGCGCAACTTTCACCGCCGTTACCTGGAGATGCTCCTCTCTTGAGGTGGGCCATGGACCGTGTGCAAGCCTTGCTCAACTGCCTGTACAAGGAAGCCGAGCTGCTCGATGAGGGGCGCTACCGGGAGTGGCTGACCCTGCTAGCCGAGGACGTGCGCTACCGGGTGCCGGTGCGGGTCACCAAGGAGCGGGGCCCGGAGGGCGGGGTGAGCGGGGTGATGGGGGGGATGTACCACCTGGACGAAGACTACACCTCCCTCGAGATGCGCGTGGCCCGCCTCGAGACCGGCTTCGCCTGGGCCGAAGACCCCCCTTCCCGCCTGCGCCACTTCGTGACCAACGTGCGCATCGGCGAGCCCAGGCCCACCCCCAAGGGCGAGGAGACCGAGGTGCGCTCCAACCTGCTCATCTTCAGGAGCCGCTGGGACCGGCCCGACCACACCTTTCTCTCGGCCGAGCGCCGCGACGTCTGGCGGCAGGAGGAGGGGGGCTGGCGGCTGGCCGGCCGCACGGTGATCCTGGACAGCGCCACCCTGCCCACCCACAACCTGGCCTTTTTCTTCTAGGGAGGTACCCATGCTCACCCTGACCAACGAGTTCACTACCGTGACGGTGGAGAAGATCGCCACCCGCAACGGGGAGCGGCTATGCATTACCTCCCCGCGCCTGGGCTACCGCGTGGAGCTCGACCCCCTGGAGCTCGAGGCCCTCACCTGGCAGCCGGTGGAGACCTTCTCGCGGCTGCTTTCCACCCCCTTCGGCCCCGACGAGGAGGGCGTGGAAGCCCGGCCGCTTTCCGACCTGATCCTCTTCGGAGGGGAGCATGGTTAAGGTGGGCATCGTGGGGGCGGGGCCGGCGGGGCTCTTGCTGGCCCACCTGCTGCACCGCGAGGGGATTGAGGCGGTGGTGCTCGAGGCCAGAAGCCGCGAGTACCTGGAGACCAGCCCCCACCGCATCCGCGCCGGGGTGCTGGAGTGGGGCAGCAGGGAGATTCTGCGCCGGGCCGGGCTGGGGGAGCGGATGCTCGAGCAGGGCTTAGAGCACCGCGGGGTCTACCTGGCCTTCGACGGGGCCCTGCACCACCTGGACTTCCCTAGCCTCACCGAGGGGAAGAGCATCTGGGTCTATGGCCAGCAGTTTGTGGTGCAGGACATGATCCGGCTCTACCTGGCCCAGGGCGGGGAGATTCGCTTCGAGCACGAGGTGTTGGGCCTGGAGGCCGCCCCGGAGGGCCTGCGCCTGCTCTACCGAACCCCCGAGGGGGCTACCGAGCAGCTCGCCTGCGAGTTTGTGGTGGGGGCCGATGGCTCGCACAGCCGGCTGCGGGCCCAGATACCCGGAGCCCGGCTGTACCAGAAAAACTACCCCTTCGCCTGGCTGGGCATTCTGGCCGAGGCCCTACCCGCTGCCGAGGAGCTCATCTACGCCAGCCATCCCCGTGGCTTTGCCCTTTTCAGCATGCGCTCGCCCACCCGCTCGAGGAACTACCTGCAAGTGGGGGTGGAGGAGCGGCTCGAGGACTGGCCCGAGGAGCGCATCTGGGCCGAGCTCAGCGAGCGGCTTGCGGGGGTGGCCGAGGTGCGCCCGGGGCCCCTGTTGGAAAAGAGCCTCACCCCCTTGCGCTCTTTGGTGGTGGAGCCCATGCAGCACGGCCGCTTCTTCCTGATGGGCGACGCGGCCCACGTGGTGCCGCCCACCGGGGCCAAGGGCATGAACCTGGCCCTCTCCGACGCGGTGCTGTTGTACCGGGCCCTGCTGGCCTACTACCGGCGGGGCGAGGAGGGCTTCCTGCTGGGCTACACCCAGGACGCGCTGCGCCACGTCTGGCAGGCCGAGCTCTTCTCTTACTTCATGACCACCCTGCTCCACACCCCCGCCGATCCCTTCGACGACGGCCTGCGCACCGCCCAGCTCCGCCACCTAGCCGAAAGCCCCCACCTGCGGCGTTTTCTGGCCGAGAACTACGTGGGCCTCTACACCAGCGGCCGCTACGCCGGGTGGGTGGGAGGGGAGGTCCCGGCCTAGCCCAGGGGCCCCTCCCTGGGCGTTTGCCGCACGGATTGTTGACAATGTGGTCAACTATGGCTAGCATGCGTGCAGGAGGTTCCCATGTCCGAAGTAAGCACTGAAGGGGTCTGGCCCTACTGCGACCTGGCCCACCTGGCCCACCTCGAGCTCCTCACCCCGAAGCTCGAGCAAAGCCTCCACTTCTTCACCGAGGTGATGGGCCTGAGCGTGAGCGAATCCACCCCCAACTCGGTTTACCTGCGCGGCTGGGACGACTATGAGCACCACACCCTCAAGCTCACCGCCGCCCCCCAGCCCGGCCTGGGACACTTCGCCTTCCGGGTCAGGAGCCCCGAGGCCCTCGCCCGGCGGGTGCGGGTCCTGGAGCAGAGCGGGCTGGGCCAGGGCTGGGTGGAGGAGCGCGGCCACGGCCCGGCCTACCGCTTCCACACCCCGGACGGGCACCTTGTGGAGCTCTACTACGAGACCACCTGGTACACCCCCACCGAGGCCACCCGGCCCGCCCTCAAGAACCAAGCTTCCCGCTTCCCTGGCAAAGGGGCCAACCTGCGCCGGCTCGACCACATCAACCTGCTGGCCGCGGACGTGCGGGCCATGCGGCTGTTCATGGAGGGCAACCTGGGGATGAAAGTCACCGAGCAGATCATCTTCAGCGGGGGGGACGAGCAGGGAGTCTGGCTCACCAGCAACAACAAGACCTACGACGTAGCCATCACCAAAGACCACCTGGGGGCCAGGGGCCGCTTTCACCACTGCACCTACGCGGTGGACAGCCGCGAGGAGGTGCTAAGAGCAGCAGATATCTGCTTGGAGCACGGGGTCAAGATCGAGACCGGGCCGCACAAGCACGCCATCCAGCAGACCTTCTTCCTCTACGTCTACGAGCCGGGGGGCAACCGCTTCGAGGTGGCCTGCCCGGGGGCCCGGTTGCTCCTGGCCCCGGACTGGAAGCCCATCGTTTGGAACGAGGAGGAGCGCAAGCGGGGCCAGGCCTGGGGGCTGCAGACGGTGCCCACCTTCCACACCTACGGCACCCCCCCGGTAGAGGCCCAGGAGGCCTGAGATGGCGGTGACGGAGAAGTCCACCGAGACCCAGAGCGCCTACCTTCTGGTGCGGCGGGCCATTCTGGCCGGGGAGCTGCTGCCGGGGCAGCGCTTAGTAGAGAAGGAGCTCTCCGAGCGCTTCGGGGTGGGGCGGGCGGCCATCCGCACCGCCTTGGCCCGGCTCGAGCAGGAGGGTCTGGTAGAGAGCGAGCCCTTCCGGGGGGCGCGGGTGCGCACCATCGGCGAGGCCGAGGCGGTGGAGATCTTAGAGGCCCGCGCCGCGCTGGAGGCCCTGGCCGCCCACCACGCGGCCCGCAAGGCCACCCCCGAGCAGGCCGAGGCCCTGTGGGCCATCCACCGCCAGATGGAGGAGCGCCACCGCGCGGGCGACCTGTGGGGCATGTCCGAGCTCAACAGCCTGCTCCACCGCACCTTGGTGGAAATCTCCGGTCACCAGACCGCAGCCCGGCTCATCGAGGGGCTGCGGGCCCAGGGGGTGCGGCACCAGTTCCACACCATCCTGGTGCCGGGCCGCCCCCAGCAGTCCTTGGAGGAGCACCGCCGGATCATCGCCGCGGTGGCCGCCCACCAACCCGAAGAGGCCGAAGCCGCCATGAAGGCCCACCTGGGGGGCGTCATCGCGGCCCTCAAACGCATCGGAAGGAGTACCCTATGACCCCCAGCGAACGCGCCATCGAACTGGTGCAAGGCGCCTACGACCTGCATGTGCACATCGAACCCGACGTGATCCCCCGCCACACCCACGACCTCGAGCTGGCCCAGCGCTTCCGCGAACGGGGCCTGGCCGGCTTCGTGCTCAAGTCCCATTACGTCCCGACCGCCGAGCGGGCCCTCTTGGCCCGGCGGGTGGTGCCGGAGGTGGAGGTACTGGGCAGCCTGACCCTGAACCACGGGGTGGGAGGGCTGAACCCGGTGGCGGTGGAGATCGCCGCCCGCGAGGGGGCCCGCATCGTCTGGCTGCCCACCGTGGACGCGGCCAACGAAGCCCGGGAGGCCGACGCCCTGCCCCCGGAGAAAAAGCCCCTGTGGGCCAAGCTGCAAGTGGAGTTCCGAGAGGCCGGGCTACCCCTCGATCCCATCGAGGCGCTGGACGCCAACGGGCGGGTGGTGCCGGCCCTGCGCCAGGTGCTGGGGGTAGTGGCCCGGCACGGCCTGGTGCTGGCCACCGGGCACTTGGGCCGCGCGGAGATTCTGAAGGTGGTGGAGGCCGCCTTGGAGGAAGGGGTGCGCTACATCGTGGTCACCCACCCCGACTACCCCACCCAGGCCCTGCCCATCCCCGAGCAGCGCTACCTGGCCCAGCAGGGGGCCTACCTCGAGCGCTGCCTGGTGCCCTCCTGGAGCGGCAAGGTGCCCTGGGAACGGGTGTTTGAGGCCATCCGGGCTACCGGGGTGGAGCGTAACGTTCTTTCCACCGACTTAGGCCAGCCCAAGAACCCTCCCGTAGAGGACGGGCTGGCCCTCTTTGCCGACAAGCTCTTGGAAGCGGGCTTTGACGAAGCCGAGGTGCGCCAGATGGCCGTGACCAACCCCGTGAAGCTGGCCAAAGGAGGGCGGGCATGAAGCGGATGCTGGTCTTCAGCGCCCACGCCGCCGACTTCGTCTGGCGGGCTGGGGGGGCCATCGCCAGCGTGTGCGCCCAGGGGGGGCAGGCGCGGGTGGTGGCCCTGAGCTACGGCGAGCGCGGGGAGTCGGGAGAGCTGTGGAAGGAGCCGGGGCAGACCCTCGAGCGGGTCAAGGCTATCCGCCACGCCGAGGCCACCCAGGCCGCCGAGGCTTTGGGGGCCAGCTTCGAGTGCCTGGATCTGGGCGACTACCCCTTGCGGGTGGACGAGCGAGCTCTGGAGCGCCTGGTCGAGATCATCGTGGAGACCGCCCCGGACCTGCTCCTGACCCACCCCGAGAAGGACCCCTTCAACCCCGACCACCCGGTGACCTACGAGGCGGTGGAGAAAGCCCGCCAGCTCGCCAGCGGGGCCGGGGTGGCCAGCGCCTTCCGCACCGTGCGGCCCCCCGAGTTTTTGCTCTTTGAGCCCCACCAACCCGAGCTGTGCGGCTTCGTGCCCACGCTCTTCCTGGACATCACCCCGGTCTGGGAGAAAAAGCAAAAGGCTATGGAGGCCTTCGCCTCGCAGGGTTATCTGCGCCAGTACTACGGCGAGCGGGCCGCCCACCGGGCCAACCACGCCCGCCGCATCGCCGGCCACAAGGACATCGAGCGCGCCGAGGCCTTCCAGCGCGCGCTGCCCCAGGTGGTGAGGAGCTTATGAGCCTGAGCCAAGACGAACTGCAAACCCTAGCCCGGCTGGGGGTGGCCACGGTCTACGAGGCTTCGGGACGGGAGGGGCTGGTAGACCTGCCCCTCTTGCCGCTCGTGCCCGGCAGCCGGGTGGCGGGGCCCGTTCTGACGGTGTTGTGCGCCCAGAATGACAACCTGATGGTCCACGCGGCCATGGCCGCGGTGCGGCCCGGCGAGGTGCTGGTCTTCGCCATGCCCGAGCCCGCCCCGGTAGCGCTGGTGGGGGAACTTTTGGCCACCCAGGCCAAAGCCCAGGGGGCCGCCGGGATGCTGGTGGACGCCGCGGTGCGCGACGCCGAGGAGCTGGCCCAGATGGGCCTGCCCATCTGGACCCGGTACGTGCGGGCTAAGGGGGCCGAGCGCAAATCGCTGGGGCAGATCGGGGTTCCCTTGCAACTGGGCGGGGCCCTTATCCGTACCGGCGACATCCTGGTGCTGGACGCCGACGGGGCAGTGGTGGTGGCCAAGGAGCGCTCGAGGGAGGTGCTCGAGGCCGCCCAGGCTCGTGCCCAGCGGGAAGAGGGCCTGCGCGGGCGCTTCCAGGCGGGGGAGCTCTCCGTTGACCTCTACGGCCTGCGCTCTCATGTCGAAGGTGAACTGTCTAAGGTGCCAAGGGAAAAAACGTAGGGAGGAGGTCTATGAGGAGGGTAGGAATCTTCACGGTTGTGGGGGTAGTTGGACCTCTGGTCGCGCTAACCCAAGCGCAGTCGGCTCCAATCACCAATGTGGAAGCTCAGCGGTCTTGCTCAAGCTTGGCAGGCTTGGTCATACCTATAAGCGCAATTGGGTTGCCTACAAGTGGAGCGATGGTTTTGGCGGCCACTGACGTGAACGATACGGATATAGCAGGCTATCCACGTAGCTACTGCAAGGTCACCGGCAACATTTGGGCAGTGGATCCCACAGCCTCCCCCATTCGCTTTGAAGTCAACCTTCCCAAAAGGTGGAATCAGCGGGTATTGCAGTACGGGGGTGGAGGCACCAACGGAACGGTGGTGACAGGATTGGATCCATTTAGTGGTGCGCCGGCTAACGTCCCTACTCCATTAGCCCGTGGTTACGTTACCCTGGGCAGCGACTCCGGTCACTCTTCCGAGGGGAAACCACCTTTTGATACCAGTTTTGCTTTAAATCAGGAAGAGCTGATGAATTTCGCCCAATGGCAGATTAAAAAGACGTTGGATGTCGCCAAATTCCTTATTCGGCGGGTATATCGCCAAGAGCCCCGCTACACCTACTTTATAGGTGGTTCGCAAGGCGGCCATGAAGCCCTTGACGCTGCCCAACGCTATCCGGACGACTACAACGGCATAGTTGCCCACTACCCAGCTTACAACGTTATCAACATGTGGCTGGGTGCGTGGGCTCAGGCCAGGGCTATCTACGGCAACAAGCTGGGCGTGCCTAGTCCTGCGTGGATGAACCCAGCTAAGGTTGCTACCTTGGTTGCTTATGTGCGGGCACAGTGTGATGGTTTAGATGGCCTTGAAGATGGCATCATCAGCGATGTGCGCGCCTGTAACGCCAAGGTAAGCACTGAAAGCATTAGAGCAGCCTTGCGTTGCCCTGGTGGGGCCGACACTGGGGAGACTTGTCTTTCTGATCCTCAGCTTGCGGCAGTGGAGAAAATCGCTTCGCCCGTACAGTTTGGCTTTGCTTTTGCTGGGGGCAGTACCAGTTATCCCCGTTGGCCTATCCTAGAGGGAGCAACGTTTACCCAGAACCATCTGGGACGCAGCAACACCGCCGACTTGAGTAAGTTTCCCTTTGCCCCTGACGGCTCAGCGTTCCAGCTCTTCCCGGCTAAGGGCGCCATTCAAGGGTTCATCACCCGGGACATGAACTATGACCCCTTAGCCTTTGAACCAAGCCAATGGGTGAGCCGCATTCAGCAAGTTTCAAGCTGGGCGGATGCGGTTAGCACCGATTACAGCCGGTTTATTGCCAAGGGGGGTAAGATGATTCTTACTCACGGTACCATTGACGATTCCATCACGCCCCACAACACTATTGCTTATTGGAACAAGCTGGTGGCGGACATGGGGCAGGCAGAGGTCAGAAAATTTGCCCGCTTCTATCTGATTCCGGGGATGGGACATGGCAGCGGTATTTTCACAGCTCGGCACGATTGGCTATCAACGCTGGAAGCCTGGGTCGAGCGAGGGGAAGCACCGGAGCACCTTATTGCAGTGGACGGCAACACCAGTTCTGCAACTGCAGCAACCAATGGGCGTACTCGCCCATTATGCGAGTACGGTACCTACCCCAGATACACTGGCCCAGCCAATCCCACTCAGGCACAAGCCAACGACGCAGCCAACTTTACTTGCACACCTTACTAACACGAGATCTTCTGTGGACAAGAACCTGTCAATTGCCGTGCTGGGCCTGGGTGAGGCCGGAGCGGCCATCGCCCAAGACCTCCTGCAGGCCGGGGCGGAGGTGGTGGGCTACGACCCCATTCCCGAAAAAGGCGTGCCGGGGATCCGGCGGGCTTCCAGCGAGGCCGAGGCGGCCTGGGGGGCCGGGGTTGTCCTCAGCGTGAACTGGGCCCGGGTGGCGCTCGAGGTGGCCCAGCGGGTGGCCCCGGTGCTGGGGCCGGGGGTGGTCTACGCCGACCTCAACACCGCGGCCCCGGCGCTCAAGCGGGCCCTCTGCGAGGCGGTAGCCCCCACCGGGGCTCTTTTCGCCGACATCGCCCTGATGAGCCCGGTGCCGGGCAGGGGCCTGCGCACCCCAGCGCTCGCCTCGGGGCCGGGGGCTTTGGCCTATGCCGAGCGGCTGGGGCCGTTGGGCGCGGTGGTGGAAGTGGTAGGGGAAGCGCCGGGGGCCGCCGCCACCCGCAAGCTCCTGCGCAGCATCTTCTTCAAAGGGCTGGCGGCGGCGGTGGGGGAGGCTTTGGAGGCGGCCCGGCGGCTTGGCCTCGAGGCCGAGACCCGTCAGAACATCGCCCAGACCCTGGAGGAGGCCAACGCCGCGCTCGTTGACCGGTTGGTGGAGGGTAGCCTGCGCCACGCCCGGCGCCGACGGGAGGAGATGGCGGCCGCGGCGGCGATGCTGCAAGAGCTGGGGCTGAAACCGCTTATGGCCCAGGCCACCGAAGCCTGGCTGGGCGAGATGGAAAAGGGGCAATCCGGCAACTAAGGCGGCCTTGTGTGCGTATAGCGCACAATGTTCACAGAACGCACAGCCCGTGCTATAATCCCTTCCATCATGAATCTCTTGCCCGAGGCGGTGCTGGAAGCCGAGGCCCACAACGAACAGGAGAGCTTTTTCGTGGAGGCCCTGGCGAGGGGGCTCTCGGTGATTCGCTGCTTCGACGAGGGCCACGAGCGCCTTACCATCAGCGAAGTGGCCCGCCTCACCGGCCTCAGCCGGGCCACCGCCAGGCGCTCGCTTTTGACCCTGCACACCCTCGGCTATGTGGCCACCGACGGCAAACTGTTCTGGCTGACCCCCAAAATCCTGAGCCTGGGCCATGCCTACCTCTCCTCTACCCCCCTGCCCCGCCTGCTCCAGCCGGTGCTGGAGGAAGTGAGCGCCCAGCTTCACGAGTCCTGCTCGGCCAGCATCTTGGACGGCGGGGAGATCGTCTACATTGCCCGCGCCGCCACCCGCCGCGTCATCTCGGTGGGGCTGGGGGTGGGCAGCCGCCTGCCCGCTTACTGCACCTCCATGGGCCGGGTGCTGCTGGCCGCCCTGGAGCCCGCAGAGCTGGAGGCCTACCTACAGCGCACGCCCCTGCGCCCCCTGACCCCCCACACCCTCACCGACCCCGAACTCCTGCGCGAAGAGCTGGCGCGGGTGCGCGGCCAAGGCTATGCCCTGGTAGACCAGGAACTCGAGCTGGGGCTGCGCTCGTTGGCCGTGCCGGTGAAAAACGCGCGGGGCCGGGTGCTGGCGGCCATGAATGTGGGGGTGCAGGCCGGGCGGGTGAGCCGGGAGGAGCTTTTGAAGCGCACGCTGCCGGTGTTGCTCCAGGCCGCGGCCTCGCTGGTGCCGCTGTTGGGAATCTGAGGGAGGGGTATGACGCGCTTTGCCAAGGTAAACGGTCTTGTCCTGCACTACCGGCTCGAGGGGGAAGGTCCCCCGGTGGTCTTCATCAACTCCTTGGGCAGCGACCTGCGCCTCTGGGACGCCCAGGCCGCAGGGCTCGCCTCCCGTTTCCAGGTGGTGCGTTACGACAAACGCGGCCACGGCCTCTCCGAGGCCCCACCCCCACCCTACACCCTGGCCGACCACACCCGGGATCTAAAGGCCCTGCTCGACCACCTTGCCCTCGAGCAGGTCAGCCTGGTAGGCATCTCGGTAGGGGGGATGATCGCCCTCGACTTCGCCCGTACCCATCCCGAGCGCACCCGTGCGCTGGTGCTGATGGACACCGGGGCCCGCATCGGGAGTGCAGAAAGCTGGGACGGGCGCATCCGGGCCATCGAGGAGACCTCGTTGGCCGAGGTGGCCAAGGGGGTCATCGCCCGCTGGTTTACCCCGACTTTTTTCCGGGAGCAACCCGCCGCCGCGCAGGGCTACTACCACATGCTTGCGCGCACCCCGACCGAGGGCTACCTCGGAACCTGCGCGGCCTTGCGGGATGCCGACCTGCGCGGGGGGCTGGAGGCGGTACGGGCTCCGGCGCTGGTAGTGTGCGGGGCCCAAGACCCCTCCACCCCGCCTGCCCTCTCGGAGGCGCTGGCCCAGGAGCTGGGGGCCCCGCTGCGGCTCATCGAGGGAGCCGCCCACCTGCCCTGCATCGAGCAACCCGAGGCCACCCTGAACGAAATCCGCGCCTTTTTGGAGGCCCACGGTGGACGATAGATATGAACGCGGGCTGAACAACCGCCGGGCGGTGCTGGGGACGGCGTACGTGGCCCAGGCCCAGGCCCGCACCACGCCCTTTGACGCCGACTTTCAGCGCTTCATCACCGAGTACGCCTGGGGAGAGGTTTGGGGACGGGAAGGGCTCGAGCGCAAAACCCGCCACCTGCTCACCCTGGCCCTGCTGGCAGCCCTGGGCCACGAACACGAGCTGGCCCTACACCTGCGGGCCACCGCCAATACCGGGGTGCGCCCCGAAGAGGTACGCGAGGTGCTGATGCAGGTTGCGGTTTATGCCGGGGTACCGGCGGCCAACCGGGCCTTTGCCATCGCCAAGGAGGTTTTCAAGGAGGAAGTATGAGCCAAAGCCGCGTACTGGACTGGAGCATCCAGCCCCCCTACCTCTACAGCCCCTATGTGGCCACCGTGCGCCGGGCCCCCCACCACCCCCTGGTGCCCTTGCCGGCCTCGCTTCTGGAGCGCACCGGTCCCGTCTACGGCGAGGGGGATATCGGCCCCCTGGACCACGACCTGACCCAAAACGCCGCCAAGAACGGGGAACCTTTGGGGGAGCGCATCATCGTGAGCGGTCGGGTGCTCGACGAGAACGGGCGGGGGGTGCCGGGGGTCTTGATCGAGATCTGGCAGGCCAACGCCGCCGGGCGGTACATCCACAAAAACGACCAGCACGATGCGCCTCTGGACCCCAACTTCGTCGGCGCGGGCCGCACCCTCACCGACGAACGGGGTTGCTATCGCTTCATCACCATCAAGCCCGGCGCTTACCCCTGGAGGAACCACCCCAACGCCTGGAGGCCGGCCCACATCCACTTCTCCCTCATCGGGCGCAACTTCAGCGAACGGTTGGTCACCCAGATGTACTTCCCCGGCGACCCCTTGCTCGAGCACGATCCCATCTACCAAGGCATCCCCAACGTCAAAGCCCGCGAGCGCCTCATCTCGAGCTTCGACCTCGAGCTCACCCGCCCCGAGTGGGCCCTGGGCTACCGCTTCGACATCGTGCTCGCCGGTTACGACCGGATGTACTTCGAGGAGGGAGGCCACTGATGCGCCCGCAGTCGCCCAGCCAAACCGTGGGTCCCTTCTTCGCCTTCGCCCTGGTGCGCGAAGGGGGCAACATCCTGGTGAACGAGCAGACCCTGGGGGAGCGGATCACCCTGAAAGGCCGGGTGCTGGACGGGGACGGGGTGCCGATAGACGACGCCTTGGTGGAGATCTGGCAGGCCGACGCCCAAGGGCGCTTCCGTCACCCCGCCGACCCCCAGCACGCCCAGGCCGACCCCCACTTCAGGGGTTTTGGCCGCTCGGGGACGATGGGCGAGGGGTTCTGGTTCCGCACCGTCAAGCCGGGGCCGGTTCCCCCCAGCCCGGTGCCCTACATCGACGTGCGGGTCTTCGCCCGGGGGATGCTGATCCACGCCGTCACCCGGCTGTACTTCTCCGACCACGACAACACCCAGGACCCGATCTTTGCCGCCCTCGAGCCCGCGCGCCGTTCCACCTTGCTGGCCCAGCGCTGCCAGACCCCCGACGGCGTGGTGTACCGCTGGGACATCCGCTTGCAGGGCGAGGGGGAGACGGTGTTCTTCGATCTGTAGCCATGCCTTTTCTGCCGAGTGAATCCAGGCTGTTTGAAAGGCTCTACGGCGAGCCGGCCCTGGCCGAGCTCTTCCGCGACGAGCGCTGGGTGGGGTTCTTGCTCGAGGTCGAGGTCGCCTTGGCCAAGGTGCAGGGGGAGCTGGGGATCATTCCCCCGGAGGCCGCGGCGGCCATCGGGGGTTTGCAAAGCTTCATCCCGGACTGGGAGGCTTTGGCCCGGCAGACCGAGCGGGATGGGGTTCCCATCGCCGGCCTGGTGACGCAGCTACGGAAGGCCGTCGGAAGCGAACACGGCCCCTACCTCCACTGGGGGGCCACCACCCAGGACATCCTGGACACCGCCTTCATCCTGCAAGCGCGCTCGGCGCTGGGGCTGCTGGAGGACGAGCTGCGCCGAACCCTGCGGGCCCTGGCCGGCCTGGCCCGGCGGCACCGCCACACCCTGATGGCCGGGCGCACCCACGCCCAGCAAGCCCTGCCCATCACCTTCGGCTTCAAGGTGGCGGGCTGGATGGCCCCGCTGCTGCGCGATCTGGAGCGCCTGGAAGAGCTCAAAGGGCGGCTTTTGGTGGTGCAGCTGGGCGGTGCGGTGGGCACCCTGGCCGCGCTGGGGGAGGAGGGGGTGAGGGTCGTGGAGGGCCTGGCCCGCGAGCTGGGCCTGGGCACCCCCCCCATCCCCTGGCACACCGCCCGCGACAACCTGGCCGAGTTGGCGGGGTGGCTCTCGCTGCTCACCGGCAGCCTGGCCAAGATGGCCCAGGACGTCATCCTGCTCGCGCAGAGCGAGGTGGGCGAGGTTTCGGAAAGCGCCGAGGCCGACCGGGGGGGCTCCTCCACCCTGCCGCAGAAATCCAATCCGGTGAGGAGCGAGGTCATCCTGGCCTCAGCCCGGGCCAATGCGGCGTTGCTATCCGCCGTCCACCAGGCCCTGATCGCCGAGCACGAGCGGGCCACCCACGGTTGGCAGTTGGAGTGGCTCACCCTGCCGCAGATGTTTTCTCATACCGCCGCCGCCCTCCATCAGGCCCGCTGCCTGAGCGAGGGAATGGTGGTGCACCCCGCGGGGATGCAGGCCAACCTGAGGGCCTCGCGGGGGCTGATGCTGGCCGAAGCCATAAGCTTCGCCCTGGCCGAGCACATGGACCGCGACCAGGCCAAAGCCCTCGTGCGGGAGGCGGCCAGGGCGGCGCGCTCCGAAGGGCGCCACCTGGTGGAGGTGGTGCGGGAGCGGGTGGGCTTCCCGCTGGACTGGGAGGCCTTGAGCGAGGAGGGCTATCTGGGCTCGAGCCAGCTCTTCATCGACCGGGTGTTGCAGCAGGCGGAGGGGGTTTTGCATGGCTGAGGCGCCCGGCCATGGAGTTTGGCGCGCCTGGGGCCTCCCCTCGCCGCGAGACTTGGGAGGGATCGGGTGAAACGCGTTCCACAGATCACCGCGGAAGAAGCGGCGGCGAAAGTCAAGGACGGAGATACCCTGCTGGTGGGGGGTTTTGGCATGACCGGCAACCCCGTGCACCTGCTGCACGCCCTGGCCCAAAGGCCGGTCAAAAACCTCACCTATGTGGGCAACAACGTCGGAGAGGCCGGGCTGGGCGGTGGGCGGTTGCTGCGCAACGGGCAGATCAAGAAAGCCATCGGCTCGTACTTCACCTCCAACCCCGAGGCCGTGCAAGCCGCGCAGAGCGGGGCCATCGAGGTCGAGTTGCTCCCACAGGGCTCGCTGGCCGAGGCCCTGCGGGCCGGGGGGGCGGGCCTTGGCGGGTTCTATACGCCCACCGCGGCCGGAACCCTGCTCGCCAGGGGCAAAGAGACCCGCGTCATCGGCGGGAAGGAATACGTATTCGTCGAGCCCCTGCGGGGCAACGTGGCTTTTATCCGAGCCTGGAAGGCCGACACCGCCGGCAACCTGGTCTACCGCATGACCGAGCAGAACTTCAACAAGGCCATGGCCACCGCCGCCGACTTGGTGATCGCGGAGGTCGAGCAGATCGTCCCGGTGGGCGAGATCGACCCCAACCAGGTCCACACCCCCGGCTGCTACGTGGATTATCTGGTGGAGGCCAAGATGACCCCGGAGCTGCTGGGCTCCTCGGCCTCGGTGGAGGGGAGCAAAAAAGCGGATCCCAAGCGCCTGGCCATAGCCCGTCGGGCCTTGCAGGAACTCAAACCCGGCGACGTGGTCAATCTGGGCATCGGCATCCCCACCCTGGTGGCCGACCTCATCACGCCCGAGATGGGCATCATCCTGCACAGCGAGAACGGCATGCTGGGGGTGGGGCCGGCGCCCGAGGAGGGTGGCGCGATGGATTACCCGGTAAATGCGGGCAAAATCCCGGTAACTGCCCTGCCGGGGGCTTCCTACTTCGACAGCGCCGATTCCTTCGCCATGATCCGTGGGGGGCACGTGGACGTGGCGATCATGGGCGGGTTGCAAGTAGACGAAAAGGCCAACCTGGCCAACTGGGCGGTGCCCGGTAAACCCTTGCTGGGGGTGGGGGGGGCGATGGACCTGGCCTCGGGGGCTAAGAAGCTCATCATCACCATGACCCACACCAACCCCGACGGCTCTTCCAAGATCGTGCCCGAGTGCGACCTACCCCTCACCGCGAGGCACGCGGTAGACCTGGTGATCACCGAGCTGGCGGTGTTCGGTTACCCTGAAGGACAACTCACCCTTCTGGAGCTGATGCCGGGGGCCACTTTGGAAGAGGTGCGGGCCAAGACCGCCGCGCGGTTTCGATGACCCGTATGCGGGGCCTTCTCCTAATCCTGGCTTTGCTGGTGTGCTGCGCCCCCCGCCAAAGCCTCGCCGCAGACTTCCGCGGAGAGATCCAAAGCGGTGGCCAGGTACGCACCTACGAAGGCCACCTTCCCCCTCACGCCGGTGCCCGATTACCCCTCTTGCTGGTATTGCACGGAGGTGGGGGCAACGGGCACGGCATGCGTCGTTTGGCCGGAATGGATGAATTAGCTGACCGGGCGGGATTCTTGGTGGTCTATCCCAACGGCTATAAGCAAAGCTGGGCCGATGGCCGGGGAACCACCAAGGCCGAGCAAGCCGGGGTGGACGACGTGGCCTTTCTCCGATCCTTGATCGAGCAGCTTATCCAAAAGTACGGGGTAGATCCCCGGCGAATATACGCCGCGGGAATTTCCAATGGAGGGTTGATGGTGGGGCGGATGGCCTGTGAACTCTCCGATGAGATCGCGGCCTTTGCCGTAGTGGCGGCCACCTTCCCCGAGCGCCTCACCGCCACCTGCCACCCTTCGCGTCCGGTACCGATTCTCTTCATCCATGGAACCCTGGACCCCATCCTCCCAGCCGCGGGCGGGATCCCCAAGGTGGGGGCTGGTGGGGCCATCCTCTCGGCTGAGGAAGCGGTGGACTTCTGGCGCAGGCTGAATACCTGTGGGACCTCTCCCGTCGAGGAGAAGCTCATCGATCCGGTGCAAGACGGAACCCAAACCCTTTTCCGCCGCTGGGCTTGCGCCCAGGGAAGCCAGGTGCTCTTCTACCGAGTAAACGGAGGTGGGCATACCTGGCCGGGGGGATGGCAGTATCTGCCGGAGGATTTGGTGGGCCGAACCAGCCGCGACTTCAGTGCTACTGAGGCCATCTGGGCTTTCTTTGACTCTCTATAGTACAGTGCCGGTGAGCAAGGGGCTCGAGGGATCGGAACGGCGGGGCCTGGGAACACCCTAGGGCTCGGGTTACCCTGGCCAGAGCCTGCTAGGAAGCCAAACGTAAACCATCCAGGACTTGAGGGTGTCGGCCAGGCATGAAAGATTTCACAGTCAGCGTTCCGATCAGCCGACCTCGATGAGGGGGAATTGGTATGCAGCGCAGATGGCGATCGTTCACGACGCCATCCGAACCCACCTGGCCCATCCTGTCTACGAGTTTGCCCCAACTGCGCACTTGCGGACGGCCCCGGCCAGGTCGCGGGTCTCGTCGCTGCTGAGGGGCTGGGTCATTCCGCTTCGAGGCTGTCCAGCACCCGCATCAGCTCCTGGGTAAAGGGTACCAGCTGCAGCTGCACCTGAGCCCGCACCGCCCCCTCGGCGACCTCGCGCGGATCCAGCCGCCCGCTCTCGAAAGCCTCCATCAGCCCGCTGAAGTAGCGGATTGGCACGTGTTTGCCCAGAATCAAGCTGAGTATGCGCATGGCCTTGGCGGCCCGACCCTTGGCGTCGAGGCTTTCCCACTCGGCCTCGGCTTGCTGATTTTTACGCTCCTCGGCCCGCTTGGCGGCCTCAGCCCGCTTGGCCTTGGCCGCATCCGCCTCCATCCGCCGGCTTTTCGAGACGAACCCCTCGGGGTCGCTGTACTTGCCCTCTTCATCGCGCACCACGTCCACCAAAAAACCCGCCCGGTTGCGCGGGGTATACCCCGCGAGGAGAATGGCCTCGAAGCGGGCGATCCGCTCCTCCACCCGCTCGAGACCATAGACCCCGATCAGGCTATGGGCTACCGGACGGGCCACCCCATAACGGGAGAGCCGCGCCACCACCTCGCGAGCCCCCTCGGGGAGAGCAGCCTGCTTGGCGAAGGTATAGATCACCTCCTGCTTGGGACCTCGCCCCTGGTACTCCACCGCGGCCAGGTAGCCCCGCTCGACCAGCTCGGCGTGCGCCCCTTCGAGGGTGCGACGCACTCGGCTGGGGGTCTGGTCGACGATCTTGCAAGCCTTGGCCCACTCGACGATATTGGTGCGAAACTGGGTCACCTCTCCCCCCTCCGGCGTGATTCGCTGGGCGTCCAGCAGGCGGTAGAGGGCGCGGGTGAGGGGGCGGTCCAGGCTGGTGAGAAACTCGAGGTCGAGGGGTTTGAGGTACTTGGCCCGGATCGACTCTACGATCTCCCGAGCCAGTTTGATCTTGAGCACGCTCTGCCCCGAGAGCCCCAGCTTATCATCCTCGCTGGTATATTCCAGGCGGTCGATGTAGCGGAACTTGACCGTAGTCCACTTCTTGCCGCTGCGCCAGGCCTCGCTCGCGGTGAAGGTGGCGGTGGTGAGCCGGTCGAGGCTCTCTTTGAGGGCTTGGTAGTAGTGGCCACTGGTATCCCAGCCGATCACCGAGAGGATACGGTAGGCAGTGGTAACGATGGTGCCGTCCTCGGGGCTGCCGGCCTCCTGATAAAGGGTGATGAGGGCCAGCGAGACGTCGTTGTCCAGGCCGTGCGGCACCCCGCCGTGCTCCGCCACCGCCACGCAGGAAAGCCGGGCCTGGCGGCCATCCACGGCAAAGTCGATGGTCCAGCTGGTGAAGTCAGAAGGTATGCGCTCTTGAATGCTGATCAGACCGAGCCGGGCCACGTTAGCCTCATCAAAGCGCTGAATCTCATTGTTGTCGTTCGGGCTCTTCTGGGCCATCGTCCACCCCTCGCTCACTTCCGTTGGCGCCGCCGCATCCCGATTATACGAGGGCCCGCCGCGCTTGCAGACAAGCCTTGATGATGATCTTTAAGAGTCATTGATTTAAAAACTAATGATATTAATGTCAACATCAAGGCGCGCTTGCGAATGGCGTAGTAGACGGGAAAAGTCGGATCGTTTGGCCAAGTATTCCGATAGTTTTGCCCCTCAAACGGCCAAGTATTCCGATACTTTTACGTCGGTTTTGGCCGAGTATTCCGATAGGGGGGGCTTTAAAATAGCCAAGTATTCCGATAGTCGGGGGGTCGAAATGGCCAAGTATTCCGATACCTAAAAAAGCCAAGTATTCCGATACCTCGAGGGAGGAAATGGCCAAGTATTCCGATAGGAGACCGAAGGCTGGGGGCATCGGGGAAAAACCCTGTCTGGTACGCCTTTCTTGCCCTCTACCAGAGGCGAAATGGCCAAGTATTCCGATACCCCGGCGGACCCAACTGGCCAAGTATTCCGATACCCCGTGCCTTTGGCCAAGTATTCCGATACCTCGAGGGAGGAAATAGCCAAGTATTCCGATAGTCGGGGGGTCGAAATGGCCAAGTATTCCGATACCTAATTGCCGCCCAGCCCCGCCCAAGCCCTCCCGTTCCAGTGCGCCACGAACACCCGGCGCTGCCCCTCCCGGCCCTCGTGCCAGGCCACCAGGGGCTGGTCGTCGGAACCGATCGCCAGCGAGAAGGCCGCGGCCTCGTTGGTGCTCACCGCCGGGCCCAGCCGTACCCATCCTTTGCCGTCCCAGCGCGCCACGCGCAGCTCGAGCCGCCCCGTGTTCTCCAGCCAGCCCACCACCGGGTTACCCCTGGCGTCGAGGGCCACCTTGGGCTGAGCGCCGCCGCCGCTGAGGGCGTTGACGCTCTGGCCAAAGGGCACCCAGCGCCCGCCCTCCCAGCGCTTGACGTAGACGTTGTAGCCCTTGCCGCCCCCGGCCTCGTGGTAGGCCACCACCGGGCGGTCCTGGCGGTCGATGGCGATGGAGACCCCGGCGGCGTAGCTGTAGGGGTCGGCGTTGAGCGAGCTGCCGAAAGGCACCCAACGCTCGCCGTTCCAGGTGCCGGCGTACACGTTGAACCCCAGCGGCCCCTCGCCCTCCCTGTAGAGCTGGACGCTCCAGGCCAGCACGGCCTGCCCCTGGGAGTCCACCGCGATGTCCCTCGAGCGCGAGGAGCTGCTGATGTCGGTGCTGAGCGAGCCGTTATCCACCATCTGCCATTCGCTGCCGGTCCAGCGCTTGACGTAGACGCTGTCGCCGTTGAAGTCGGGGGGCATCTCGCTCCACTGCAGGTAGGGGTTGCCCTGGGGGTCGAGGGCCATGCGGGGGATGTCGGAGAGGGTGAGGGGGCTCTGGCTGGGAGAGCCGCCCAGCATCCGCCAGGCTTGGCCATCCCAGCGCGCGGCGTAGAGCTTGCCGTTGCCCAGCAGCTTGCCCTGGGACACCGGGTTCTTCTCGGTCCAGGCCACGACGGGCTGGCCGTCGGGGCCTATGCGCACCAGGGCATAGGAGGCGTTCCAGGCATCCTCGCGGTTGAGGGCCCCGCCCAGCCGCCTCCAGCCGGTGCCCTCCCAGCGGCGCACGTAGGCCTTGTAGACCCCGCCGCTCCTTTCCACCCAGGCCACCACCGCTCGACCCTGCCGGTCGATATCTAGCGAGGGGTAGGCCGCATCCTGGGTAGGGTCGAGGTTGACCGGGGTAGGTAGGGAGAGGAGGCTCGAGGCCAAAAGGAGAAGAGATATGCGCATAACGCTCCTTTCGCCGCTAGCAAAGCTGGCGGCCGGGTTGGTTGCAGAAGCTGTGCTGCACCTTGCCGCTGCGGGAGAACTCGAGCAGCTGGGGGTAGCTGAAGAGCATCTCGCTGGCCAGGGCGGCGCGGTGGCATTCCAGGCAGTCTCCTGGCAGCTCCACGCCGGGCTCGGGGGCTCCGGTCCTGGGCTCGAGGGCGGCAAAGCGCCACGACGAGCTACCCTCCCCTTCCTGGCGGATCATGACGTGGACGTAGGGCTCGTCGGAGACGCGCACCAGGAGGCCGCCTTCCCGCACGAAGCCGCCCCGGCCATCGGGTTTGGCCCGGTGTAGGTCCACCAGCACGAGCGTTCCCGGCGGGAGGGGCTTTTGCTGGCGCACGGCCGAAAGCGCCTGGGGTGAGATGTAGATGTCGCGGATAAACCCATCCACCCGGTCCACGGTGGCGTAGTGCACCAGCCGGGTCTTGTAGTCGCCGAGCCCGGCCTCCTGGGCCATCCCCGCCAGGAGCCCGCCGACCAAAACCGCTAACCCCAGCATTCGCCTCAAGGTCAACCTCCACGCCTCGCGGCAGCACGATGCTGCTGCGGCCTTCGCGCGAACCAGATGAGTAACGCTCAAGGCTTTATGTCCTGTTTTTGAGTAACGATACTCCAGGGATTCGCGCCTAATGATAACACATTAGCCTCGAGCTTCCAGGGCCTCGGCCAGCCGGGTGATGCCCTCCCGCAGCCCTTCCACGCCTACGGCGGCGTAGCTCAGGCGCAGGAAAGGACCAGAGGGCTCGCCCGGGAAGAAGATGCGCCCCGGAAAGACCTGCACCCCGGCCAGCATGGCCCGCCTCGAGGCCTCCACGTCGTCCCAGCCCTCGGGCAGGCGCAGCCACAGGAATACGCTCCCGGTGGGTATGGTCCAGGGCCTGAGCTGGGGCAGGAGTTCCCGCAGGAGCTCCAAAGCGGCGTCTCTGCGCCGCCGCAGTTCGGCCCGGAGGCGTTGCAGGTGGGTTCGGCGCGAGGGGGCGGTCAGCACGTCTACCGCCACTTCCTGCAAGAGGAGCGAGACGAAGTGATCATCCAGCACCCGCAGCGAGCGGATGCGCGACCCCGCGGGGCCCTTGGCCACCACGGCGGCCACCCGCAGGCCGGGGGCGGTGGTCTTGGAGAAGGAGCGGATGTAGACTACCCGGCTGGGCTCGAGGGCTGCCAGCGGCGGGGGGGCCTCGGCTTCGAAGCTCAGCTCGCGGGCGTAGTCGTTCTCCACCACGAAGGCCCCGGCGGCCTCGGCTACCCTCAGCACGGTCTTGCGGCGCTCGGGGGAGAGCACCGCGCCGCTGGGGTTGGCGTGCAGGGGCTGGCAGTAGAAGACCCGGGCCCCGCTTTTGGCAAAGGCCTCCTGCAACAGCTCGGGCCGCACCCCCTGAGCGTCCACGGGGACCGGGATGGGGTTGAGCCCCAGGCTGCGGGCTACCCCGATGGCCCCTGGATAGGTGGGCGATTCCATCAGGATGGGGCTTCCCGGCGCCGCCAGCGCCCTGAACGCCGTGGAGAGGGCGGCCTGGGCCCCCGGCGTGATCTGGACATCGCGCGAGGTAAAGCCCGCGCCGAGTTCCCCCGCTACCACGCTGCGCAGACTCTCCAGGCCCTCGGCGGGGGCCCAGTCCCACACCTCCAGCCGCCGCGCCACCCGGCGGACGGCGGCTTGGATTTCCTTCAGCGCCGTGAGCGAGCGGTCGGGGTAGGCCTCGCCCAGCGGGAGCATCCCGGCCTTGGCCGGCCCCATCAGCTCTCGGATCCCCGTCGTGGGGTCAGGTGGCTGGCCCAGCGCGACCTCCTGCCAGCCGTAGTCTTCCTGCGCTATCCTGCGCTCGGCCACGTAGGTACCGCTGCCGGGCCGCACCACCACCAGCCCCTGCTGGGCGAGCTGGCGGAGGGCTTTGTGGACCGTGACCGGGCTCACCCCATACCGCGCCACCAGCTCCCGCACTGCAGGTAAGCGGGTGCCGGGCTCGAGCCCGCGCAAGTTCTCCCTTAGCTGCTGGGCCAGGGTCTGGTGAGCGGGCTGGGGGGGCGCCTCCGGGCTCATCCGCCCAAGACCCCCATACCTACCGCCTCTAGCCCCTCTGGCATACGCAGCCTTCCGCTTCGCCCTCAACCTAACACGCTCCCTGGGGGAAGGCAAGGAGGCGTTGGCGTCCTTGAGGGGAGAGGGCTTTCCAGAGCGCCGTTTTCCCCCATGCCTGAGGGCCCCGGCTTCCCGCTACGTTCCGAGGGGATGCCCACGTGGGCGGTCCCCTGCCACCCCCCGGTGGCCACAGAAAGCCCGGCAGCGCCCCTCCTCACCCGACCTGGGGAGCGTCCCGAGGGCCTTTGCCAATATCTGCCCCGGCTCAGCGAGCGATGTTTACCTTCACCCGCAGGTTGGGAAGCCTGGCCCAGGCCGACTCGGCGGTGAGCACCTCGAGCCCCCGCGCCTCGGCCAGCGCTAGGCACACGCAGTCCCCCAGGCTCAGGTTGTAAGGCTTGCGGCGGGCGTACCAAAAGGCGGCCAGGTCGGACTGCTCCAGGTCGAAGGGCACAACCTCAAGCGCTTCGGCCAGCAGCTCGAGGGTTTCCCTCACCTCGGTTTCGGTGTAGCTCCCGCTACCGACCAGCTTCCCCATCAGCTCGGTGCGGGTCACTGTGGATAGCACGCACTCTCGCTGGGTCAGGATTTTGGCGACCTTCTCGTGCCCCTCTTCCTTGCGGAGGAAAGCGATCAGGGCGGAGGCGTCGATCACCACCCCTTGCCCTCCGCTGCCTCGCGCCGCTCAGCGAGCAGTTCGGCGGTGAGATCCCTGCCATCGTCTTTGGCCAAGCTCCCGTGGAGCTTGCGTAGGATGGCCTTAGGGGTGGTCAGCTCGAGCCGCCCATCCTTTAGGGTTAACACCAGACGGTCACCGGGGTGCAGGTCCAGGGCCTCGCGCATCTCCGCCGGGATCACCACCCGGCCACCGGTACCCAGTTCTACCTCTTTGCGCAGGGTTACCATTACAGTATGACAATACCATTTCCCAGAAAAATGGTAAATGGACTGCGTCAAGGTTTATGTGTGAACGAGCCCCGGGGAGCGCAGCCTGAGCACGACGGTTTCTGTCCTGGACATGAGAGCAGTATGCCGCAGATCCAGTCCTGCTCTGCGAGCGGCTTTAGACGTGTTTGCCCTACCCCGCTTCGCGGCGAAAGAAGCGTCTCGGGCAAAGCAGCCGCTTCCCCGGCATCGGGGCCCTTGCGGGCTGAGCCGCGAAAGGGTTTGAAAGCTCATGTGAAGGGCAAGCGCTCGATCGAGACGGCCCTCGCCCCCTCGAGTCCGACCAGCACCGCTCCCAGCTCTACCGGCCCTGAAGCCAGCTCGAGGTTCTCCTGGCCCGGCAGCCGGTGGCGCATCCAGGAGACAAGGCCTTCTGGGCGTAGCCCCTGCATCCCCCCACCGGGCCCGGTCATCCCCACGTCGGAGACGTAGGCAGTACCCCCGGGCAGCACCCGGGTGTCCAGGGTGGGGACGTGGGTGTGGGTGCCCAGCACCGCCGAGACCCGCCCGTCAAAGAGAAAGGCAAAGCCCAGCTTCTCGTACACCGACTCGCCGTGAAAGTCCACCGCGATGCCGTCGAGGCGGCCCTCCCAATGGGCTAAAACCCTCTCCATGGCGGTCACCGGGTCGTCGGCCCAGGGCAGCGCGGTGCGGCTGGCCAGGTTGACCACCCCCAGCCGGTAGCCGCCCTTTTCCAGCACCGCCGACCCCTTGCCGGGGGCGGCGGGGCTGTAGTTGAGGGGGCGCAGGACCCTGGGGTGGGCCTGTACCTGCGGGGCGTGTGGCCCGTCCCAGGAGTGGTTCCCGCCGGTTACCAGATCCACCCCCAGGGCCAGTAGGCGCTCCAGGCTCTGCGGCAGCATCCCGAAGCCCGGCCCGGTCAGGTCCAGGTTTTCGGCATTGGCGACGATGAAATCGGGCCGATAGTGGGCAATCAGCTTGGGCAGTCGGG
Organism: Meiothermus sp. Pnk-1; assembly: GCF_003226535.1. Lineage (NCBI taxonomy): Bacteria > Thermotogati > Deinococcota > Deinococci > Thermales > Thermaceae > Meiothermus > Meiothermus sp. Pnk-1. The sequence continues at coordinate 17,099 of NZ_QKOB01000003.1, read as the reverse complement.
CCTCTAAGTACTGCAGCCCGGCCTGGCCTACGATATCGCCGATGAACAAAAGTCGGGTCATCCCTTGACGGCTCCTTCGGTGAAGGTCTCCAGGATCGCCTTGCGCACGGCCAGGTAGAGCAGCAGCGTGGGCAGGGTGGCGAGGGTGGCGGCAGCCATCATGGCCCCCCAGTCGTTCACCCCTTCGCCCCCGGCGAAGCGCTGCACCGCCACGGTGAGCACGTAGACCTCCGGCCGGTTGGCCACCAGCAGGGGCCAGACGAACTGGTTCCAGGCGTTGATGAGCAGGTACACCGCCAGCGCGGAGATGGCCGGGAGGTTGGCCGGAACCAGCACCCGCCACAGGATCTGCCAGGTACTGGCCCCGTCCACCTGGGCGGCCTCGAGGATGCTCAGGGGGAAACTCTTGAAATGCTGGCGCAGCAAAAAGATGCCGTAACCGCCGGCCAGCATGGGCAGGATCAGCCCCGGTAGGGTGTTGAGCAGCCCGAGCCGGGCCAGGAGCAAATAGTTGGGCAGGTAGGTCACCACGAAGGGGATCATCAGGCTCACCAGCACCAGTCCGAACAAAAACCCCTGCCCGCGGAAGCGGTAAGCGCTGAAGGCGTAGGCCGCCGGAATCGCCAGGACGAGCTGTCCCAGGGTGACCCCCAGCGCGAAGACCAGGGTGTTGAAGAGGTAGCGACCGAAGGGCAGTTTCTCCAGCACGCTTCGATAGTTATCCAGGACCGGTGGCCAGGACAGCGGGCTCAGCGCCGAGCCGAAGACCTCGGGGGCGGGCTTGAGGCTTAAACCGATCTGGTAGAGCATGGGGGCCAGCACCGCCGCCACCGCCAGCAGCAGCACCCCTCGTGCCAGCCAGGCCCCCCGCCTAGCGCTCATACCCCACCCTCCGCTCCAAAAGCCGGAACTGCCACAGGATGAACCCGGCAAACAGCGCGATCATCACCACCGCCTGGGCCGAGGCCAGCCCGGCCCGGAAGAACTTGAAGGCCTCCTGCCAGACCGCGTACATCAGGTTGGAGGTGCTGCCGAAGGGCCCCCCTTGGGTCAGGACCTCGATGGGGATAAAGGCGTACTCGAGCGACTGAATCACCGTGGAGAGAAAAAGGAACAAGGCGCTCGGCCCAAATAGCGGCAGCACCACCCTCCTCAGCAGGGCGAGACCGGAAGCCCCGTCCACGCGGGCCGCCTCCAGGTACTCGCGGGGGATAGCCCGCAGTCCGGCCAGGGCGATCAGGTAGTGAAACCCCAAATACTTCCAGGCCGCCACCAGCGAGACCGCCGGGAGGGCCATAGCGGAGCTGCTCAGCCAGGGCTGGGGGGGCAAGCCGAGCTGGGCCAGCAGGCCGTTGAACACCCCCCCGGCGGGCAGGTAAAACCACAACCAGACCAAGCTCCCCACCGAGACCGCCACCACTGTGGGGGCGAAGAGGAGCGACTGGTAAACCTCACCCTCCCGCTCGCCCACCTGCAAGGTGAGCAGGGCCAGCCCCACGGGAAGCAGGAAGTTGCCCACCAGGGCCAGGAGCACATACAGCCCGCTCTGGAGCAGAATCCCCCGAAAGTCGGGGCTGGCGAGCAGGGTCCGGTAGTTCTCCAGGCCCACCCAGGTGCGCTTGGCGCTCACCAGGTTCCACTCGTGAAAGCTGATGTATACGGTGTTGAGCAGCGGGTAATAGATGAATAACCCCAGCGCCAGCAGGGCCGGGGCCAGATACAGGTAGGGGGTCAGCCCGGTTAGGGGCTGACCCTTGGGGCGGGCAGGGCTGGAGCGGGTCGCGGGGGCCATGCGGCGTGACCTCGGCAGTGCGCCAAGTTAGCGCACACATTTCTCCCCCTGGAGCAGCCGGCTCACCTCTTGCGCGGCCTCGCCCAGGGCAGTTTGGGCGCTGGCCTGTCCGCCGAGGGCCCGCTGGGTGGCCTTGAACAGGGCCTGCGAGGCGGCCAGGCCGTTAGGGCCGGGGAAGCTGGTCCAGCGGTAGGTGTTGGGGAGCTGCTGGATGCCTATCCGCTGGATGGGGTTTTGTGCGATGAAGTCCTTCAGGTAACGGGGGTCATCGGCTAGGCTGGGCAGCAGGGGCACGTAACCGGTGCCCTTGGTCCAGATGGTGAAACCCTCTTCGGAGGTGAGGAAGCGGATGAACTTCCAGGCCGCCTCCTGCTTGGCCGGGTCCTTGGCGAAGACCACCAGCACGTTACCTCCGCCCGGCAGGCGGGTGGGCTTGGAGCCGAAGCTGGGGAATCGGGTGCCGCGCAGCTCAAACTTGCCCTGGGCGCCCGCCTGCAGCCCAGCCCGTTTGGCGATGGTGGTCATGTAGGCTGCGGCTTCACCGGCCAAGAAGGCCTGCTCCCCCTGGTTCCACAGGGTGTTAAGGGCCAGCCCCTCCTTTACCAGATCGGCCCAGAACTGCAAGGCCTCGACCGCTTCCCGGCCGGCGAAGCCGGGGGCCGCATGGCCGTTCTGGCAGGTCAACAGGCTCCCGCCGTTGGAGGCGATCAGGGCCTCCAGGCTCCAGTTGTCGTCGAGGAGCTGGATATAGATGGGCTTGCCGGTGCGCTCCTTGAGCTGGCGAGCGGCGGCTCGCCACTCAGCCCAGGTCTGGGGTGGCTGGTCGGGGTTGAGCCCGGCCCGCCGGAAGAGGTCGGCGTTGTAGTAGGTGACGATGTTGGAGAGGGCGTAGGGCATGCCCAGCTGTACTCCGCCCACCTGGCCCAGGGCCATCACGTTGGCCGGGAAGCGCGAGAGGTCGCCGCCGAATTTGCCCTGGAGGTCGGTGAGGGGAACGAAGGGGAAGTTCTCGGCCACGTAGTTGGTGTAGAGGTAGCCGATCTGGGCTACGTCGGGCGGATTCCCGGCGGCCAGCGCCGCTTGCAGGTTTTGCAGCAGGCCGGTGTAAGCGTTCTGTTGGAAACGCTCCTCGACGCGGACCGTGGGGTTGCGCCTTTGAAACTCGGCGATGAGCTCGCGCACCGCGGGCAGGCCGAAGCTCTCGGTGTTGATGTGCCAGTACTGGATGGTGACGGTCTGGGCCAACGACCACCCCGGCAGTGAGGTCACCAGAACCGCCAACAGCGCCGTCCATCGCTTCATGTTCATACCCCCTTGACATTTCTGTACAGTAGAAATACATTTCTGCTGTATCAGCCAGGCCAGGCTAACCCTCGGCTGTCATCCGCATGTCAACCTCCGCCCGCTCAGACAAACCCCAGGTGCGCGCCGTAAGGGCCGCCCTGCACCTGCTCGAGACCCTCAGCCAGCACGAGGGGGCCTCGCTGACCCATCTGGCCCGCCAGGCCGGGCTGAGCAACAACCAGACCTTCCGCCTGCTGGCCACCCTCGAGCCCCTCGGTTACGTGGTGCGCGACGCGCGCAAGGGCTACCGGCTGGGACCCAAGCTGCACCTGCTGGGCGAGAGGGCTTTCTGGCCCCACGACCTGATCCGCGCCGCCAATCCCCACCTGGACCGGCTGGCCGAACTGAGCGGGGAGCTGGTCCTGCTGGCGGTGCGGGTGGGCCTGGAACGGATGGTGGTGGACCGCCGCCCCTCGCGCTACTCCCTGCGGGTGGACTGGGCGGTGGGCTCGAGGCTGCCGCTGCACGTGGGGGGGCTGGGGGTGGCGCTGCTGGCCTTCTCGCCGCCCGAGGTCCAGGAGGCGGTGCTCGCCGGGCCGCTCGAGCGCTTCACCCCCTACACCCTCGCGTCCCCGGAAGCGCTCCGGGCGGAGCTGGAGCGGGTACGCCAACAGCGGGTGCGGATCTCGGTGGATGACTGGGCGGTGGGGGAATTTTCCATCGCCGCCCCGGTGGTAGCGGGCGGGACGCTGCGGGGGGCCCTCAACATCGCGGGCTTTACGGCTCGCCTCGACGAACGGCGGCGCGAGACGTACATCGCTGCCGTCAGGGAGGCTGCCGAGGCCGTGGCCGTGGGGCTGTCAACCACCCCCGGCCCGCGCGCTGCTGGGTTGAGCGGCCCCAGCCAAGGCGCGGGGCGGACCGGTTTGACGCGCCGATGACACGGGGCCGACAGGGGGCGATTAAACCTGGGGCATGCGCATACAATCGGTCTCGCTTGTGGGGGCGCTGCTCGTCGGGCTGGCCTGGGGGCAGAAGGCCGCCCTCGAGCCCCAAGCCCTCGATCTGCTGAACCAGGCCCGCGCGGCCCTGGGGGGCCAAAGCCTGACGAACCTGAAGACCTACCGCGAGCGCACCAAGCTCACCCTGCTGGCCGCCGACGGGAAGGTGCAGGGGGAGCTGATCCAGCTCACCCTGTACGACGTGGTCCCCGAGGTGGCGGTGACCGACGACCTCGCGGCGCTGATCGCAGGGCACGACCTGCCGTTGGAGCGGGCTCTCGAGCGCCTGGGTCATCCCTGAGCCGGGCCGTCTAGAGGTACTCCAGCGGGCTCTCGCGCGCGGCCTGCAGGGCGGGCGGCAGGGCCGCCAGGAGGCCCAGGGGCAACAGGAGCGAAACCCGGGCCACCAGATCGGCGCTGAGCTGCGGAGGGGGCAGGAAAAACCCCAGCCGCTCTCCCAGAACCCCCGCCCCCAAGGCGGCCAGGCTCCAGCCCAGCAAGAGGCCCAGCGCCACCCCCAGCGCCACCTCGAGCAGGGTCTCGAGGAGCACCACCCCGAAGACCAGACCCCGCCCTGCCCCCAGCGCCCGCAGCAGGGCGGTGCGGCGGCGGCGCTCGAGGCCCCCTGCGTACACCCCCTGCCAAACCAAGAGGGCCGCCAGGGCCAGCACCAGCAGCGAAAGCGCTCCGTAGGCCGACTGGCCTTGCAGCAGCAGCTCCCGCGTCTGGGCGAAGACCTGCCCCGGGAAGACCGCCTGGGCCAAGCCCTCGCGGTTGACCTCCTGGGCCACCTGGTAGACATCGGAGAGGCGCCGGCCGGTGTAGAGCACGGCGGTCACCTGGCGCTCCGACTGGCCTTCGCCGTGGACTTCCCAGTAGGCCTCGATGGGAACGAAGATGGCCCGGTCCCAGGGGCCCCCGGTGGCCTCGAGCACCCCTACCACCCGGTAGCGCTCCTCCTGGTGGTGGGCCGCGGCGCTGGCGGCCTCGGCCTGGCTGGCGAAAAACCCATGGGCGCTGAGGAACCGGTCGCCGATCCGCAAGCCGGTCTCCCGCGCCGCCCGGGCCCCCAACACCGCCTCGTAGGTGGCGGTGAAGGTCCGCCCCGCGCGCAGGCGGAAGTAGGGGGGTGCGCTGGGCTTGAGGCGCAGCTGAAAAACTTGAGCATTGGTGCCCAAGAGGGGGAAGCCCCGGTAGTTATCGCCAAAGCCCAGCGGGATCGCGTAGCGGCTGCGGGGGTCGCGGGCGAGCCGCTCGTAGGTGGCGAAGGGCAGGTTGGCGATGGGCGGCTGAAGCAGGTAGAGGCTCGAGAGCACCGCCTGGGTGGGGCTGCCCCGGGCCGCGATGAGCAGGTCGAAGACCTGAGCCGCGTCCGCCGCCCCGCGCTCCAGCGAGCGCAGCACCAACGGCACCAGCAGGGCGGTCGCGGTGGCCAGGGCCACCCCCAGCAGGGTGAGGGCGGTCGCGACCGCCCTCACCCGCAGGTTGCGCAGAACGGTCCAGAGGGTCATGCGGCCCTCGCGGTGAGGGGCTGAAGCTCCACCCGGCGGGGGAAGCGCTCCATCACCCAGGGGTCATGGGTGGCCACCACCAGGGTGGCCCCGATGGCCCTGGCCGTCTGGGTGAGCAGGTCCAGCGCCTCCCCGGCCCGGGGGCGGTCCAGGTGGGCGGTGGGCTCGTCGGCCAGCAGGAGCCGGGGGCGGTGGGCCACCGCCCGGGCCAGGGCCACCCGCTGCCGCTCCCCGGTGGAAAGGCGCTTGGGGGGGTGGGAGAGGCGGTGCCCCAGCCCCACCGCGCGCAGGATCTCGGTGGCCTGGCGCAGCGCCGCCGCCCCGCGCACCCCGGCGATGCCCAGCCCCAAGAGCACGTTCTCGAGCGCGGTGTACCCCTCCATGAGGTAGAAGTCCTGAAACAAGTACCCTACCCGCTCCCGCCGGTAGGCGTCGCGCTGGGCCTCGCCCAGGGTGGCCAGGTTGCGCCCGTCCACCCACACCTCCCCCGCGCTTGGGCAGCGCAAGCCGGCCAGGAGGTGGAGCAGCGTGGTCTTCCCGCTCCCCGAAGGCCCCAGCAGCACCGCCTGCTCGCCGGAGGGGATCTCCAGGTCCGCAAAGCGCAGCGCCACGTCCTCGCCAAAGCGGCACAGCACCCCCCGCAGGCGCACCTCGGCCATCAGCGCACCTCCTCCACCCCGTCCGCGTAGATGCGCACCAGGCTCACGAAACCGGTGTCTTCATCGGTCTTGATCCCCACCTCGAGCCGCCCCGTGACCTGGATGCGCTTCGTGGTGGGCTCGGCGCTGCGCCCCGGCGGCATGATCACCAGCACGATGTCGGGGGGCCAGTCGGCGGCGGTGGAGCAGAACGGGCAGGTGGCCAGCGGAGCCTTGGTCAGCACGAAAAAGTCCAGCTTGGGCTTGAGCGGGGGGGCCATCCAGCCCTGCATCACCACCCGTTTTCCGGCCAGGGCCTGGAGCTTGGGGGAGAACTCCACCCCGCGAATGGTGGTCTTGCTGTAGAGTTCGCCGAACTCCAGGGGGCTTTGGGCCTGGCCCAGCCCCCCTAGAGCCAGCAGGGCGATCAGCATCCAGCGCATGGGGCTTCCGGAGGGCTAGGGCTTCTCGAGATAGGGGTTGAGCCCCAGCGCCTGGGCGGTGCGGAAGAAAATCTCGGTCTGATCCATCAGGCCATTGAACAGCTGGGCGCCCGCCCCAAAGGCGAATAGCGGCATGGGGTCGGCGGTGTGCACCCCCTGGGCGCTCCCCGGATCGAGGTTGCCGGTGCGCAAGAAGGCGCCGGGCTCCTTGCACACCTCGGGGTTGGCCACGTAGCCGCCCTTGCCGTCGGAGATGGTGGGGTCTTTGTAGACCTCGCGCCCCCGGTAGGTTTCGCAGTAGTCGGGGGTGGCGGCGAAGCCCACCGCGATCCCCCGGGCGGTGTCGGGCAGGGGGAAGCCGTTGGGGTCTTTTTTGTCGCCGTAGGTGGGGAACTTTGCATCCTGGTATACTCCCACCCCCTCGCGCCCCTGCTTGGAGTAATCGTAGCCGCCATAGACCGATAGCGAGTGGGCGTGGTCGGCGGTGACGACCACCAGGGTATCGGGGTGGGCGGCGGCGTACTGCTTGGCCCAGGCCACCGCCCTATCCAGCTCGAGCACGTCCCACAGCCCCCGCTGCCAGTCCAGGGGGTGTTCGTACTTGTCCACCATCCCCCCCTCCACCATCAGGAAGAAGCCGTTGGGGTTTTGCGCGAGGGTCTCCACCGCCTTCTGGGTCATCTCCCACAGGTAGGGCATATCGGTGAAGCTCCCCAGCATCTCGGGCCGCTTCCACACCGCGCGGTCTAGATAGCTGGGGAAGTTGTCGAGGTGGAATAGCCCGAAGAGCTTGCCTTGGGGTTTGGCCGCCAGCAGTTCGCTGCGGGTGCTGACGAAGGTGTACCCGAGCTTCTGCGACTCGGCGATCCAGTCGGTGTTGTCCTTGCGGCGCGAGCCGGGGGCGCTCTGGGGGATGAAGTCGCGCGAGCCGCCGAAGAGCATCACGTCCAGGGGGAGGCCGAAGCCCCCTTTGCCGAAGTACATGTCGGCGATGGCCTGGTAGTCGCTGCGCCGGCGGGTGTGGGCGTTGAGCATGGCCGGGGTGGCGTCGGTGCCGAAGGTGGTGGTCACCACCCCCAGGCTGGCCCCGCGCACCCGCTTGAGCATCTCCCCCAGGGTCTCGATCCGGGGGTAGGCCAGGGTGTCCTTGAGGTTGGCGGGGTAGACGTTGAGGGCGTTCACCTGCACCTTCTGCCCGGTCATGATGGAAGAGGCCGAGTTGGCCGAGTCCACGATGAAGCTGTCGAAGCTGCTGGTGGTCACCGTGGCCATACCGCCATACCCGGTTTCCATCTCCAGGTTGCCCCTGGGCACGCCATTTTCCGGGTTGAAACCCTGGGCGATGATGCGCGCGGCGTTGAGGGTGTTCCAGCCCATCCCGTCGCCGATGAAGAGGATGACGTTCTTGGCCGCGCGGGGCAGGCGGGGGTTCAGGCGAGCCTCCCAGCGCACGCTCTTCCTGGCCTCCCCGGCGTCGTCGCTGAGGCTGACCTCGAGGGTGTGGCTTCCCGCGCGCAGGAAGGTGCCGCGCAGGGTCCACTCGGTTTGGCCGGCTCCCTGCGAGGTCTGCTCGAGGCCGGTGAGGGGCTGTCCGTCCAGGCTGACGCGGTAGCCTTTCAGGCTGCCTTTCAGTTCGGAGGCTTCGATCCGCAAATCAAAACGCTGCCCGGCCAGCAGGGCCGCTCCATCGTAGGGGTAAATGGCGATCTTGGCCGCCCAGGCCGATCCCAGGGTGAGGGCCAGGGCGCACACGGCTGCGACGCTTCTCGACATCGGAATTTCCTCCCGGCTAAACCATAGGTAAAAACCCTCAGGGAATTGTCAGCCGCACCGCCCCCGAAGGCCTTCGGCAGGATGCATCGGATCGCTGCAATAGCCGTAGCTGCCCTGCTGGCGGGCTGTACCGCAGGGAGCCCCGGTCCCCGCAAGCGACAGCTGCGCCGCTACCCGCGGGGTGCGCCTGGCCCTGGGGCGCGGCGGCCAGCTCTGCTTCGCCAGCGCGCCTTGCCCTCGACGTCGAGTCGGACAAGTACACCCGCCTGTACAACACCGCCTCCAACCTCCGCGCCTACCTGGCCCGGCTGGACCCCGGCTTCGCCTCCGCCTTGACGCAGGGGCCGCCCAGGCCCTACCATCGGGGCTAACCCTGCGCTTCAGGGCCACAATCCGCACGTTCTTCTATCCAGAGCAGTCGAGGGAACGGCCCGACGACGCTGCGGCAACCTGTAGCCACGCCCGAGCAGGTGGCTACGCCTGGTGCTAATTCCGCCTCGAGCCCCACCGGCCCGGGGAAAGATAGAAGAAGGGCCCTTGCCCTTCTTCGGGAGAACGTCCGAGGAGGGGATTTTTGTGGAGTTTTCAACCCTGGCGGTACTCAGCGGCATACCCGACGACCCCCACCACGCGGTGGGGCTGCCCATCTACGCGGCGGCGGCCTACAGCTTCGCGAGCCTCGAGGAGGGCGCGCACAAGTTCGCCACCGGCGAGGGCTATACCTACACCCGATTGCAAAACCCCACCGTGGCCGCGCTCGAGGAACGCCTGAGCGCCCTGGAGGGCGCCCTCGGCGCGGTGTGCCTGGCCTCGGGCCAGGCCGCCAGCTTCGCCGCGCTGCTCGCGCTGGTGCGCTCGGGCGACGAGATCGTGGCCAGTCCGGGGCTCTTCGGCGGCACGGTGGGGCTACTGAACCAGGTCTTCGGCCTGATGGGCATCCGGGTGCACTTCGTAGCCCCCGAGGTGGAGGCGGTGCGGGCGGTGCTCGGCGAGCGCACCCGGGCGGTCTATACCGAGGTGCTGGGCAACCCCTCGCTCGAGCTGCCCGACCTGGAGGGGCTGGCCCGGCTATGCGAGGAGCACCGCGTGGCCCTGATCGTGGACAACACCTTCGGCGCGGTGGGCGCGCTGGCGCGGCCCCTCGAGCACGGCGCCCACGCCGTCACCCACAGCCTGACCAAGTGGGCCAGCGGGCACGGCTCGATCCTGGGCGGGGCGGTGCTGGCCCGCGCGAGCGAGATCTGGCAACACTACCCGCAGTTCACCACCCCCGACCCCCAGGGCCGCGTTCCGTGGGAAGCCCTTGGCCCGCGATGTTTCCTCGAGCGGGTCCGGCAGCTCGGCCTCTCGCTGGGCGGGATGGTGCTCTCGCCCTTCAACGCTTACTTGCTCTTCCAGGGGGTCGAGACCGTCGAGCTGCGGGTGGAGCGGGCCTCCAGGAGCGCCCTCGAGCTGGCCTCCTGGCTGCAGGAGCAGCCCCAGGTGGCCTGGGTGCGCTACCCCGGCCTCGAGGGCGACCCGGCTCATCCCCGGGCCGCGCAATACTTGCGGGGCGGGTTCGGCAGCATCCTGACCTTCGGCGTAAAGGGCGGGCTCGAGGGGGCCAGCCGCTTCCTGGCCCACCTCCGGATCCTCCAGGCCCCCAACGTGGGCGACGCCCGCACGCTGGCCGTGCACCCCTGGACCACCACCCACTCCCGCATCCCCGAGGCCGCCCGCCTGGCCGCGGGGGTAAAGCCTGAAATGATCCGCTTCTCGGTGGGCCTGGAGAGCCCCCAGGACCTCCAGGCCATGCTGGCCGAGGCGCTGGCGGCGGTGGGCAGGTAAGACCCGCCCTAGCTGGCTGTACGCTGCCGCGGAAGCGCCCCCGATCCCCTTGTGTTTCGCGTCAGGACACCGGCGCGCTGGCACGCAGAGGGGGAAGCACACCCGCCTCTGCCGCCGCACGGCCCGCCCGCCGCCTCGTGGAACGGCTACCTCGAGCTGCGCAGGCGGTCTACCGCCACCGCGATCACGATGACCACCCCCTTGACCACCAGCTGCCAGAACGAGGAGACCCCCAGAATGGTCAGTCCGTTGTTGAGCACCGCGATGATCATGGCCCCCACCGCCGTGCCAACCACCGAACCCACACCCCCTGCCAGGCTGGTCCCCCCTAGCACCACCGCGGCGATGGCGTCCAGCTCGTACCCCGTCCCAAGAATGCCGTTGGCGCTGTAGAGCCGTGCGGCGCTCATCACGCCGGCCAAGCCCGCACACAGGCCGCTGAAGGCGTAGACGAACAGCAGCACCTGGGGCACCTTGATGCCGGTGAGCCGGGCGGCTTGCTCGTTGCCGCCCACCGCGTAGATGTGAACCCCCAACACCGTGCGCCGCAGGATAAACCAGCTCACCAGGATCACCGCGAGGGCGATCCAGACCAGCCAGGGAACCCCCAGGAAGCTGTCGTTGCCGATGGCGGCGAAACCCAGGTTGGAGTTGATCACCGTCTGGCCGTTGTTGGCCAGCAGGTACGCCGCTCCTCGAACCGCGCTGAACGCCCCCAGGGTCACCACAAAGGGAGACAGCCTGAGGTAGGCGATCAGCAGCCCGTTGATCAGACCGAAGACCAGCCCGGCCATAAGCCCCGCCGGGATAGCCGCCCAACCCCATTGAGGAAGCAGGGAGACCTGCAAGGCCACCACCGCCGAGGCCCCCAGGATGGCCCCCACCGAGAGGTCAATCCCCGCGGTGAGGATCACGAAGGTCATGCCCGCCGCCAGCACCACGTTAATCGAGGCCTGGCGCAGGACGTTGATGGCGTTGCTGGCCGTGGCGAAGTTGGCCGAGAGCAGGGCAAAGACCAAGCAGATCAACAGCAGTACCGGGAGGATACCCAGCGCCCCCAGAACTTCGCCGCGCCAGGCCTTACCCGAACGCCGAACGGGATTTTCCGAACTCAAGGCTGGACCTCCATGACTCGCACCCCCGTGGCGTAGGCCATGATGTTCTCCTGGCTGATGACGTCCCCCCGAGCGGGGTCGAGCTCGCCCACAATGCGCCCTTCGCGCATCACCAGCACGCGGTCACTCATGCCCACAATCTCCGGCAGCTCCGAAGAGATAAACACCACGGCCACCCCCTGAACGGCGAGCTCGCCGATCAGACGGTAGATCTCAGCTTTCGCCCCCACATCCACCCCGCGGGTCGGCTCATCCAGCAACAGCACTTTGGGGCCGATGGCCAGCCAGCGGGCCAGCAACAGCTTCTGCTGGTTGCCCCCCGAAAGGCTCTTGGCGCGGGTGGCGGGGCTGGGCACCCGGATGGAGAGGTCCTGGATCGCCCGGCGCACCATCTGCGCGATGCTCACCGGATTTAACACCCCCGCCAGGGCATGCTTTGCCAGCACGTTCATGGCGATGTTATCGCCGGAGGCCATCTCGAGGAACAGCCCCTGCTCCTTGCGGTTCTCCGGCACATACCCAATACCCGCCGCCAGGGCATCGGCAGGGGTATGGATCGACACCGCTTGGCCCTTTATCCGCACCTCACCGCCCGTCTTGCGATCCGCCCCAAAGATGAGCCGGGCCAGCTCGGTACGGCCCGCTCCTACCAGCCCGGCTAACCCCAGGATCTCTCCTGCGCGCACGCTAAAACTGGAGGGCAAAATCCGCGCGCCGTCGGTGATGTTCCGTACCTCCAGGACCACCTCCCCCTTGCTGCGCGCCGTGCGGTGCTGATAGAAGTCCTGTACGGGCCTCCCTACCATCATCTGCACCACCCGCTCGGCGTTGATCTGGTCCTTCTCAAGGGTGCCGATGAGCTGGCCGTCCCGCAGCACCGTGAGCCGGTCTGCCAGGGCATACACCTCGGCCATGCGGTGGGAGATGTACACGATGGCGATGCCCTGGCTGCGCAGGCGGTGGATCAAGCGGAACAGATGTTCGGTCTCCCGCTCGGAGAGGGCGGCCGTGGGCTCGTCCATCACCAGCACCCGGCCCTTGAACAGCAAAGCCCGGGCGATCTCCACCAGCTGTCCCTCGGCGATGCTCAGCCGCGCGAGCGGGGTGTCCGGGGTGAAGGAGGCCCCGAGCTGCTGAAGCACCTCGCGGGCAGCGGCGTACATGGATTTTCGGTCGATGAGGCCGCCGCGAGAGGGCTCCACCCCCATGAAGAGGTTCTCCGCTACGGTGAGGTTGCGGGCCAGGTTGAGCTCTTGGTAGATGAGGTTGATGCCCGCCCGGCGTGCGTCCAGGGGGTTGTGAATGCGCACCGGCTGCCCGAACACCCGGATCTCCCCGCTGTCGGCGGTATAGGCCCCGGCCAGGATCTTCATCAGCGTGCTCTTCCCTGCCCCGTTTTCGCCCATAAGGGCGTGCACCTCTCCGGCAAAGGCGATGAAGCTCACATCCTTTAGGGCCTGCACCCCGGGGAAGGCTTTGGAGATATGCAGCATCTCGAGGGCCGGGGGCTGGTCAGCCCCGGCCCGAGGGTTGGTCGGATGGTCTACCGCGGACATGAGGAATCCCTTGATGGGGCGGGGCTGCCGGTCTACAGGCAGCAAACCACAGCAGCCCCAAGCTTGGGGGCTATTCCCAACCTTTGTAGCTGGCCACGTTTTCCTTGGTGATGAGCCGCACCGGGATCAGGATGGGCTTGGTCTGGGGCTTCATCTTGCCGGTGCGGATCTCCCAGCCGATCTCCAGCGCCCGGGCGGCCATGGTGTAGGGGTCTTGGGCCGAGCTGGCCAGGAAGATCGAGTTGGGATCCTTGAGGGCTTTGACCGCATCCGGCGAGCCGTCGACGGCGGTGATGAACATCTCCTTTTCCCGCTTGGCCTGGCGGATCGCCAGCTCCGCGCCGATGCCGGTGGGATCGTTGATGGCAAAGACGGCGTCGATCTTGGGGAAGGCGGTGAGCAGGTCGGTCATGACCTTGAGACCGCCGTCGCGGCTACCCCCCGCGTTTTGGTTGTCGGAGAGGATCTTGATGCCGGGGTACTTGGCGAAGACCTGTTTGCATCCCGCCACTCGGTCGGTGACCGCGGTGACCGGCGGCCCGTTGATGATGACCACGTTGCCTTTGCCCTTGAGCCTATCCGCGATGAACTGACAGGCCAGGGTGCCCGCCTGCACGTTGTTGGAGGTGATGATGGCATCGGCGCCTTCCTTGATGCCTACGTCTGCCGAGACCACCGTCATGCCTGCGGCCTTGGCCCGTTTGACCGCGGGCACCAGCGCCTGCGGGTCGGCGGGGTTGAGGACCAGGATCTGTACCCCGGCAGCGATGTAGTTGTCGATCGCCGCGCTCTGCTTGCCCACGTCGTAATCGGCGGCCTCTACGATAACCTGAACGTTGGGGTTGATCTTCTTGGCCGCGTCCGTGACCCCTTGGCCCATACGGACGAAAAACGGGTTTCCCAGCGAGCCCAGGTTCGTAGCCACCTTGGTCAGCTGCTGCCCCTGCCCCAGGGCCATCCCCAGGGCGAGGACCAAGACCAGTGCGATAGGCCCTTGTTTTACGCTTTTCACAGGACTCCTTTCGTGGATGCCCCAGCCCTCAGGCCGGGAGGGTGCTCCTTGATGTGCTGTCTAGACGAGGGGTTCAGGGTAGACGGGTTTTTTTCCTTTCTCCCCGGGAGGGAGACCGTGATCACCTCCAGTCCGAGTTTCTCGAGGTCGCTTCGGGCTTCTTGGGGAAGCCGCGAATCGGTAACGAAAACGTCGATGTCTTCGAGGCTGCCGCAGGGGGCGAAGGTCACCCGGCCCCACTTGGAGGCGTCGCAAACCAGACACACCCAACGGCTGGCGGCGATGGCGGCGCGCTTGACCTCTGCCTCCAGCAGCGAGGAGTTGGTGAGACCAGCGGCCAGATCCACCCCCTGCGCCGCGAGGAACAGCCGGTCAAAGCTGAAGCGGCGGATGGTCTCGAGCGCAAGCGGCCCGGTAGCCGAGTAGGTTTGCAAGAACAGCTCGCCCCCTACCTGCAGCACCCCCAAGTCGGGGCTGCCGGAGAGTTCGGCGGCGATGTTGACCGCGTGAGTCACCACGCGGACCCCGTTGAGAGCGCGGCGCTTGAGGGCTCGGGCCACCTCCATGGCGGTGGTGCCGGCGTCGAGATAGATGGTCTCTCCGTTCTGTACGAACTCGGCTGCCCGCGCCCCGATGCGCCGCTTGGCCCCTATGTTGCGCCCCTGGCGCAGCCCGTATCCCACGTCCAGCTCGTCCACCATTCGCGCTCCGCCGTGCACCCGGCGGAGGTATCCCTGGCGCTCCAGCACATCCAGATCCCGCCGCACGGTCATGGTGGAAACCTCGAGGGCGCGGGCCAGGGCGGCATTGGTAAGGGTGCCATGGCGATTGATGAGCTCGAGGATGCGCTGCAGGCGGTCACGGGAATTCATAGACAGCGAAGTTCGGATGGTTTCGGTTGTGCGTTGAGTTTTTATATCAAAACCCGGCTCTAAACGCAATAGGCGACGTCTGGGCATTTCGCAACTGCCGGGAAGCGGTGTTCTATCCTGTTAAAAAAGCAAATGCGCACAGCGGCGCAGGAGGGAGTTCGTGTGGCGCCCAAGCCGTGGGACAGGAGGGGAAGCCCCTAGCCTGACGGGGGCTGCCCCGGCTTGTTTTTCATGGAAAAGCCGCCCTCGCCATGACCGCGCCTTACGGGGCGGGGTGTTGGGGTTTGCCCCCCCCCGCGCTCAGCGGGCCGGGCAGCTCAGGGGAGGGTCGGGGTCGGCGGGGGCGACCTCTACCCGGTAGGTGTCCACCGGCTCCAGGGGTTTGAGGTGGATCCCCACCCCCTCGGCCCCTCGAGCCAGGCGCAGGGTGTACTGCGGGCCGCCCAGAATGGGGAACGGGTTGTGGGTGAAACACCGCAGCGCAAAGCCCCGGGCCTCGAGCTGAGCGCGCAGGCGCTCGGCGAACTCTTGCAGGCTTCGGGGCCGGAAGGGGGAGTCCGGCGGGAAGCGCAGCTCGGTCTTCTCCACCGTCCCCTCCTCCCACTGATAGAGGAGAACCCCGTCGGTAACCAGCAGGGCATAGCGATGGGAGATGATCAGGTCTGTCGCCTGGTAACGGTTTGGCACACAGGCCGCGAGAACCAGGATCAGGCCGCAGGCCCAACACAGGATCCTGAACACGTCCGTGCCTCCTCGAGGCCCAAGGTAGTACACCCCTCGCCGGGGCTTCAAGCGCCCCGGAAAAACTTCGCTGACACTCCGCCTCCAGACTGGGTGCCGGAGGATAGTGATGAACAAAACCTTGGCTCTGCTCGCGATGGCACTGGGTCTGGGCCTCACCCAGTCGGTCCCCCGGACCGAGCTGGTGGGCTACGCTGTGTTGCCCGCCGATACCTTTGCCCCCGGCCCCGCCTCGGGGCAGTTCAACGCCGACGGCAGCAAGAAGGCCAGCCCCCCCTACCCGAGCCAGCCAGTGCAGGGCTTCAGCGCCATCCAGTTCGCCCCCGGCACCCGCGGCGCCTACTGGGTAATGCCCGACAACGGCTACGGCGCCAAGTACAACAGCCCGGACTATCTGCTGCGCATTTACCAGATCACCCCCGATCCCAAGACCCCCCAAGGGGGCAGCGGCACCGTGCGGGTGGATAGTTTCATCCAACTGCGTGACCCCGACAAGAAAATTCCCTTCTTCATCGTCAACGAGTTCACCCCCGAGCGCAACCTCACCGGTTTCGATTTCGACATCGAGTCCTTCGTGATCGCCCAGGACGGCACGCTGTGGATCGGGGACGAATTCGGGCCCTTCCTGCTGCACTTCGACGCCAGCGGAAAGCTGCTCGAGCCCCCCTACCCCACCCCCGACTTCGCCCCGGGCAAGGATCCGGCCAAGGACCTGGTGCGCTCGCCGCAGCACCCTGCGCTCCTGGCCGCCAGCCCCCAGCCCGGCCAGATGAGCCTGGCCAACCTGCCCTCCTCGGGTGGGTACGAGGGCCTGGCCATCAACCCGGGTAAGACCAAGCTCTATGCCCTGCTGGAGAAGACCGTGGCCGGTGACCCGGCGGGCAGCCTGCGGATCCACGAGTTCGACCTGGCCAGCCAGCGGTTCACCCGGCTGCTGGGTTATTACCGGCTCGAGGCCCCTACCAACTCCATCGGCGATTTCACCGTGGTCAATGACAACGAGTACCTGGTCATCGAGCGCGACCAGGCCACCGGAGAGGCGGCGCAGTTCAAGCGCATCTACAAGGTCGACCTGAGCCGGAAGGACGCCCAGGGCTTCTTCGCCAAAGAGCTGGTGGCGGACCTGCTCAACATCGCCGATCCCGCCAACCTGACCCCCTACACCAAGGGTGGGGTCTTCCGCTTCCCCTTCGTGACCATCGAGGACGTGCTGGTGCTGGATGCGAGGACGCTGCTGGTCCTCAACGACAACAACTACCCCGGCACCGGCGGGCGCGGCCAGAACGTCAAAGACGACAACGAGATGATCTGGCTGAGGCTCGACAAGCCCCTCGCCTTAGGCCCGGGGGTGGGGACGCCGCGCTAGGCCACTGCGAACGATATAGCGGGCTGGGTCGGGCTGAGGAAGCCCGACCCGCCCCCAATTGGGGCGATCCCCTGTTGGGACAGAGCGCTGACGCGCCACCCCGCCTACCGGCGGCGAAAGAGGCGCTGGGCGTTTCAATCCTCACTCGAGCTTTCGCCCGAGTGCGAC